>JAAEUB010000357.1 GCA_024227755.1 Paracoccaceae bacterium | reverse complement strand
TTCAAGCCAGCACTCTTTTTGTGCAGGTGTGCCGTAGCGCTCAAACACCTCCATATTGCCAGTATCGGGGGCGTTGCAGTTAAAAACCTCGGCCGCAAGGTGGCTTTTTCCCATCTCTTCAGCCAGATAGGCGTATTCGACGGTGCTAAGCCCGTGTCCCTTGTCGCTGTCAGTCAGCCAGAAATTCCACAAACCTGCGGCTTTGGCCTTTGCTTTCAAACCTTCAAGAATCTCGCTTTGGCGTGGTGTGAATTGCCAGCGATCCCCCACACTCACATCGGCCAGATACTCGGTATCAAGCGGGGCAATATCATCACGCACCATGCGCACCACTTCGGTGTGAATAGGTTTCAGCCGCGCACTCATCCCCAGGTTCATATCGCTCATGTTTCCACCTCGTTCTTTTGCGGAAAGGAAGCAGCCTGACTAGGTGAAGTCAATCAGATGTTGTGTTTGGCGTGGTACTATTTAACACTTCCGCCATGATTGAGGGTTTGGGCATATCTGAGAAGGTTTTGGCAACCTATCTTGGCACGCATGTGGCCGGATTTTTTGGGCTGCGGAAGGTGAGAAAATTTGCCGCTGGGCAGTCGAATCCGACATTTTTGCTTTCCGCGCAAAGCGGATCGTATGTGCTTCGTGCAAAGCCACCCGGCAAGTTGCTGAAATCCGCGCATCAGGTCGAGCGGGAATACCGGGTGATGGCAGCCCTGGCGGGCTTGGGCGTGCCGGTACCCAGGGTTTTTCACCTGTCGCAAGATGTGCAATCCCCAATTGGTCGCGCTTTTTTTGTGATGGAATATCTTGATGGTCGGATTTTCTGGGATCCCGCCTTGCCGGAGCTGACGAAAGGCGAGCGGGGTGGCATTTATGACGCGATGAACGCCACCCTTGCGGCGCTGCATGAGGTTGACCCGGGCACTGTGGGGCTGGCAGATTTCGGCAGACCCGGCAATTATTTCGCCCGCCAGCTTGAGACCTGGACACGACAATACCGCGCTTCGGTTTTGACGCCACGCCGTGAAATGGAAAGCCTTATCAGCTGGTTAGAGGTTAACCTGCCCGAGGATGACGGGCAGGTTTCGTTGGTGCATGGGGATTATCGGCTGGATAATATGATGTTTGCATCGGACAGCCCCAAGGTGATTGGGCTTTTGGATTGGGAGCTTTCTACACTTGGCCATCCGCTGGCTGATCTTGCCTATCAATGTATGCAATGGCGCCTACCTCACAAGGCCGGGATGCGTGGACTGGGCGGGCTGGAGAGGGCCGATCTTGGTCTGCCGGACGAGAAGGCTTATGTTGCCGATTACGCCAAGCGCCGGGGTATAGAACCACCGGACAATTGGGTTTTTTATCTTTGCTTTGCCTTTTTCCGGCTGGCCGCAATTCTTGAGGGCGTTGTAAGCCGTGCGAAGGGGGGCAATGCCTCGAACCCTGAAAAAGCACGCGCCTATGAAAGCGCTATACCTGTGTTGGTGACATTGGCGTTGGAAGTTACACAAGAGAGTTAAAGCACCCTGCTGAGAAACTCGCGTGTCCGGTCCTGTTTTGGTGCATCGAATATCTGCTGGGGTGGGCCCGCTTCGACGATAATCCCCTGATCCAGAAAGCATATTTTGTCCGCGGCCTCACGGGCAAAGCCCATTTCATGGGTCGCAAGGATCATCGTCATGCCTTCAGATTTTAGCTGCCGCAGCACATCCAGAACCTCGCCCACCAACTCAGGATCCAAGGCCGAAGTAACCTCATCAAACAACATGATCTCAGGCTTCATTGCCAGGGCGCGAATAATGGCGACACGTTGCTGTTGCCCCCCCGAAAGCTGATCGGGGTAATACTTCATTCGGTCCGCAAGGCCAAAACGCTCAAACAACTGGGTGGTTTCAGCAATCAACTGTGCCTTAGGTGGTTTGTGCACCCGGCGCGGTGCCAGCATGACGTTCTCCATCACGGTCATATGGGGAAACAGGTTAAAGCTTTGAAATACCAGGCCAATGCGCCGCCTGAACGGTAAGGGGTCAAGGCTTGGGTCGGTGATGTCCTGCCCGTCCAGCAGGATCTGGCCGCCATCCACTTCCTCAAGCAGGTTAATGCACCTTAAAAGCGTTGATTTTCCCGACCCCGACGCGCCAATGAGGCAAATCATTTGCCCCTTGTCGACCGTCATGGAAATTCCCCGACAGACCTTGAGCGCACCAAAGCTTTTATAAACCTCTTTCAGCTCTAGTTTAAGGGTCATGCGGTCAGCTCCGTTCCCGGTTCTGTTTGGCAATCATCCGGTCCGCCAGCCTTGTGGCGGGTATGGTGACGGCCAGAAACAAAAGGGACGCCCCAAGATAAGGCGTGAAATTGGCATAAAGCGACTTGAAGACCCCTGCCTGCCGTAACAACTCAACCGGGCCAATAAAAGACAGCAAGGCCACGTCTTTTTGCAGAGATATCAGGCTGTTCATATTGGCCGGAATTACCCGGCGAATGGCTTGTGGCAAGATCACATAGCGCATTGTATCCCAGTGGGACAGACCCAGTGATTTTGCCGCAGAACGCTGGCTTTCATGGATCGATTCAATGCCGGTGCGATAGACCTCGGCGACATAGGCCGAGTAAGACAAAACCAGCGCCACCGAGCCCCAGATATAGGGGCTGTTCCACGGGCGTGGCAGACCCAACCCCGGTATGCCAAAGCCAATAAGGTAGACGATCAAGATCACAGGCACACCGCGAAACACGTCATTGTAAATAGTGGCAAACAATCGAAGTGGGAACAGGGCCGGGCTGCGCGCGTCGCGCGCAAGCGCCACGACCAGCGCCCAGACGGCGATGATCGGTGCAGACCAGGCAAAAATAGCTATGTCCAGCATGAAGGCTTTGACCAGCGTCGGAAAGGTTTTCAGAAATACTTCGCCGTTGAAAAACGACCTTTGCACCTTTTCCCAACCGGGGGCTAAAGGCACCAGAACGATAATTGCCAACACCACTGCAATGGTGCTGAAAGTAGCGATCATATTAGCGCGTCGGCGCAGCCGCTTTTCACGTTCCTGACGCTGTGCAATTGTGAAACCGGCAGCCTCTGCCGCCGGTTTCGTTATATCGCTGTCCGTGTCGTCAGACATGCGCACAGTACTATTCGGCACAATTCAGCGCTACTCGATCACCGGAACCCCCGTCGCACCCTGCAGCCACTCCTCTTCGATACCGGCAAGGGAACCATCGGCGGCCATTTCTGCCAGAGCTGCGTCAACGCAGGGCTTCAATGCGCTGTCTTTCTCCATAACGGCCCCGAATTGATCCAGATCTCCACTGGCATCAGGGGCGAATTGGCCAAGGACTGCGCCGTCATCCAAAAGCACCGCCGCCGTGAACAGGGCCGATGGTAGATCAAGCAAAGCGGCGTCAATTTGACCCGCTTTCAGCGCTTCAGTCACGTCCGCATTGTCGTCATACAGCAGGGTTTGAGAGTCAGGTCCGATCAGGCTGGCGATCAGACTGCCGGCCGTGGTGCCTGCGCCGGCCCCCCATTTAAGAGCTTTGAGTGAGTCAAGCGTGGCACTTGCACCGGCATCAAGTGTCGGTTGGCGCACTAAAACGGCGGCCGCAGCCGTGTAATAGGGCGCCGAGAAATCAATGGTTTGCTTGCGTTCTTCAGTGATTGAATATTGCTGCATATTCAGGTCGTAGTTTTTGGCACCGGGCTGAATGGCTTGATCAAATGTGGTGCGCGTCCACGCAACTTGATCATTGCTAAAGCCCATATGCTCAGCCAGCGAATAAGCTACGGCGGCTTCAAAGCCCTGACCTGAGGCTGGATTGTCGTCAATCACCCAGGGGAAATAGGCCGGGTTGCCGGTGGCAATTGTCAAAACACCGTCGGTTACGGTCTTACCCATCGAGCATTCGCCCTGGGCAAAAGCAACACCCGAGGCCAGTCCAAAAGCGCAGGCTAAAACCAATGTTTTTGTTGAGGTATTCATTTTTCGTCCTCCCGTAACGTGTGTATTGAGACACTAAACGTGTCCTAATCTGGTGACCCGCAGAAAAGATTTTTTCGGGTTGAGAGTCAATCAAATTGCGGGTGTTCTGACCCCAATTCTGGATTTCGTGTCGCGATACCAGCTATGCGAACATTCTGAGAGCTCTCGTGATTTTCCACCCGCCAGGCTAGCAAACACATTTGCTGAACTGTCCCGATGAGCCAGATACTCGCCTAAATTCCGCGACCTCTGGAACCAAAAACTCTGACGACGGACAGGTTTGGGTCATCTGGGTGCCGAAAATCTCCGTTCGGGTGCCGAAAACAGGCATCTAACGCGTCGATATCATGACAAAAACGCCAATTTTTCAACGCTCGAGGAAGAGTGGTGGGCGACCCTGGAATCGAACCAGGCGTGCGTCTCCGCGAGGGAGTTACAGTCCCCTGCCACACCTTGCGGCCTGTCGCCCATTGGGGCGGGAAATAGAGGTCGCAAAGGGGGGCGTCAACCGCAAAATTCCTTGCGTTTAGAGCTAATGTCTGAGCAATGTCGCGCGCGTTTACGCCAAAGGAGGCCAACATGGTGAAAAAGCCGAAATGGGTAGTTGAAAAGGAACAGGCGCGTCGTGTGGCGGCGGCCGAAACTGTCTGGCTTTTTGGTCTGCATGCGGTGCGTGACGCTTTGCAAAACCCGGCCCGAGAGAAGCTGCGCCTGATTGTAACAAAAAACGCAGCAGACAAGCTTGGCGAAGAGATTGCGGCCAGTGGTCTGGAGCCGGAGATGGCCGATCCGCGCAGGTTTACAGCACCCCTGGACCCGGCATCGGTGCATCAAGGCGCAGCACTTGAGGTCAAGCCTTTGCGCTGGGGCGGGCTGGACGAAGTTTGTGTGGGCCAGGGTGGCCGTGATGGCCAGGTGCCGCTGGTGGTGCTTCTCGACCGGGTCACTGACCCGCACAATGTCGGCGCGGTCATGCGCTCGGCCGAGGTTTTTGGGGCGCTGGCAGTAATTGCACCAACGCGCGCCTCGGCCCCGGAAACCGGTGCCTTGGCCAAGACCGCCTCGGGAGCTTTGGAGCGTCAGCCATACCTGCGGGTTAAAAACCTTTCCGACGCCATGCGACGATTGCAGGATATGGGCTATGTTCTGTTTGGTCTTGATGGAGAGGCAGAAGCAACGTTGGATCAGGGGCTTGATGAACATTCCGGGGGGCGGCCAATTGGTTTGGTTCTGGGGGCTGAGGGGCCGGGCATGCGCCAAAAAACCAAGGAAACCTGCGATCATCTTGTGCGTATTCCGGCGGCTGGTGGCTTTGGCTCTCTCAATGTCTCAAACGCGGCCGCAGTGGCGCTGTATGCGGCGTCACGCAAGAGATAGCTGCCCGTTCACAAATTAGTGACAGGGTCTTCTTTCACGCGTTTGCGGACCTATATCTTAATGGACTGGGCAGTGGAACGCCCAGATTTACCCCTACTGTCCCTCGTTCCACAAACTGCGCCCGGGCACATTGCCACGGGCGCTTTTTTATCCGTATCACAGGTGTTACACGAGGAACATGATCCAGAATTATAGCGATGAATCACTCAAAAAAATCTTGAAACGCACCAAAGTAGTGGCCTGTGTCGGGGTGTCGATTAACCCAACCCGCCCGAGCTATTTCGTGGCGCGATACCTAAACCTGAAAGGCTTTCGGGTGATCCCGGTTAACCCGGGGCACGCGGGTAAGATATTGTTTGGACAGGAAATAATATCCGACCTGACCGCGATACCCAAAGATGCCAAGGTCGATATGCTGGATATTTTTCGCCGTTCAGACCACGTGTCACCAATTGTTGACATGGCCCTTGAACACCTGCCTGACCTGATAACTGTGTGGATGCAAATCGGGGTGGAAAACGCCGAAGCCGCAGCAAGGGCCGAAGCGGCCGGGTGCGATGTGATCCAGAACCGCTGCCCCAAAATTGAATATCAGCGGTTGTTTGGCGAGCTTCGGATGGGTGGATTTAATACTGGGGTGATCAGCTCAAAACTGTAAGAGGGTGGGTTAACGCGACGCCTTTTCCTCAACACCCGACACACCTTCGCGCCGCTCCAATTCATCCAGCACATCGTTAAGCTTCACGCCGCGTGAGGTTAGCATGACCAGCAGGTGATAAAGAACGTCAGCGGCTTCCGAGGTCAGGCCATCCCGGTCACCTTTGACCGCTTCGATGATTGCCTCGACTGCTTCCTCGCCAAACTTTTCCGCCGCCTTTTCAGGGCCTTGCGAAAGAAGCTTGGCGGTCCACGAAGATTCTGGATCTGCACCCACGCGTACTTCGATCGTCGCGGCCAGTCGTTCCAAAACGTTCATGTCAACCTCATCGGGATGCCCGCCTTGGCCATGTGATCCTTGGCCTCGCGGATGGTAAACTCGCCAAAGTGAAAGATCGAAGCGGCCAAAACAGCGCTGGCATGTCCTTCGGTTACACCTTCGACCAGATGGTCCAAAGTACCAACTCCACCCGAGGCGATGACGGGCACCGGGACGGCGTCTGAAATGGCGCGGGTAAGCGGCAGGTTGAAACCTTGTTTGGTGCCGTCGCGGTCCATCGAAGTAAGCAGGATTTCACCCGCACCTTTTTCGGTCATCAGCCGGGCGAATTCGACCGCGTCAATGCCGGTTTCGCGTCGCCCGCCATGGGTAAAAATCTCCCATTTACCGGGGCTTACGGTTTTGGCGTCGATTGCCACCACGATGCATTGTGACCCAAACCGGTCGGCCGAGCGCGCCACCACGTCAGGGTCAGCCACGGCTGCCGAATTAAAGCTGACCTTGTCGGCTCCGGCCAAAAGCAGGTCACGCACGTCATCGGGGCTGCGCACTCCGCCGCCGATTGTAAGCGGCATGAAGCACTGCTCGGCGGTGCGGGTGGCCAGATCATACATGGTACCCCGGTTCTCGTGCGTGGCCTTGATGTCTAGAAAACAAAGTTCATCCGCGCCGGCGGCGTCATAGGCGCGGGCAGACTGAACCGGGTCGCCAGCGTCCACCAGATCAACGAAATTCACGCCCTTGACCACACGCCCATCGGCGACGTCCAGACATGGGATGATGCGGGTTTTCAGCATGTTTCGCCCTTCATAACCTTCAACGCTTCCCCCAGATCAATCGCTCCGTCATAAAGCGCGCGGCCCGAGATTGCGCCATCAAGCGGTGCGCCGCAGTTCTTCAATGCCGTCAGGTCGGCCAGCGATGCGACGCCGCCCGAGGCGATAACCGGGATCGAAACGGCGTTGGCCAAGGCCGCCGTCGCTTCAACATTTGGACCCTTCATCGCTCCGTCACGCATTATGTCAGTATAAATGATGGCAGCGACGCCTGCGTCCTCAAAACTGCGCGCAAGGTCGGTGGCATCCACATCCGTGACCTCGGCCCACCCCTTTGTGGCAACCATACCGTTTCGTGCGTCAATGCCAACGGCCACCTGGCCGGGAAATTCGCGTGAGGCTTCGCGCACAAGGTCAGGATTTTCCACCGCGACAGTACCAAGAATGACCCTCGCCAAGCCATTCTCAATCCAGCCCGCGATGGTGGCCATATCGCGGATGCCACCGCCAAGCTGGGCGGGCACGTCAGTGGCAGCAAGGATCGCTTCGACCGCAGCGGCATTCACCGGTTCACCCGCAAAGGCACCGTTGAGGTCGACCAGATGCAGCCAGCTGCAGCCTGCTTTCTGAAAGGAAAGCGCCTGATCTGCCGGGTTGTCAGAAAACACTGTGGCGCGGTCCATTTCACCTTGGACAAGACGCACGCATTGGCCGTCTTTAAGGTCGATGGCGGGGTACAGGATCATTTCAGCCTCCGGTTTTTTTGCTCTCTTGCCACGTTGGCGTGAGATTGCCAAGCCGGGGCTGGCAGCTACGTTAAGCTTGCCATAGGTCGGACATCGGGGCAGGGTGGGCAAAACAACAGGGAGAGTAATATGAAAAAGCTGCTTTTGGGTCTTGTATTGGTCATTTTTACTGGCATGCCTGCCTTCGCCTCTGATCCCGTGCTGGGACTGTGGCAGACTGAGGTCGATGATGATGACGATGCCCGCTCCTACGCTATTGTCAATTTTTACATGTGTGGGTCCGATATTTGCGGTTCCATCGCACGGACCTTTGATGTCACTGGTGAAACGCAAAGCGAAAACATCGGCAGAGATCTAGTCTGGGGTATGTCAGCCAATGGAGGCGGTAAATACTCCGGTGGCAAGATTTGGCAGCCATCAACCGACAAGGAGTTTAAGTCCAAGATGGTTCTGAATGGTAATGTTCTGAAAGTGTCAGGTTGTGTCGCTTTTATCTGCAAAAAGCAGACATGGAACCGCGTTCAATAGGGTTGGCCGTTCAGGTTTAAGGTATTGCTAGGCGTTACCCCTTTGGGTAGCGCCTTCTTGGTTTGGCCTAAGGCTTCCACTTCAGGAAGTTGGCAATCATTCTCAGCCCGGCTTTTTGACTTTTTTCCGGGTGGAACTGCGTGCCGATGATATTGTCACGACCGATTATGGCGGTGATATCGCCGCCGTAATCAACATGCGCCAGCAAGTGCACCGTGTTGGCGACATGAAAATGGTAGGAATGGACGAAATAGGCGTGATCACCAGTTTCGATCCCCTCAAGAACTACATGCGGCTGATCCAGCACAAGATCGTTCCAGCCCATATGCGGTACTTTCAGGGCTTTGTCAGTTGGCGCGATATGTTCGATTGATCCACCGATCCAGCCAAAACCCGGCGTTTCGGTATATTCATGGCTGACATCTGCCAGCATCTGCATTCCGACACAAATACCAAAGAACGGGCGACCTTTCCCGTTCACGGCCTCGTCTATCGCCTCTGATATACCTCGGTGGTCATGCAACTCTTTCCAGCAGGCCGGAAACGCCCCGTCGCCTGGCAGGACGACGCGATCAGCGCGGGCGACGTCTTCGGGTGACGAGCTGACCAGCACGTCGCCAGCATCCCCTTCGCGCGCCATGCGCTGAAAGGCTTTCTCGGCCGAATGCAGGTTGCCGCTTTCATAGTCGACAATAACCGTCAGCATTTATAGCGCGCCCTTGGTCGAAGGGATCGCGTCCGCCTTTCGCGGGTCCGTTTCCACCGCACCACGCAGGGCCCGCGCGACGGCTTTAAAGGCGGCCTCGGCGATGTGGTGAGAGTTGAAGCCATGCAGGCGGTCAACGTGCAACGTGATGGCACCGTGGGTGGCGAAAGCTTGAAAAAACTCACGCACTAATTCCGCGTCGAATGCGCCGATCTTCGTCGTGGGCATATCCACATTCCATACCAGAAAGGGGCGGCCTGACAAATCAAGCGCTGCGCGCACCTGCGCGTCGTCCATTGGCACGTGACATTCGCCATAACGGTCAATACCCTTCTTGTCGCCAAGCGCCTGGGTCAGGGCTTGGCCCAGGGCGATGCCAGTATCTTCAACCGTATGGTGGTCGTCAATATGCAGGTCCCCCGTGGCGCGCACATTCATGTCAATCAACGCATGGCGCGAAAGCTGATCCAGCATGTGGTCAAAAAAACCAATGCCGGTCTGGTTGTCGTAAATCCCGGAGCCATCGAGGTTGATTTCCACTGAAATCTCGGTCTCATTGGTCTTGCGGGTCACTGTTGCGCTGCGCATGATAGTTTCCTTTGCTGGCCCGGATGCTGCCATGTGCGTTATAGGCAGGGATTAGGGTCATGAAAAGGCGGCAATCCGAACTTGTTGCTGGCGCTGGCAATGTGGCATTGTGGATATGGACTGATAGGATGAGGATAACATGACGACTTGCGTATATGTGCAACTACGCTGCCGACCCGGAAAGACCTATGAAGTAGCCGAAGCGGTCATTCAGCGCGAGATTCACAGCGAACTTTATTCAACCTCGGGGAATTTCGATCTGTTACTGAAGCTTTATATCCCGAAAGACGATGATGTGGGCAAATTCATCAACGACAATCTTCTGGATATCGATGGTATAGACAGATCGCTGACGACCCTGACATTCAAAGCGTTTTAGCGGCTACTTGCCACAAGGCTTTAATACTGGCGCGCCTTCAGCGAACAAGATCCACCGGTGGGATGCTCATCATATGATCCAGATCTTCGCGGCCCATCCAAACCATATATCCACGCAGAATCTCGGGGCTGTCTTGCATATGCCAGTAAAGCGCGCCGGGATCTGAGTGCATATACCCTTCACGTTCTACCAGACCACGAAACGCATGGCGTTCAGGCATGAAGCCAAAGATATAGTCAGGCGACCAGCGCAGCATGGCATTGGCCAGTGCGAAACGCGCCAAAACACCTGCAATTCCGCTACCGCGATATGAATTATCTCCCGGTTTCAGCCACGCCTCACCGTGATAACAGGTAAACCCGCGAATCCCCCGCGCACCAGGGCCGGCCAAGTAGCGTGATTTTTTGAGGTCTAAAGGCAGGCCCGACGGGGGAAACTGGCGAAAACCTTTTTCAAGGAAATCAGCCAGATTTGAGGCAAGCTGAAAACGTCGCATTGCTTGTGTGTGCACAAGTTCACCCTCCTGACTCCAGCCGGTGATCCAGAAAGCATTTTCATGGTTAACGGGCTGTTTTCGCATATCAAAAGGTTCACCCAAAGGTTGCTCAGGGCGATATTTGGCGATTGTATCGGCATAGGCCTTAAAATCTGACCCAACATTCAATGTTATGCCCTTTTCCTGCACCGAATTTGCAATCTCTGTTGCAAACTGCGCGCCGGTAAAAGTGTCGTGAATACTCATCATCTTGCTCCATCGTTCCTGTCCCGTGAGCAAGTGTAACCTAAAGGCGTGTGATTAACCAAATTATCAACGTCAGGGAATTGTCGTTTTCATGACAAGCTCTTTTGGCATCGATTGGGCAACCTCATCTGACAGGCCTTTTATCGTGATATTGTGGGTTCGGTTAATCAAAGCAGCAATGGCACGGCTGCCATCCGGGAAGTAGCATGCCATCAACAGGCGTTCATACGAAATCGGTACCAGTTCGTCGCTATCAGGGCCTTTGATGCGGGTGTGGATGTGATCGAGCCGCACACTTTCGGTTACACGTGTTTCCTGGAAGGGCTGTGACAACAAATTGGCAAAACCACCACCACCGGGCAGATTAGCGATGCCATAACCAACCGAGGAGCGGACCTTTTCCCACCCATACCAACTGGCAAACGAGCTTTTGTCCCCCACTTCGACACAAACCCAATCGTCGGCCAGTCGGCGAAAAATCATCAGATAGGGCCTGATGGCCTGAAACTCGTCTGCTTCAATACGCCCCCGTGCACCAGCCCAGCATTGCAATCCAAAGGCCAGAAGAGGTGATGTGCTTTCCCACATCATACCCAAGGGATGCTGTTGCAGAAAGTATGTGAACCCTTGCTCGTGTTCAGCAGTCAGATAAAACAGCCCGCTGACATGACCTGACGCATTGTTCAGCCACGCCTCGCCACGTGCAATCAATTCTTCCGCTTCGCGCAGGTTGCGTTGTCCTGCTTCTGAAAGGTAATAGCGTCGGTCTTCAATCGTAAACAGCGCCTCGCCCTTCATTTCTTCAAGCAGAGCAATGTGACGGCGCACAGTCTGACGAGTCGATTGCAGGTCGCGTACAGTTTGCGAAAGATTCAGCGTCCCTGCCAGCGAAACAAAGGACTTCATTTGCTCAAACAAGAGTGCCGATGTCACTTTTTCACCCATACCGCGCACCTTTTAGTATTATTTATCGTAATGAGGGAACTTGCCCCTCCCCGGATTGGCAGAAAATTATTCCATTGTTTTCTGTGTGTTAACTCTCTTTCAGATGGCATGGTACACAAATCACCCATACATGCAACAAAATTGGGACCAACTGGATCAATACTAACCAATTGAAAAAAATATCTAACTCGGCTTTCTCGTTATACGGGAAGAAAAGGGAGATCTCTAGCATGGTACATCCAGTAGACGTTCATGTAGGTAGAAAAATCCGCGAAGCGCGGCTTGTCAGGGGAATGACACAATCAGGTGTGGCAAAGCAGTTAGGGTTGTCATTCCAGCAGCTGCAAAAATACGAAACCGGTTATAATCGGGTTTCTGCAAGTAAGCTGTTTGAGTTGTCACAGCTTTTGGACGTGCAGCCTTCGTACTTTTTTGAAGGCCTTGCAGCCGGTGAGGAGCCGGTCAGCGCAACTTTGATGGATGATCAGACCGCCAAGGCTGTTATGGCTCTGAGTTCTATCAGGGATGAAAAGGTCAAGAACCATCTACGTTCAATGATTCATGAGATTGCCAGCTGTGAATCGGTAGCTGCCGCATCCTGAGCGCACGGGGTCAAATGTTGGTCTGAAACCGGTTGACCCCAGCGGCCTACTCAACAATTTCAGGCAGGCGCGTGGCTGGAGGAGTATTGCGGCTACGCGGTGATCGGACAGTACCGTCGATCACCGTCATCCCAACCCCTGGCAAATTTCCCTGGCGGATACTGTCGAGCATGGTTTTACCCGGTGCATGCTGGGCTTGGTCGATGAGGATGAAATCGGCTGATCTTCCGACTTCGATAATGCCACAATCAAGTCCGCGCATCCGGGCTGTGTTGCCTGTTGCAAAGCAAAAGGCGGTCTCGGCGGGGATGTCGCCAATCCCAGATAGCATGGCGATCATGCGCAAAATACCCAATGGCTGCACGCCTGACCCGGCAGGGCTGTCGGTGCCCAGAATTATCCGCTCGGCTTCGCCAAGTTCAAAGGCAGTTCGCATGGCCAGCAGGCCAGCGCGTTCATTGCCGTTATGAACAATCTCGATACCGCGCTTGCAGCTTTCGCACAGGCAGGTGATCTGATCATCCGGCAGCGCTGTATGGCCGCCATTGATATGACCGATAATGTCGGCATCCGCCTCCAATACCACGTCTTTGTCGATCAGGCCTGACCCGGGGATCGACGGACCGCCGGTGTGGATGGTTGACTGAATGCCGTATTTTCGCGCCCACTTTATCATTTCAGCGGCTGTTTCACCGGTTTTGACGGAACCCAATCCGACCTCACCCAACAAGGTCACTCCGGCATCCGCCAAGTCTTTGAAATCACTTTCAACCATGTCCTGTTCCAGAACCGGCGCGCCTGCCAGCATCTTGACACCGGAGGGGCGGAAGTTTTCGTAAAACCGCTGCGAGGCAATAGCGAAAGCCTTGAGCCCTACGATATCCTTTGGGCGGCCTGGTGCATGCACTTCGCCTGCCGAGATCATCGTGGTGACACCCCCATGCAGACAGGAATCGATCCAGTTCAATTGCTGTTGACGCGGTGTATAATCCCCAATCACCGGATGAACGTGACTATCGATCAGACCAGGGGCTAGGGTCACGTTATGGGCATCAATCAGAGTTGTTGGCCGATCTATATCCATGTCCTTGGCATATCCAATCGCGGCAATTTTGCCGTCCAGTGCGATAAGACAATCACCGTCCAACAAAGGCTCTTCAAGTTTCCCCGACAAGATTTGGCCGATGTTTTTGATCACGAGTTTGGTGGTGATATCGGACATTTCAGTTTCCCCAACGTGGATTCTTAAGTGCGGATATCCGCATATGAGCCGACCAGCTTTGGTTAACCCATTTACAGTTTATCAAGTAATTCATTCAGCTTGACCTTTTCAGCATCGTTCAGGTTGGTGCCTGTCTGATCTGTGATCACAAAGGCTTTTTCAGTGACGAGCGCGGTGAATTCAATCCCTTTACCCGTCAATGAGATCAGCAAGCGGCGGCGGTCCTTTTGGCTGGGCGTCGTTTCCACCAATCCCTTTGTCACCAGACGGCTGACCACGCCCTTGATCGTCGCCCCGTCCAGCCTGACAAGCCGACCCAGATGGTTTTGCGATACTTGCCCAACCTCGGTAAGTCGGGCCAGAACTGCAAATTGCGTTGGTGTTACCCCAGGTAACTCCCGGGCGAAAATCTCAAGGTGTTTTTGATTGGCAAGGCGCAGTTTATAGCCGATCTGATCGTCCAACACGTATGTGGGATCAAGATTTTCACCTTCTGGCATCGTGGCTCCGCTTCTTGTCGCATGCACAAGCCTAGCATTATATTCATTGGCATGCTAACGATATTTGACATTTGAAGAAAAGGAAGACCATGCCAGAAATTGCCGTGCGCAAGACAATCCTTAGTGTCGAGGAAATTCACCACGAGGGCGGGCCAGCACCTGACACGCCGCTTTTGCGTGGGGCAATAAGTGCTGTGATCACAAATCCATTCGCCGGACATTATGAACCAGACATTACAGATTTCATGGATGATCTAAAGCCGCTGGGCCTGAATATGGCAAAACGCTTGGCCAAGGCTTTGGGTGGTGCGAACAGGGTCGAAGGTTACGGTAAGGGCGCGATCATCGGCGCGGGTGGAGAGTTGGAGCATGGCGCGCTGTGGCATGCGCCGGGGGGATATTCCATGCGCGCGGTGCTGGAAGGCACCAAAGCTATCGTACCCTCATCCAAGAAGGTTGGCGCCGTTGGCGCGCGGCTCGATGTGCCGGTGACACATGTAAACGCCTCTTATGTGCGCAGCCATTTTGATAGCTTCGAAGTTGGCTGCAACGATGCACCGAAGGCGGACGAGATGCTGTTGGTTCTGGTAATGACCACCGGCGCGCGCATTCACAGCCGCTCGGGCGGGTTATTGGCCACGGAAATAGTCGGCGAAGACGGTTTGAGATAGGGGGCGGAGATGGGTAACGCAAAAATTCGCAAGATCGTAACCACCGTGGAAGAGACCCACATTGAGATCGGTCAAGAAATCGACCCGCCAACAAGACGGGCTGTCAGCGTGGCGGTGATCGAGAACCCGTTGGCCGGGCGTTATGAACCCGATCTTGAAGCCCTGATGGAAATCGGTGCCGAATTAGGTGGGCTGCTGGGTGAAAATTGCGTTGCGGCCTTGGGTATCACTCCGGGCAAGGCAGAAAGCTACGGCAAGGCGGCGATGGTCGGTGAAAATGGTGAACTGGAGCATGCGGCTGCCATTTTGCACCCGCGTCTGGGCAAGCCCCTCAGAGCTGCTGTTGAAAAGGGGGCGGCTTTAGTGGCCTCTAACAAAAAGATGGGCGCAATGGGGGCGCCTCTGGATGTGCCATTGGGCCACAAGGACGCGGCCTATGTGCGCTCGCATTTCGATGGGATGGAGGTTCGCATTAACGATGCGCCGCGCGCGAATGAGATTTTGGTGGCAGTTGCTGTAACTGACAGTGGCAGACCCCTGCCGCGTGTCGGCGGGCTGACCCACGAGGATGCGATTGGCGAAGATGGGTTGAAATGAGCTATCACCGCCCTGATAATCTGGAGGGCGCCCTTGATATTCTGGCCGCGACAGGCGCGCGCATACTGGCCGGAGGCACGGATATTTACCCCGCTCTGAATGGGCAAAAATTGCGTGGCGTAGTGCTGGATATTACTGCAATCCCTGAAATCAGCGGTATTTCGGAAAACGGCAGCGGTCGGCGCATTGGGGCGACGACGACCTGGGCAGAGGTAGCGAAAGCTGACCTGCCTGCGGGATTTGGTGCCTTGCAGGAAGCCGCCAGGGTGATCGGTTCGCGACAGGTGCAAAATGCGGGCTCAGTCGGGGGTAATCTCTGCAACGCTTCCCCCGCCGCTGACGGGGTGCCCCCGCTGCTTGTTCTGGATGCCGACGTCGAGATCAGCGCGAAAGATGGCGTGCGGCGGGTGGCTTTGCGCGACTTTATTACGGGCGTGCGCCAGGTCGATTTGCAACCGCAAGAGATAGTGACAGGTTTGCACATCGCGAAAGACAACGCAGCCGGGGTGGCGGCATTTGAAAAGTTTGGTGCGCGTGAATATCTGGTGATTTCGATTTCCATGGTGGCAGTGCGGATTGAGATGTCGGGCGGTCTTATCCGCAACGCAGCGATTTCCGTCGGGTCGGCAAGCCCCGTGGCGCGGCGATTGGAGCGGCTTGAGCACGCGATGAAGGGGCGAGAAATCAACACTTTAGAAAGCTGGCGAGGTGACGTTGGTGCTGAACTGGCCAAGGTTCTGGAGCCGATTAGCGATATTCGGGCAGATGCGGATTTTCGTCTGCAAGCCTCTGAGGAACTGGTTATGCGCGCCCTTAGCCGTGCCATTTTGGTTGCAAACGGATGAGCCTGATTGCTTTTTCAGTTAACGGCACCGCCCGTGAAGTTGAGGTTGATCCTGGTAAACGCCTGAGTGCGGTGTTGCGTGAGGATCTGGGCCTTTTGGGAACCAAAGTTGGCTGTAACGCGGGCGATTGCGGGGCCTGCACTGTGCTGGTCGGGGGGGCTGTGGTCAATGCTTGCCTGACCCCTGTGGCGCAGGTTGCCGGGTGCGATATCAAAACGATTGAGGGTCTGCACGAGACACGGCTTCAGGCAGCTTTCCTGCGCTTTGGCGCGGCGCAATGTGGAATTTGCACCCCGGCAATGCTGGTGGCGGCAAGTGCTTTACTGGCCGAAAGCCCGCATCCTGACCCTGAGGAAGTACGCGCTGCACTTGGTGGAATTCTGTGCCGCTGTACAGGATACGCAAAAATAGTCAAAGCGGTGTGCCGGGCAAATGATCCTCTGCCTGCGAAAGCTGCACCTGAAGCCGGAGCGGCCATCGGTGCTGGCGTTGACCGGCTGGACGGGGTTGCTAAAGTCACAGGAGAGGAGATGTACGGCGCAGATGACTGGCCCGCGGATGTGGCTTTGGTACGCGCCCTCCGTTCACCACATCACCGGGCTGGATTTTCATTTGGAGACATTGAAGGTTGGCGGCAGGCGCATCCGGGCGTTCTGACGGTTCTGACCGCTGCCGATATACCCGGCGACAATCTGTTCGGGACTATTCCAGCCTTTGTCGATCAACCCGCGCTGGCTGACGGGCACGTGCGTTTTAAGGGCGAAGCGGTGGCGTTGATTGTCGTGGAACCAGAGGCGACTGACGCCTTTGACTTGCGGGGTTTCCCGGTTGTATGGACCCCACAAAAGCCCATTTTGGATGTTGAAGCCGCGCAAGTACCGGACGCTCCGCAGTTGCATGAAGATCGCAAAGGCAACCTTTTGTTGGCGGGCAAAGTACGGCACGGGGACGTCGCTGCAAGGCTGGCAGGCTCGCAATTCGTGGCCAGCGCCAAGGTTGAAACCGCCTATGTCGAACACGCTTATATCGAACCTGAGGCCGGGCTGGCATGGATGGATGGTGACGTTTTGGTCATAAAAGCCTGCACCCAGGCACCGGTGATGGACCAGGAGGCCACCGCAACTATTCTTGACCTGCCAATTGGGCGGGTGCGTATCATTCCTTCGGCCACTGGTGGTGGTTTTGGTGCGAAACTTGATCTGTCGGTGCAGCCCCTGATTGGCCTTGCGGCGATACGTACCGGGCGACCCTGCGCGATGGCATTTTCGCGCGGTGAAAGCATGGCCTCAACCACCAAACGTCATCCGGCGCGGATGCAGGCGCGTATTGGCTGTGATGCGGATGGGCGCATCACCGCGATGGACTTCACCGGGGGTTTCAATACGGGCGCTTACGCGTCATGGGGGCCAACGGTCGCGAACCGTGTGCCGGTCCATGCCTCGGGGCCCTATAGGATGCAGGCATATTCCAGCGAGGCGCGCGCCATTCACACCAACGGCCCAAGCGCGGGTGCGTTTCGTGGTTTTGGCGTACCACAGGCTGCAATCATCCAGGAAATTCTGTTTGACGATCTGGCCCTGGCAAGCGGCATAGACCGGCTGGAATTTCGCCTCGGTAATGCCTTTCGCGACGGTGACAAAAGCCAGACCGGGCAGGTGTTAGAAGCAGTGGGCATTGTCGAATGTCTTGAGGCTTTGCGCCCGCGCTGGCTTGCGGCCCACAAGGAAAATGCAGAATTTAATACGCGAAATGAAAAGGTTAAGCGAGGCATAGGTGTGGCAAGCTGCTGGTATGGTTGCGGCAACACATCGCTGCCAAACCCCTCAACCATTCGTGCCGGAATAACGCCAAAGGGAAAGCTGGTTTTACATCAGGGTGCGATGGATATCGGGCAAGGGGCAAACACGGTAATCACTCAGATATTTGCCGATGCGCTGGGCGTCAGGCTGGCAGATATTTCTTTGATCGGCCCGGATACGATGCTTACCCCGGATGGCGGCAAAACCTCGGCCTCGCGTCAGACTTACGTTACCGGCAAAGCGGCTGAACTGGCCGGACGTGCCTTGAGGGGGAAAATTCTGACGCGCTGCAATATGGGTGATGGGGCGCAGTTATCCCTTCAAGGTGGCGCGGTTGTTGCCAAAGAAAGCGGCCATGAGGCGCGGCTTGACCCACACGCTTTATCGGTTGACGAAAACGGTTATGCGATTGCAGCCGAGGAAAGCTATGACCCGCCAACCAAGCCACTGGACGTCAACGGGCAAGGTATTCCCTATGCGGTTTACGGTTACGGCGCTCAATTGGCCGAAGTCGAGGTTGATATGGTGCTGGGCAAGGTGAAAGTGCGCCATATCCAAGCGGCCCATGATGTGGGGCGTGTGATCAACCCGATTCTGGCCGAGGGCCAGATTGAAGGTGGAATTGCGCAAGGTCTGGGCCTTGCCTTGATGGAGGAATACATTCCCGGGCGCACCGAGAACCTGCATGATTATCTGATCCCGACTTTTGGTGACATGCCCGAAATCAAAAGCCATCTGATCGAAAAACCTGACCCAGAAGGACCGTTTGGTGCGAAGGGGTTGGGCGAACACGTCCTGATCCCGACCGCGCCCGCGATACTCAACGCCATCCGCGATGCCACGGGCGCGCGAATCACACAATTGCCTGCTTTGCCGCATCGTGTCTTGCGGGCTATCAGGGAGGTTCAGGATGTCTGATACACCACATGGCAGCACAAAGGCGCCGGCAAAGGAAACGCCGCAAAGAATACGCTGTAACGCCTGTCCAATCATGTGCATCATGTTGGAAGGGCGCCGCGGGGTTTGCGACAGATACGCAAATGAGGCTGGAAAGGTTGTCCGTTGTGATCCGTTGACGATCTTGGACGCGCGCCTTGCTGCCGGGGATCAGGTCAAGCCATTCCTTGGCGCGGGCTGGGACGACAGCCTGAGCGGGGACACTCTTTTTGTCACCGCTATCGGGGCAGGCACCACTTATCCTGACTTCAAGCCTGCGCCCTATATCATCAGCCAGAAGGTGGAGGGTGCTGACATGATCACCGTCGTCACCGAGGCAGTTTTTTCCTATTGCGGAGTCAAAATCAAGATTGATACAGATCGCCATATTGGGGATGAAACTGCTTTGGTGCGCGTTGATGAGTTTGTCGTTGGGCACGTGATGACTGGCGAATATGGAAGCCAGATGCTGTCGCTGGGTGGGGTCGATCACCTGACTGGCGGAACCAAAAAGAACGGCAAAGTTACGGCCAAAACCCTGATGGCTTTATGCAACCGCGAGGCTGTGGAGCTTACCATTGATGGTGGCGCCACGGTTGTGGTGCAGGCGGGCCATGCCCCCATTGTCGACGGCATGCGCGAGATCCGGATGCGGGTCGGCTGTGGCTCGGCAACAATCGGGATGTTTGCCGATCAGTGGCGCGGGCTGGTCGACGAGGTGGTAGTGGTCGACGACCATATTACCGGTGTCGTTTCCGAACATCAGGCTGGCAAAGTGTTGGGTTGGGAAAACACAGGCATCAAGATTTTGGGCCGCCGCTCGACTGCCGGGCGCTATTTTCAGGTGGCAAATCCGGGGCTTGGCTGGGGCGGTACCGATATTGAAAACCCTTTGGCAATCCTGGGGCCGTGGGACGCGGGCAATGGTGCACGAGAAGGTCTGCGCCTTTTGATGGTATCCACCACAGGTGAGCAATATGGCTATTTCGAGCTGAATGGTGCGTTAGAGCCGGTTGAGAAACCGTTGCCTGAACCATTGCGGAATACCGTCGATCTGATTGCCGAGAATTGCGAACCATCACTTTGTTCCGTGCTGTTCATGGGCGGTGCAGGGGGGTCATTGCGCGCAGGGGTGACGCAAAATCCGGTGCAGCTAACGCGCTCGGTCAAGGCTGGGGATACGCAGGTCACCTCGGGCGGGGCTGAAGCCTATATTTGGCCCGGTGGTGGCATCACAATGATGGTGAATGTGCTAGAGCTGCCCGACAATGCCTATGGATATGTGCCAACCCCGGCTTTGGTTGCCCCACTGGAATTCACCATGAGCGCCGCCGAATATGCCCGCCTGGGCGGACATGTGAAGGCTGTTCGCGAAGTCCGGGATATTCTGGAGAATGGCAACGAATATGGTTCAGACAAACGGGCCGTTGCATCTCCAGTTGGACAATTGCCATGGGAAAAAAGCTAAGTGGACGCCCCCACCGCCAAACGGCTGGCAGACGGACGCCTGCACCTTCACCACGGCCCGATTGACCTGATCATCGAAGCCTGGGGGAAGGGGCGCGGCAACGCGTATGCAGTGGCAACAACGCGGTTTCGTACACTGTTAGGGGAACTGGTTGACGAACTGGACATCCTGCGCGCGCCCGTTGGGAAAAACTTGCCGAAGGGAAGCGTGGCGCGGCGGATGGTGAAGGCGGCGATGGCGCATAATGGTGTATTCGTCACCCCAATGGCGGCGGTCGCGGGTGCGGTGGCGGATGAGGTGCGTGCCTGTATCGGGGCAGTTGCCGCAATAGAACGGGCCTATGTCAATAATGGAGGGGACATATCGGTTTATCTTTCTGAGGGGCAGCAGATGCGGGCCGCCATTCACGATGGCTCAGATGCAGGTCGGGTGCACTTTCGGGCTGAGGATGCGGCGCGTGGGCTGGCGACTTCGGGTTGGAAGGGCCGCTCACTCTCGTTGGGAATTGCCGATGCCGTCAGCGTGGTGGCGCGTGACGCTGCCACAGCTGACGTGGCTGCGACATTAATAGCTAACGCGGTGGACTTGCCGGGACACATGGGGATTGAGCGTCAAAAAGCATGTGATCTGATCCCTGACAGCGATCTTGGGGCGCGGCTGGTAACAACAGACGTGGGCACGCTGAGCCCGGCCGAGGTGGCAAAGGCGCTTGAAAGAGGTGCGCAGGTCGCAGCGGGTATGCTTAGCCGCGGCACGATGCTGGGCGCGGCTTTGTTTCTGTGCGGGCAGGGCCGACAAGTGGGAAATGTCGGCAGCCTGGCGCTTGCCAAACCCTGAGTCTTCACCGAATTTTCAGAGAACCTTTGGAGTGGGCGAGGAGATACATAAACAACATAAGGACAGTGTCTTAGGGAATTTCGGTTTTGTGCGCCCAACGTTTGTCCAACAAAATGTTACTAAACATCCCATCCATTTCCACTCCGTTGGTGGCACCTGCATAAGTTGGCATGGACCCGCTGGCACCATGTGCTCCGGCGCGTTCCGACCTCTTCGCGATCCATGCAACAAGGCTGACCGGCTGGAAGCCGGTGGAAAAATCCAATAGATGGAAAATTGAAATTGGCCGTGGATTAATCCTTAAGGCGGTCCATCTGCCCAGTGTCAGAATAATTGGCAGCGCTTTTTTGGTAAAGCGTCGTCAAAAGGCTGATGGTGAACATAAGGGCAACCCATTGCATCGCCAAAATGATTGCCAAATCAACCTGCCAAATACCCGAGGACAACCCACCACCAACAACAGAATAAACCAGCGTTACAAGGGCATAACCCACGGCCATTTGTGCGATGTCTTTTTTGGCCCAAAAGGTCGATTCACGCCCCGTTGCGGCCTTAATCGGCGCGCCAATCGCTGCGGCCACCAGAAACGGTGAATACCGCAGGAACGCATATGCGAAAGCCGCTGTGCCAATCACATTGAATACCACAGCCAACGGCCCGTTTACCAATGCTTGGGAATAATTCGCAATATTGATTTCTCCGCCTGCGCCAAAGATCCTGGACAAAATGGCCAGCGGCAAGACCACAGCAAACCCGATCACAACCGACAACAGGAACAGCCGCCAGACATAGGCCCAAATCCGGCCCAGATGCAGTTTGGGCAGTATCCCGTTGGGTTGCTCGTCCAAAATTACAAACCGATGCCATGCAACAGTAACCCAATAGAAACCTGTTATCGCAACGACCAAAGGGATAAAAATCACCCGCATCGTTCCAAATGAGTCATTCAATATGGCGCGCGTGCCAAACTGATTGCCCAAAAACGCTGCTTGCCAAAAATCATAACTCATCAGCGCGATGATCCCGAGCGCAACAAGCAAGACAGGGACCGTGATTTTCAGGGCTGATTTGTAATTGCCAAGGACAGAATCCAAGGCGTGGTTCGCGATATCCATTGCCCGCATTGCTCTTCCCCAAAAAATTCACACTGCACTCTACCTATAGGGAGTAGTTTAAATCCAAACAAATACTTTTACTTGTTTGAACTGGCATTCCCCAAGTTGAGCGCCTTTGACCTGACCTTGCCTGTACCTTGTGCTCTGAAAAAGTGTTTTGGGCACTTTCAACTTCGTCCCTGTTCCCGGGCATTGGGGTGCTATATTAACAGATGCTCACACTATTCCGGGCATGACCGAGCTGCGGATCCGCCGCCTGAATCACCGTCGCGTGAGGACATTGAAGCAGACCTTAGTAAGCGGTGTCACCCTTGCTTTTCAGATTTGCACGGCATGAGTTCGTCGATGCGTGAGTTTGGATGGCCTTGAGCGGTGGCTTCGAGGGTTGCTTCGAGATAGAGCATATCCGCCGAAGCTTGCTTGGCGCACCTTGCCCAAATCACCTCTAAAATGGCTGGAGTTAAGATTCGCAGGAGGATTCCATTCACACTTCACATCAAACCATATGAACGAGCGTTGGTTTTTGAGCTTAGAAGGGGTGTCCAAGCTTACGCAACTAGTTGACTTAATGAGAACCTTTGGAGCGGGCGAGGCGATTCGAACGCCCGACCCTAACCTTGGCAAGGTTATGCTCTACCCCTGAGCTACGCCCGCTTCCTTAGGTGAAGCGGAGATAG
>JAAEUB010000356.1 GCA_024227755.1 Paracoccaceae bacterium | reverse complement strand
TAACTCGAATTTATCATCCAATTCTAAGCCTCATTTGAGGCAAAATACAAAGGCATTGTGACACAGACAATAGATGGTAAGATGTTGATATCGCAATACAGATGAGTTTTTTGACCAGACGAGAACCCGGCCACCTTACCTACCCCGTCATCAAACGGCTCGTCACGTGCCGGCAGGGTTTGCAGGCTGAACACCTTGCGCCCTGCCTGTGGGCCAACGGCGATTCGGTAGGTGATGGAATGACCCAATAGTGAATTCATCGCCTCGTCGTCCACCGCATCCGAGGCCAGGTAGCTGTTCTCCGCGTCTCGTTCCAGCAAACCCTGGCGTTCCAGAAAGCGGCCGACCCGCTGGGCGATGGTGTGCGCCAGTTGGGTGAGTTCCTGGCTGGTCGGTGCCTTGACCCAACGAAACCGGGCGGTTCCATTGAGGTGATCGACATACACGCCATCGAGGAAAAGCATGTGAAAATGGATGTTGAGGTTCAGCGCCGAGCCAAATCGCTGGATGAGGGTCACCGCGCCGGTATGGGCCGTTTTGTGGGTCTGCCCTGCTTTCTTGATCAGGTGTGTGGCGATGACCCGGTAGACAATGCGCAGTACCTGGCCCATGATCACCGGCCGGCTGGCGAACAGGAAACGCAAGGGATACGGAAAGCTCAACACCCACTGGCGCACTGGCTGCTTTGGAAAGACCTCATCCACTAACAGCGCAGCGCTCTCGGCCATCCGCCGTGCCCCGCAGCTGGGACAAAAACCCCTCCGTTTGTGACGTGAAAGGATTCACTAATACCGCGGGCGCAGGGATGCGCAGGAGCGGTCAACTGAACGC
>JAAEUB010000355.1 GCA_024227755.1 Paracoccaceae bacterium | reverse complement strand
ATCCTCAGCCGGGAGTTTTACCGCGTCCCCAAACCAAGGCAAAACACCCAGGCCATGCCAGCCGGTGTGCTCAATGATCTCTTGCAGCCCGTCGTCAAACAGGCTGACGTCACCGCGGAATTTGTTGATGATGAAGCCTTTAATCCGGGCTTCATCTGCGGGGGAAAGGATCACATGCGTCCCGACCATCTGCGCGATCACGCCACCCCGGTCGATATCCCCAACCAGTACCACCGGCACGTTGGCGGCCTCGGCAAAACCCATATTGGCGATGTCACCGGCGCGCAGATTTGTTTCCGCCGGACTCCCGGCACCTTCGATGAGAACAATATCGGCATGAGCACAGAGGCGGTGAAAACTCTCAAGCACATACGGCATCAGGGTGGATTTCAGTTTGCCGTAGTCCCGCGCTTTGGCGGTGGTCAGGCGCTGGCCCTGCACGATCACCTGCGCGCCGGTGTCGGTCTCGGGCTTCAGCAGCACCGGGTTCATATCGGTGTGTGGGGCGACATCACAGGCCTGTGCCTGCAGCGCCTGGGCACGGCCGATCTCGCCACCGTCATCAGTGACTGCTGCGTTGTTTGACATGTTCTGGGGCTTGAACGGCAGTACCCTGAGGCCGCGCTGGCGGAACGCCCGACACAGGCCTGCCACCATCAGTGACTTGCCGACATTCGATCCCGCTCCCTGGACCATAATGGACTTAGCCATGTTTCACCCTATAGTCATCGCAAGCATTCAATAAACACCGTGCGCAGCCATGAACACCCCAACCCATTTGATATTGGCCGCAGCTGTCTTTGCCAAGCCCGGTCAGAAAAAGGTTACCGCCGCCGCCCTGTTAGGAGGCTTTCTGCCCGATTTTTCACTGTATTTCATGTTTTTCTGGCACCGGTTTGTTCTGAACGTGTCGGAAAACCAGATTTTCGGGCAACTGTATTACTCCGATCGCTGGCAAAGTATCTTTGCTGTCGACAATTCTTTCCTGGTCTGGGCGCTGATTCTGGCGCTGGCGCTGGTGGTTAAGCGGCCGTGGCTGGTTGTCCTTGCCGGGGCGGCTCTGCTGCATCTGTGCTTTGATTTTCCGCTACATAATGACGACGCGCGGGCACATTTCTGGCCGATAAGCCTGTGGCGCTTCGAAAGCCCGGTCAGTTACTGGGACTCACGGCACTACGGGGCCATACTTGCTCCGCTGGAATATATCTTTGCCCTGATCCTGCTGGCGATCCTGTGGCGACGTTTCGACCACCGCGGTGTGCGCAGTGTGCTGGCCGTCACCGCCCTGCTGCCGCTTGCCCCGCTGGTGATCTTTGGCTGGATGTTCGGCGGACCGTGACATTCGCCTTGCAAGGCAATTCCCGCGTTGCTATAGCCAGCGAACACCATAAGGCGGCGAGTTGGCGGAGTGGTGACGCAGCGGATTGCAAATCCGTGTACACCGGTTCGATTCCGGTACTCGCCTCCATTTACTTCTAAATCAATGACTTAAGCTTCTGGCAATCAAGTGCGACACAAAGTGGAGCACACACCGCATGATGCTGTCAGCTTACCTAAGCCCTTCACGCCACGGAATATATTACTTCCGCTGGCCTCTTCCTCTGGCAAAAGATCGCAAACGCCGGACAATCAGATTATCTCTTCGGACACGCTGCCCGGATCGGGCTGGTGATCTTGCCCGTTATCTTGCATCTTGCGGGCGAATAATAACGGAAAGCAGGGACTTGGCACACTTCAGGCAAGACGAGATTCGCGAAAAAGTCACAACCTACTTCCATGCTCAACTAAACCAGTATCTTGATTGGCTAGATCGTCGAGTTTTATCCAAAAACGCTTTGGCGGATGCACGGGAAGAAATGCTGGATCATCATTGCATGGTCGATCTAGATTCGGTGCATACGCAGTATCTGCCCATCGCTCGCTTCAAACGAAAAATGGACGTTTCCGATGAGGAATGGGACGCCAACCTGCCCCAGATTTCGATCGAGCTTCGCAAGGGGCGCCGGGATATGCTCAGACGCGTTCTGGAAGCCGCTGAGCGCCTTGAGAGCTACTCCTTTAACCCGGAGTCCGAAAAGCTGTCTGAGCCCTCACAGCCGCTGTCTGCGACCCTTGGGCGGGCCATTGAGGATTTCATGGAAGAGCACTCCCGGCAATGGCCAGAAAAGACTGCAAGTCAGATGCGAGCTGACCCAGCCCCCTAAAATCCGGCCATAGCGTGGTAGAGTTCATCGGAGAAGAAGGATGAACTATGAAACGCAGATTTACGGACGAACAGATTATTGGAATGATCCGCGAGCACGAGGCCGGTGTGAAAGCTGCCGATTTGTGCCGCAAGCATGGGATCAGCGACGCGACATTTTACAAGTACAAGGCAAAGTTCGGTGGCATGACTGTGTCAGACGCCAAGAAACTGAGGGCCGTGGAAGTCGAGAACGGGAGGCTGAAGCGGCTTTTGGCGGAAGCGATGCTGGACAATGCTGCATTGAAGGATCTTGCGACAAAAAACTACTAACGCCTGATGTAAAGCGGCGAGCTGTGCGCGAAGTGATAGAGGTGCACGGGCTGAGCGAACGTCGGGCGTGTTGGTTGGCGGGACTGGATCGATCCACGTTCCAGTATGAGAAGCAAAGCGGTGGCGATGAGGCGCTGAGAAAGCGGCTCTGTGAACTTGCCGATGAGCGCCGCCGGTTTGGGTATAGGCGTCTGGGTATCCTGCTTGAGCGAGAAGGCTTCACAGTGAACCACAAGAAGCTATTCCGACTGTATCGCGAGGAAGGCCTCGTCGTGCGCCGCAGGCGCGGCAGAAAACGTGCTCTGGGGACAAGGAGGCCGATCCTGGTGCCTGATGCACCAAACCAGAGGTGGAGCCTGGACTTCGTGT
>JAAEUB010000354.1 GCA_024227755.1 Paracoccaceae bacterium | reverse complement strand
TTGGCAAAGCAAAAAAGAGCCTGCCGCCACCGTACCAACGGGGGCAAGGGCAGGAGATTTAGACACAGAACCATGTACCATCGAACTAGATTCCGGCAAATATGATGCCGATTGCGGCATTCTCAGCGTGCCAGAAAATCGGTTCGACCCAGATACACGCCTGATTGCGCTGCCCGTCACCCGCATTCGAGCCACAGCCGAAAACCCAGCCGAGCCGATTTTTTACCTAGAAGGTGGGCCAGGAATGAGCAATATGAATGGGCAACCGCTGGCGGCGCTGCTGGCAAACCATGATTTTGTGATGGTTGGCTATCGTGGCGTTGATGGGTCTGTAAAATTAGATTGCCCCGAGGTGGCGCAGGCAATGAAAGGGGATGGGGTTGATGCCTCGAGCGAGCAGTCACGGGCTGGCCTATCAGCCGCTATGCGGCAGTGTGCAGCGCGGCTACAGGCAGATGGCGCCGATCTGGATGGCTACACTATTCAAGAAGTGATTGGCGACATGGAGGCGGCGCGGATTGCGTTGGGCTACGAGCGCATCAATCTGTTTAGCGTCAGCTACGGGACGCGGGTGGCGCAACTCTATGCCAACCAACATCCTGACCATATTTACCGCTCGGCAATGGTCAGCGTCAACCCACCCGGCCGCTTTGTCTGGGAACCAGAGATGATTGACGCGCAAATTGAACAGTATTCCCAACTCTACGCCCAATCAGACAGCCCGCGTTCGTCCAATTTGGCCGCAACGATGCGTGCCGTCAGCCACAACATGCCGCAACGTTGGCTATTTTTCAAGATTGATCCG
>JAAEUB010000353.1 GCA_024227755.1 Paracoccaceae bacterium | reverse complement strand
TACGCCGGCAAGCGGTTGGGAAAAGGGATCGACAGAACGCGGGGTGCGTTACGTGCGAGATTTGTGCTTCAGGCCTGAGCCGGCATTCGAGAACATGGAGGCCCTGAACGCCTACCTGATCGCGGAACTAGAGCAGGTTTATCGAAATCGATAGGGGGTTACTTGGCGTGGTCGAAAAGCGAATCGTGGGATTACTCATTGGGAGAATGTTGGCGCTATCGGCGCCCAGAATGGTTGCAGAAAGCTGGGGACCCATTCTACTGCACTTTTTGTGCCGGCTTGAGGGATCCTTGGGAGGGGGGGCGCATGTGCGCAAGCGCTCAATTCGAGCGCTTTCGCTTACGGACCGATGGGTTGCCGACTGTCCTATGGCTCCAGTCAAGACCGCCGGCGCGCCGGTTGAATCATTGGTAGCCGCACAAAAAGGCGTACCGGTTTGAGCAAAGGCTCCACACGCCAGGGCCATAGCTACCCAGGGGAACATCAATTTGGATCTAAGCATATCTAGATGCTGTTCGATAGAGGGTCAATGCGGGCCAGGTTCGGAGCGCAGAGGCTGCGGTGATATCAGGACAAAGCCTGCGGTCGGCGCGGAGCCCGTGATTCAGTGCCGAATTGGCCACTTTGGCAGGTTTGGGGCGCTCCTGGATTAGCGCACGGCACACCTCTTGCCTGGGCGAACTCTAGACACGAATCT
>JAAEUB010000352.1 GCA_024227755.1 Paracoccaceae bacterium | reverse complement strand
TCGCACCGTTGACATCAATATCAACACCGATCTCGTCCAGAACAGATACGCCATTGGTATACATGCCCTCGCCATACCCGAGGACAACACCAGCATAGGCTCCGTCCCAAGCAAAAGCAGGTGCAACAATCGGAGCAACCGGAACTGGCTCAGGTTCAACAACCACAAGTGATCCGGCGTCAGCAGCACCTGTGACGAGAAGACAGCCAGCAAATGCAAGTGAAGTTAGCTTGTTATTCATGGAAATTCCCCTACCAAAAACCTAAGTCAGACTACACTCCCGCGCGCCCGGGTGGCTACTATATTTTGCGCTGTAAGGGTAATCACCCTTGAAAAAACAACCAACGTATCATAATTATCACGTGTCTTTCGGGACTATGAACATAAACGCGCTCGTAATAAGCGGATCGGACCCGGGGGCGGTACCCGGCGACTCCACCATAACCAGTTTTCTGGGCATCCTTCATTTGGGGACTTTGGGGTCGAAACAGGATCGACGAACGTCTAAAGGGGTTAGCTTTGTTTCGGTGAGATACCACCGTTATCGGTTCAAAATGTACAATTGCAAATGACAATCGTGCTCCGGCTATGGCTCTGGCTGCGTAAGCAGTCCGAGTTGCCGAAACTTAACTCCTTACGCTTAGCGGTGTAGGGCGGGGTTCGCAGGCACCTGGCAACAGAAGCCTGCACTTATTCCCTTAACGCAATCGGCGCCATTGCTAGGCGCAAGTTGACTTTCGTTTCACTCGCTCCAACAACCGCTTTTGTCAGATATTAACTTGCTTGGTATGAATAATCGATTCATTCCGACTGCGGCATCGGGTAACATGGGTTCAATTCTGACTCTGGCTCCTCTTAGTCATCTTTGGACGGCTTGTGATATAGGCTCCTGAAGTCATCTTCGCTAAGCGCAAACGTTCCATGTCAGACCTCCACTTCTTTAACGAAATAGTCATGATGCACCCCAGCAATCATTAGTGTCTTTCCGAGCGGAATTTGCGCGTCCCACGCTCGGTAGAAGACTCCAAATGGGTCCTCAGTTTCAGGGTCAGCGTTCAACGCATTATGAGCTTGTTCGCGGCGATGCTCCTCACGCGCGTCGATTATCTGAAAAGGGTCATAGAAACGTTTGGCATTTGATCGAAGGCAAGAGTTGATCACAGCGTCATCATCTAAGTCTTGGCAAATAAGCCGTTCCAGCAAAAGACGCAGTTTGACACTTTTGGGAACGCGCAGTTGCTTCAAAATGCTGCTGTCCCTTGTATACTGGGTGATCAGATACTCGGTCTTCTTAGCCATAATATTCTCCTTAACGTTAGACCGTCTGATGTTTGCCACGAGAACATAATCGACATTCATGCCGGGTGGAGCATTCGTCAACAAGGGCTCAAAGCGGACCTTTCTCCTACGCCAAACTACTCACAACCCTTATGCCCGCAACATCCCAACCGCCAGCGCGCGTACCTCATCCGGCAGGGCAACTGCCTTGCGTGCCTTTGTGTCGGTATGCACCCCGACAATCTCAGTCGTGGCAGCAATCTCACCACTTGCCACGTCGCGCATCTCATGGGCGAACCGAAGGCTTTTGGATTTCACCTCTAAAAGCCGCGAGCGTATTTCCAGCACGTCCCCTGCAAAAGCTTCGCGTTTATAGGTGATCTGTTGCTCAACCGCGGCCATACCCCGCCCCGCGTCACGCAAGAACGCCGGGGTCAGGCTGAGGCCTGAAAAAAATGCCCATGTCGCTTCGTCAAACTTGCCGACGTACCACATGACATTCATGTGCCCCATATGGTCGCAATGCCACGGATAAACCGCGCCCTTATAGGTCAGATCAGAATTTTCCATCGCTATATCCCCGCCGCGTGGTTAGCCACGCCCTGAATGGTCATGAAGGTGCCAAGCGCGGTTGCGATCAGCTTTTCCTTGCCGTCCTTTATGCTGAATATCTGGCTTTCAGCGGTGGTCAGCTGGCGACCCGGGCGCAGCACCTGCCCGCGCGCCAGCAGGGCGTCACCAATTGCCGGGGCAAGCATATTGACCTTGTATTCAACTGTCAGGATTGCGTCCTCGGCCGCCATCAAAGTGAAAGACGCGTACCCCCCAGAATTATCGGCAAGCGTGCCAATCGCACCGCCATGAAAATAGCCGTTTTGCTGGGTCAAACCTGCCTGATGCGGCAGCAATATTTCGACCCTTCCGGGGGCAACAAGCGTCAGTTCAGCCCCAAGGTGGTCCATGAATTTCTGGCAGGCAAAACTGTGGCGCATACGCGCGCCGTAGCCTTCATATCGCGGCTCGAAACTGTCCTGCGGCATGTGATACTCCCTAATTTCGGTTCACGCTACACGTGCGTACCGCCTAATCAATCGAAACGCCGCGTAACCCGACTTTGACAAAATCGTGCTTGCGTGGCATTAAATCCACATGGGGAAAGACGCGAACGCCCCGTGAGGCGCCAGCCCAAGTTTCGCATCCCCTGACCGTTCAGACAGGATGTGCCCATGGCTGCCCCCTGACACTGCTGACCCCGGACCTGGCCACGCTTGACTGGCGTGTGCTGACGCTGGCGATCACATCGGGCATCCTTATCCTGTGTCTGCACTGGGACCTCTTAAAAGTGCTGGGTCTGGTGGCACTGGGCGGATTGAGACTTTCCATGATTTAAGCCTTTTCTTCACCGTAAAAACGCTTAGGCTTGGGAGGGAAATCTGCCGGGGCCAAAACATGTCTGACGAAACAATCGACTACGGAAATCTGATGCATGCCGCCATGCGCGGCCTGATCCAGAAGGTGCTGACACAGGTTGCCGCAAGCGGCCTGCCGGGCGAGCACCACTTTTTCATCTCGTTCGATACCAACAACCCGGATGTCGAGCTTGCCGACTGGCTGGCGGACCGCTTTCCCGACGAAATGACCATCGTCATGCAGCATTGGTTCGACGCACTTGACGTGACGGATGAAGGCTTTGCCATCACCTTGAATTTCGGCGATCAGCCTGAGCGCATGTACATCCCTTATGACGCAATACGCACCTTCGTTGACCCCTCGGTCGAGTTTGGTCTGAAGTTTGAAACTCAGGATGACGAGGAAAGTGAAACTGAAGAGATCTCGGCCCCACATGCGGTGGAGGTTGCAGACAAACCCAAAGCCAAGACAAAAAAGAAGACCAAGGGTAAGGGCAAGGCTAAAGGCAAGAAGGAAGACAAGAAGGCACAGCAAGACGCAGATGTGGTCAGTCTTGATGCTTTCCGCAAATAACCAAGAAACATTACGTAGCATTGCGTTGTTACGATTGTGAAGACCGCACCGGGGCGGTAAGGTTCGCGCGCAGAACCACCATGAAATCCCGGAGCGTATCATGACCCCCACCCGCACAGAAACCGACAGCTTTGGCCCGCTTGAAGTTCCCGCCGACAAGTATTGGGGCGCGCAGACCCAGCGCAGCCTGATGAACTTCCCCATCGGGTGGGAACGTCAGCCGATTGCCATTATCCGCGCTCTGGGCGTAATCAAGCAAGCCTGCGCCGAAGCCAACAAGGCCGCCGGTGTGTTAGATGCAAAACTGGCAGACCCAATTATCGCAGCGGCGGACGAAGTGGTAACCGGCAAGCTTGACGATCACTTTCCTCTGGTCGTGTGGCAGACCGGTTCCGGCACGCAGTCGAACATGAACGCCAACGAAGTTATTGCCAACCGGGCGATCGAAATGCTGGGGGGTGAAGTCGGATCAAAAGACCCGGTGCATCCCAATGATCACTGCAATATGGGCCAAAGCTCAAACGACACCTTCCCCACCGCCATGCATATCGCCACCGCCATGAGCGTGCGTGACGTTCTTTTGCCGGGGCTTGAGAACATGGCCGCCGGGCTTGAGGCCAAGGCGGAAGAATTCAAGGACATCATCAAAATCGGCCGCACCCACACCCAGGACGCAACGCCGCTTACTTTGGGTCAGGAGTTTTCCGGCTATGCCCATCAGATCCGCAAAGGCATCGAACGCGTAAAACTTGCCCTGCCTGACATTTATGAGCTGGCGCAGGGCGGCACCGCCGTGGGCACCGGTCTGAATACCCGCCCCGGTTGGAGCGAAGAAGTGGCGGCGGGCATGGCGCGCATCACCGGGCTGCCTTTTGTGACCGCCCCCAACAAGTTCGAGGCGCTGGCTGCACACGACGCCATGGTCTTCATGTCCGGCGCTCTTAAGACCGTGGCCGCAAGTGCATACAAAATTGCGGGCGATATCCGCCTGCTTGGTTCAGGTCCGCGTTCGGGGTTAGGTGAACTTATCCTGCCGGAAAACGAACCCGGAAGCTCGATCATGCCCGGCAAGGTCAACCCGACCCAGGTCGAGGCGCTTACCCAGGTGGCCTTGCATGTGATCGGCAATGACGCCGCAATTTCGATGGCAGGTTCGCAGGGGCATTTTGAACTGAATGTTTATAACCCAATGATGTCATACAATCTTTTGCAGTCTATCCAGCTTTTGGGAGATGCCACAGACAGCTTCACCAAGCGCATGCTTGTGGGCATTAAAGCCAATAAGCCACGCATTGAAAAACTGATGCGTGAAAGCCTTATGCTGGTGACGGCGCTGGCTCCGACCATCGGATATGACAACGCCACCAAGGTCGCCAAAACTGCCCACAAAAACGGCACTACCTTGCGCGAGGAAGCGGTGCGTCTGGGTCTGGTTGACGAAGAAACCTTTGACCGCGTGGTACGGCCTGAAAAGATGATCGGCCCAAAGCCATGAATGGCAAAGTGCTAAGTCTGTCAAAGGCTCGCAAGACCCGCGAAATGTCCTCAAAACGGGCGCAAGCTGACGAAAACGCGGTGAAATTCGGCCTGACCAAAGCACAAAAAAAACTGAACAAAGCCCAGCTGAGTAAAAGCGCCGAGGAACATGACGATCACAGGCGTGAGGAATGAGTGCCCGCCCCAAAAAGCACTCTCTGACCCTGCGTGGGCACCGCACCAGCGTGTCACTTGAGGATGAGTTTTGGCTGGCATTCACGCGCATTGCCGAAGCGCGCGGCATGGCACGCAATGAATTAGCTGCCGAGATTGACGAAGCGCGCGGGGCCGAGCGCGGCCTGGCCTCGGCAATAAGGGTTTTCGTGCTGCGTGAGTTAACGATCGATTAGCCATGTTGCACTAAAGTACTGGCATGTCTTTACCAGCCCCTCTTTCAACGGAAGCCTGGATCACTCACCTGTTCAGCTCAAAAGCTGCCAGGGAAGGATCGGTGATAAGGCGCAAAACCCGTGATATCGAACGTTTTGTCGGCAGGCGGGCGTTTGAGAAAGAATTAGCTCGCCGCGGATATCACGCTGTGGAAAACGCCGGGCAAATGGTAATTTTTTGCAATCAGGAACCGGTTCGCTTGGTGTTTTGACCCGTTTTCTTCGAAGAAAACGGACCGGAATTTTCGAAAATTCCGGGATGCGTTTCAGTCACGTCGCGTAAGCCTCAGCCAAATGCCATCATTGCCACGCACTGTCAGATGGGCAACCGGCATCGCCTCGCGCCCCGATACCAGCTCAAATCGAAACGCACGTACTAGCATTGCAAGCAAAAGCGGCCCTTCGGCCATGGCGAAACCCGAACCGGGACAGACCCGCTGACCGGCTGAGAAAGGTATATAGGCCTGGCGCATCGAGGCCTTGCCTTCAGGCGTTGTGAAGCGGCCCGGATCAAACTCATCACCGCGTTCCCACAGGCGTTCATGGCGGTGCAGATGCCACGGGCTCAGAACGATCTGACTGCCTTTACGCACGTCCCGGTCGCGAAAATGCTCCGGGCACGACGCTTCGCGCACCATCATCGGGACCGGCGGATACAGGCGCATCGATTCGCGAAACACATCGCGCGATGTTTTCAGTTTTGAGAGTGTGGAAAAATATATTTTCTCAGGCTCAAAGGCCACGCTGGCCTCATCGGCCACTTTGTCCTGCCATTCAGGATACATTGCCAGTAAATAAAGCGCCCATGCCAAGGCCGAGGCCGACGTTTCGTGCCCGGCTAGGAAAAAAATCGCCACTTGATCAACCATTTCGCCGGTATCAAACCGCTCGCCTGTCTGAGGGTCTTCGGTGGTCATAATCTTTGTGGCCAGATCGTCAGGCGCAGTTCCTGCGCTGATTTCGGCCATTCGTGCCTCGGTCAACTGGGCTATCAAAGCACGGATATCGCGCGCAGTATCAACCGTCAGGCGGTTGTGAAAACGCGGAAACCATTTTGGCAACGGCAACAGCGCACCAAGGTTCATCACCGGCGACGAGCGCTGGTGATCCTTAAAGCGCGAAAAGACTGCAGCGGCGGTTTCGTTTTCAATCGGGATTGAAAACAGGGTGCGAAAAATCACATCGGCCGCCATATGGCTGGTCACGGCCTCAATCTCCAGTTCCTGCCCGTCAGCTTGCGCCTCCAACCGCTCAACCGCAGCCACGCCCGCGTCCCACATGGCTGGGAAGGTATCGCGCAGGCGCCCGCCTTCAAAGGCCGGGTCAATGATGCGACGCTGACGCTTCCAGACCTCGCCATTGGTGATGAACACCGAATTTCCCAGTAAGGGCGCAAGACCTTCACGCACGCGGTCACTTTTAGGAAAATCGTCCGGGCGTTCCTTTAGCACAAGGTTAACAAGCTCGGGATCATTGCACATGAAGGAACGAAAAAACGGGGTGCGAAACTCGGCCATCCAGGCACGATAAAGTCGGGCGGGCTGAGCTGAAAGGATGTCACGGCGAAACAGTTTTGCGTAACGCCAGAGCGAAACCTTCCCCGGCCTTGCGATAGGTTTTGGCGGCAGTTTCACCGGGCATTCTGGGGCAGTTTTCATAGCCGCATTGATGTGTATTTCGAGGCCGTAATGTCAATGCGGTTTTTCGACGGTGCCCGCGCCGCATAGCGGCTGGACAAGGTCAGCGGCCCGGCTGTGATACGAAAATAATCATAATCTCCGGGCCGGTCAAAAGCGCAAAGATATTGAAAATGTAGCCGGAAAAAACGCCAGCGCAACCTGGCCCAACGCTCGGGGCTTAAGGTCTGGGTGAAGGCTGCTGAAATCACCAATGGCCAGATCTTGTCTTCACCCGGATCCACTCCGGAAACCGCCACCGGATCACATAATGCGAAAGCGCAGCCATCCCCCGGTGCGCTTACATCAATCCATGTCAGTTGCCGCGACTGCGAGAGGTCGTGCAAATCCCGGCGTAAGCGGCGGGCCTTCGGCAGGAACGACACCATCGGCACGACCTGCCCAAGCGTCAGAAAGCCCAGAACCGGACCGCCCTCGGGCACCCGTCCGTCGCGGATCAGGCCAGCCAGAACCGACACGCCCAGATATGCGCCCGATGAATGGCCAACGACAAGAACTTCGTCCAGATCCTCATGCAACGCCTTGGCAATCTGATCCGCGAACTCGGCCATGCGAGCCTCCATCTCGGGCGTATATGCCCCCCGTGAGCGCGCTGCGTAGGCGTAGTCATGCATCAGGTAATAGGCATAAAGCTTGTTATCAATTTGGCGAAACCACCTGAGAAGCACCGTCAGTGTTGCTGCAAACACGCCCCAGAACCCGGCCCCGGCAACAAGATAACGCCAGCCCCCTGCCCCCAAGGCGTTTAACGCCGCATCCAGCGCCCAATTCACCAATCCGCCCAGCAACCAACCCACAAGGAATGCGACGGCAAGTTGCAAGATAAGCATGCCAATCGGATAAAGGGCCGCAATCACTGGGCCTTTTCGAAGCCACATCAACCGGCGCAGCGTCCCCGAAGTTATGTAGGTCCAGGCTGTACGGACCAAAAGAAGGTAGGTGGCTGGGATATTGCGCTCCATGGATTCGCGCACGATATCGGACCAGACCAGCACTTCCACCTTGGTCTCGGTCACAAAACCCTCGATCCGACCGGTGACTTGCCAGCCATAACTCTCGCCGCCCTGAAGGCCAACCAAATCAACCTCATAGCCGGAAATATCCGCCTGTTCAGCACTTTCCGTGCGATAAAGCTCGCGGTAGCGGCGCGGGTGAATCGGGTCATATCCGGGGACATAGAATACCCGGCGGCGTCTGACCTCTTGTAAGATATGATCTGCCATGTTCCCGAAAATGCCTCTTTCGGGTGAAGGTAACGTGAAAATCCGACTAAATTAAGCCCTTATCCGAGGCTTGCCAGCCACGGAAACATCTCGAGCAACCAGAACGAAAAGGCCGAGAAGCCCCCGGTCAGCATCATCAGGCCGATGGTCCACAAAAGCAGCCCCATGATGCGCTCGATACGCTCCATATGGCGCTTCATCCAGTTCATCAGGCGGGTCATACGCGGGAAGAAGGCAGCGACCAGCAGGAAAGGAATTCCCAACCCGGCGGCGTAAATCCCGAGCAGGAATGTGCCGCGCGCCACGTCGGCCTCGTTAGCGGCGATGGACAGGATCGCGCCCAGTTGCGGGCCGATGCAGGGCGTCCAGCCGAACGCAAATGCCAGGCCCAGAATATAGGCACCGAAGGCCGAGCCACCACGATCGCCAGCATCAAGCCGCGCCTCGCGATCCAAAAACGGAATGCGGAAGACACCGACGAAATGCGCCCCGAATATCATCACAAGGACGCCCGCGAAAATGTTGAAATAGTTCTGGTTTTGCAAAAAGAACGCACCAAAGGCCGAGGCTGTGAAGCCAAGGAACAAAAATACCGTCGACAGGCCCAGCACAAAGAAAAGCGCGGTCAGCGTGGCTTTGCGCACGCTGCCCGTTCCCGAAGAAAGGTCGTTCATCGAAACCCCGGACATATAAGCCAGATAAGGCGGCACGATCGGCAGCACACAAGGCGACAGGAAGGACAAAAGCCCTGCTACCAAAGCAACCAGCATGGCTGGCAACAAGGATGCGTCGATGAGTTCAATTCCAAACATACTTCCCGTCTATCCTTCGACTGCGCCCGCGTCACCTACCGAAGTGTCACATCCGCGCGACCGGGCTGAAAAAGGGCTCATTTGCGTGCATTACCGGCGCTGGACAGGGGTGCTCCAAAGCCGTATGCCGCACATATGACCTGTGACGAAGAACTGGACGCGCTGGGGCTGTTATGCCCGCTGCCGGTCCTGAAAGCCCGAAAAAGGATGCAGCCCTTAGTTAAAGGAGCTGTCTTGTGCCTGATCAGCGATGATCCGGCGGCGATTATCGACGTTCCTCATTTTTGTAACGAGCAAGGCCATACATTGCTGGCGCAGGAAGAAACCGCTCAAGGTATCCGGTACTTCATCCGCAAATGAAAACGCCGGGCGAACCCGGCGCTTATTAGTGTTGTCAGTTTTCTAAGCGATCCTAGCTGCCCAACGACCACCAGCCCTTTTTCTTTGGCTTGACCTCTTTCGGTGCCGCAGCCTCGACAGCCACGGGTTCGGGCACAGGTTCGGGTGCCGGTGCCGGTTCGCGCGCAGGCTCTGCAACCGGCTCGGCCGTTATTTCCGGGGTCGGCTCCACCTTTTTCTTCGCAGGAGCACGCTTGCGTGTGGGTTTTTTCGGCGCTTCAGCAGCATCTTCGACTTCAGGCTCGGCGACCTTCTTGGGTGTGCGCCGTTTGCGTGTTGTCTTTGGCTTGGTCTCAGCCTTGGTTTCAACCTCAGCCCTAATTTCAACCTCAGCCTCAGCCGCTGGCGCAGCTTTTTCTTCTGCTGCCTCGACTTTCGGCGCAGCCTTCTTGCGGCTTCTTGTTGCCCTTTTTGGTTTTTCTTCGACTTCTGCCGCTACTTCAGGCGCGGCTGGTGCTTCGGCTGTGGCTTCGCCCGCATCTTCGGTTTTCTTACGGCTGCGGCGTCTCGGTGCCCTTTTCGGTTTTTCTTCCTTAACCTCGGCGGATTGCGCAGGTTCGGCTGGTGTGTCCCCCGATGCGGCTTCAGCCTCAACCGGAGCCTCCTTGGGTGTATCCGCCGCACCCTCAGGCGAAGAAGTCCCCGCCTCGGTGCTGACTTCTTCCTGTCCGCCACCCGAGGGACGCCGACGACGGCGGCGACGACGGCGTTTTTTCGGCCTCGGGGCCTCACCACTATCGACTGTGGTATCGGCTGTGGTCTCGGCTGTTTCCTCGGCAACCTCCTCGGCCTCGTCAATCTCGCTCATCAAGGCTGCGTCAACAGAAACCACGGCAGCGCTGGCCTCAGGCACTTTGCGCGTCGCGGTTTTGAACTTTTCGATGGCAAAATCAGGTGAGATCAAGAAGGGATCAGCCTCGACCCGGATCGACAGGCCATAACGCGCCTCAATCTGGGCGATATGCTCGCGTTTGTTGTTGATCAGGAAGTTGACGATCCCAACCGGCGCTTTCAGCAGTAGCTCGCGGCTGCGCTTGCGTACGCCCTCTTCTTCCAACTGGCGCAGGATATTCAGAGCCAGATTGTCGTCCGAACGCACCAGACCGGTGCCGTGACAATGGTTGCAGGGCTGTGTTGTCGCCTCGATCATACCGGGGCGCAGGCGCTGGCGGCTCATCTCCATCAGGCCAAAGCCCGAAATACGGCCGACTTGAATGCGCGCGCGGTCAGTTTTCAGCTTATCTTTCAGACGCTTTTCAACCGCGTTATTGTTACGCCGCTCTTCCATGTCGATGAAGTCGATTACTATGAGCCCGGCCAGGTCACGCAGACGCAATTGCCGCGCAACTTCTTCGGCTGCTTCAAGGTTGGTCTTGGTCGCCGTATCCTCGATCGAGCCTTCTTTGGTCGCGCGTCCCGAGTTGACGTCAATAGCTACCAAAGCCTCGGTCACATCTATGACGATATAACCACCTGAGCGCAGCTGAACTGTCGGGTTGAACATCGAAGAAAGGTAGCTTTCGACCTGAAAACGCGCCAGAAGCGGCATCGCATCGGTGTATTGCTTCACGTTCTTGGCGTGGCTGGGCATGATCATTTTCATATGATCCTTGGCCACCCGGTAGCCTGCCGGACCCTCGACCAGAACCTCGTCAATTTCGCGATTATACAGGTCGCGGATCGAGCGTTTGATCAGGTTGCCTTCTTCATAGATTTTTGCCGGCGCGATGCTTTTCAATGTCAGCGCACGGATCTGTTCCCACAGGCGTTGCAGGTATTCATAGTCGCGTTTGATCTCGGTCTTGGTGCGCTTGGCCCCGGCTGTTCGCACGATCAGACCTGCACCTTCTGGCACGTCAATTTCGTTTGCGATGGCCTTAAGCTTCTTGCGGTCAGCGGCATTGGTAATTTTCCGGCTTATACCGCCACCACGCGCGGTGTTTGGCATCAAGACACAATAGCGACCTGCAAGGCTTAGATATGTTGTCAGGGCGGCACCCTTGTTGCCGCGTTCTTCTTTCACGACCTGCACCAGAAGGATCTGGCGGACCTTTACAACTTCCTGAATTTTGTACTTTTTCGGGCGGCGCTTGCGGGGCTGACGAATCTCTTCCGTTACGTCCTCATCAGCGACGCTTTCGATCTGGTCGTCTTTTTCGGAAGGCGCAAGCTTGGCTTCCGGCGCATCATCCGCATCGCCTTCTTCAGCGACCTCAACGGCCTCAGCGGCTTCAACGGCTGTCTCGTCAGCCACTTGCGGCTCTTCTTCGGCTTTCTGTTCGCCAGCATCCGCTTGCGCTTGCTCGGGCTTTCCTTCTTCTGCCGCGGCTTGGGCGTCACCGTTTTCAGGCTCTTCCACCGGCGTTTCTTTCGCCGTTTCCATCGGCGACAGGCCTTCTTCGACTTCGCTCGCCGCGTCGTCGTTAAGGTCGATCACATCCATCCCCGAGGGGCTGCCTTCCACATCCTTGGTAACGACTGCGTCGTCGCCATCGGTTTTTGCGGCTTTAGGTTTGGCACGCGAACGCGAGCGGCGTCTTTTCGGCTTTTCGTTTTCTTCTTTGTCCGCCTGTTCGGCCTGCGCCTTGGCATAGGCACGTTCTTCGGCCATCAGGGCTTCGCGGTCTGCGACCGGGATCTGGTAATAATCCGGGTGAATCTCTGAAAAGGCCAGAAAACCATGGCGGTTGCCGCCATAATCGACGAATGCCGCCTGCAACGACGGTTCAACCCGCGTCACCTTTGCCAGATAGATATTGCCAGCTAGCTGGCGTTTGTTTTCCGATTCAAAGTCAAATTCTTCGACCTTGTTTCCGTCCACCACCACAACCCGGGTCTCTTCCGGGTGGGTGGCATCGATAAGCATCTTTTTAGCCATGTTGTTCCATCGCGCAATCGCCTTTGCCGCCTGCGCACGGGGGTCGCCAGTGGGCCTGCGGAATTTGCGTTGCGTCTATTTAGGGCGAAAGCTCGCGCGCCTGAGAACGCAGGCATAAAGGCCTGACAGGTAGTAACCTGCGGCCCTGCTCGTTGCGTCTCATCTATCTCGCGCGTCATCGCGTTTCTTCTCCGGCACCTGCCTTTGTCGTGACTGGTGCCCATTCACGGCCCCGCCGGTTCAGGCGTGGGCATAACACTGGCCTTGCGGCCAAATCTGCCTGCTTCAAGCCCGCGGCAACATTGCCGAACTAAATGGGTTCAAAACAGCGAAACTCTTCGGGAAGGCATAATTATTTAGCTTCCTCCCTGCGAACATAAGGGCAGAGGGGGCCTGATTACAATGGTGAAAACGCTGGGCTGCGTTATTTCGTCTCTGGCAATCGAGCGTTTTTTCCCGCCTTAATACAAGCCGCCAGACGACAGCGAGCCGAAATTGGCATTGTCATCAAGCAAAATGATTTGACCGTCCGAGGTTGTAACGCGTGTATTCACATCACCGACACCCTCGGTCCGTTCGGGCAAGAACAGCGGCAGATCCGACCCCATGGCAAAGCCACCGTCGAACATGACGCCAAATACCGGCTCTTCACCATCACGGAAATATTCGGCAACCACATGGTCGCCAGAGTCGCCGTCAGGCAGGCGGGCGCCCGAAAAGCGGTCGATATTGATGAAGTGCCCGCCTTCAGGCACCTCGAACGCACCCGAGCCGTATTTGGCCACCGCGCTTTTCATGAACTGGTTGAATACCGGCGCGCACATGCCCCCGCCCGAACCGCCCGCGATGCGGCGCGGCTGGTCATAGCCCATATAGCAACCGGCCACGATGTTTGAAGTAAAGCCGATGAACCAGACATCCTTGGCACCATTGGTGGTGCCGGTTTTGCCTGCGGTCGGCACCCCCAGATGAACGCGCCCGGCGGCAGTGCCGCGCTCAACCACGCCGCGCATCATCGAGGTCAGCTGATAGGCAGTGATTGCATCCATCACCCGTTCACGGTTAGAGGAGATGCGCGGGCCCAGGCCTTGATCAATGTTTTCGACAAGACATTCAACGCAATTGCGCTGGTCGTGGCGGTAAATGGTCGTTCCCCAGCGGTCCTGCACCCGGTCGACCAGCGTCGGCTCAACCCGCTCGCCGCCATTGGCGAACATGGCATACGCTGCGACCATGCGAAAAAGCGTCGATTCCTCTGAACCCAGCGCATTGGCCAGATACGGGTTCATGCGGTCATAAACCCCAAAGCGTTCGGCGTAAGCTGCAACCACGTCCATGCCGATCTCTTGCGCCAGACGCACGGTCATCAGGTTTCTTGAACGCTCAATGCCGGTGCGCAAAGGCGTCGGCCCATAAAACTCGCGGGATGCGTTTTGTGGTCGCCAGACACCGGCACCGGTATCAATTTCAATCGGCGCGTCAATGATGATCGTTGCCGGGGAAAAGCCGCTATCAAGCGCGCTGGCATAGACGAAGGGCTTGAAGCTTGAGCCGGGCTGGCGGGTGGCCTGCGTTGCCCGGTTGAACACTGAATGCTGATAGCTAAAGCCGCCCTGCATCGCCAATACCCTGCCGGTATTGACGTCCATCGCCATGAAACCACCTTGCAAAAGCGGGATCTGACGCAAGGTCCAGCGGATAAAACTTCCGTCGCTGTCCTTGGTCATGGCGCGCACATGAACAACCTCGCCGAGTTGCAGAAGGTCACCCGCGACCCGCGCCTTGCGGCCGTTCGTGCCGTCTTCGTTCGAGCGCCGCGCCCAGGTCACATCTTTGGCTGGAATCCAGTGACCGTCCGCGTCTTCCTCAACCCCCTCGATGCCGATGCGCGCGTCTTTTGCGCCGACTTCCAGCACCACGGCCATGTGCCAACCGGCAATATCACGTGGGAAGATGGTTTCGTCCAGTGCCGCGCGCCACCCGGCTTCATCAGCCATTTGCTCGGGCGTCAGCGTTATGCCTGTTGGCCTCCAGATACCCCGGCTTCGATCGAAATCCTCAAGCCCCTGACGAAGGCTGGCTGCGGCCACGTCCTGCAATTCCGGATCAACCGTGGCGCGGATGGTCAGGCCACCGTTGAAAAACTCGTCCTCGCCAAAGTTACGGCTTAGCTGGCGGCGGATTTCATCGGTGAAATAATCGCGTGGCGGCAGACCGGCCCTGAACGAGGTGAAATCGCCATTTTGGACCGAACGGATCGGGGTGGCCCGGGCGCGCTCATATTCCGCAGTGTCAACATACCCGTTCTCGAACATCTCGCGCAGCACCCGGTTTCGACGCTCAAGTGCGGCGTCATAGTTTTTAACAGGATGATAAGAATAGGGTGCTTTTGGGTGGATCGCCAGAAAAGCGGCCTCTTCAGTGTTAAGCTCAGCCAGACTTTTGTTAAAGTATGTCTGCGCCGCCGCCGTCACCCCGAATGAGCGCGCGCCAAGGTCGATCTCATTAAGGTAAAGCGCCAGAATGTCATCCTTGGACAGGCTGCTTTCCAACCGAACCGACAGGATAAGTTCCTTGATCTTGCGTTCAGCGCGCCGGTCAGATGACAACAGGAAGTTTTTCACCACCTGCTGCGGAATGGTCGAGGCACCGCGAAGACGCCCACCACGGGCCGCCTCAAGCGCGGCTGCAACCATACCTCGCGGATCAAAGCCCTTGTGGTAGTAGAAGTTTTTGTCCTCCGCCGAAATAAAGGCCCATTTCACCAGATCAGGAATTTCATCCGCCGGGGTGAACAACCGGCGCTCATGGGCAAATTCATCCATCAGCTGACCTTCGCCGGAATAAATCCGTGAAATCATCGCCGGTGTGTAGTTGGCAAGCTGTTCGTGGCTGGGCAAATCCTGAGAATAGGTCCAGAAAACCGCGCCAATCAATAGCGCCGCCATAAAGGCAGACAGGGTCAGCCAGGTAAAAATCGCCCCGAAAAAACCAAAGATGAATCTGAGCACGCGCGCCCCCGAATGCCTCATGTGACCACCCCTATAGAACACCCTTTGGGGGGGGTCAAAACACAAGCGTAAAAATATAGGCTGGTTCGCGCCGTCTTTTGGCAAAACCACCGGCCCGACCCCGCCTCTTCAATTGACTTGGATGCATGAGATGTTCAATTTTCAAGTGACGCTCCGAGGTCCAACATTACAATGTTGTTAATAAGGGGTAATTTTCAAACTGAATCACCAAATCTCCTCGCCAGACGCGTCACGACATGCTCATATTCTTCCAGTGTGCCGCACCGCACGAAATGATTCTGCACCCGGTTGCGGTAAAACATTTGAGACAATTGAACATGATTACGGAGAAAAAAATGAAACTTTTTACCTTCCTCGCGGCCTCGGCACTGCTTTTGCTCAGCGCCTGTATGGAGGCACCGACATCCGGCGGGCAAAACCGCATGGTAACAATTGGCAATTACACCGGCGTTACCATGACGCATTTTCACGCCTCCAACACGTCGCGCTCAGATTGGGAGGAAGACATTTTTGGCAACAGCGTCCTTCGCAGCGGCAATACGGTCAACGTCAATATCGATGATGGTTCGGGGGCCTGCATGTTTGACCTGCGCGCACGTTTTGCAGATGGTGACGTCGTCATCCGCAATAATTTCAACGTTTGCCGTGAATCCAGCTGGGTGATCAGTTGAAGCATACCTGATTTAGAGGCATGGGCAGTCTGACTGTTCATGCCTCTTGGTCGCTTGCACCCCTCGCCTCAATGGGCCAGTGTCGCGCAAATTTCAATTCGCGAGGCCCAAATGCTGCAATCCCATACAACCCCCGTTTTTCACGCCGACGCCACTAAAGGCTCAAACACCCTCGGGGCCCTGCCCGACTGGGATTTCAGCGATCTTTATACCGCCCCCGATGCGCCCGAACTGGCCGCAGACCTTGGCTGGCTGAAAAAGGCCTGCGCCGATTTTGCCATCAGTTATGAAGGCAATCTGGCCGGGCTTGACGCAGCGGCAATGCTGAAATGTGTCACGGAATATGAAGCGATAGAGAATAAAGGCGGGCGCATCATGTCCTATGCGGGCCTGCGGTATTACCAAAAGACCACGGACGCCGAGCGCGCGCAGTTTTTGCAAAATAACCAAGAGAAGATAACCGATTACACCGCGCCCCTGGTGTTTTTCTCGCTCGAAGTGAACCGTATCGACGATGATGCGCTTGCCGGGCTATTCGCTGACAACAGCGACCTTGCACGTTATGAACCTGTTTTTGAACGCTTGCGTGCCATGCGCCCCCATCAACTTTCCGATGAGCTTGAAAAATTCCTCCATGATCAGTCCAGCGTCGGGGCGGCCGCG
>JAAEUB010000351.1 GCA_024227755.1 Paracoccaceae bacterium | reverse complement strand
CGCTTCGTTCCTGACTCTATGTATCGGTAACAACCAGGGCATGGGCGACGTGGAATACTCGAAGATGCACGATTTTTATGTGCCGCGCGAATATCTGCGTCTGTTTGACGGGCCGTCCACCACGATCAAGAACATGTGGGACGTTCTTGGGCGTCCGGCGGTTGACGGTGGCTTTATCGTTGGCACCATCATCAAGCCCAAGCTGGGCCTGCGTCCGCAGCCTTTCGCCAATGCCTGTTATGATTTCTGGCTGGGTGGCGACTTCATCAAAAACGATGAACCGCAGGGCAATCAGGTGTTTGCGCCGCTAAAGGAGACCATTCCACTGGTTGCCGACGCGATGAAGCGCGCGCAGGATGAAACTGGTCAAGCCAAGCTGTTCTCGGCCAATATCACCGCTGATGACCATCATGAAATGGTTGCGCGCGGCGAGTTCATTTTGGACGCATTCGGCGAAAATGCCAGCCACGTTGCTTTCCTTGTTGACGGTTATGTTGCCGGACCTGCCGCTGTTACCACTGCACGCCGGGCTTTCCCAAGCCAGTACCTGCATTACCACCGCGCCGGTCACGGGGCCGTAACCAGCCCGCAATCTGATCGCGGCTATACCGCGTTCGTTCTGTCAAAAATGGCGCGTCTGATTGGTGCCTCCGGCATCCATACCGGCACGATGGGTTTTGGCAAAATGGAAGGCGAGGCTGCCGACAAGATGATGGCCTTCATGATCACCGACGACAGCGCGCCGGGGCCGTATTTTCATCAGGAATGGCACGGCATGAACCCAACCACGCCAATCATCTCGGGCGGCATGAATGCGCTTCGCATTCCGGGTTTCTTCAAGAACCTCGGCCATTCAAACGTGGTTTTGACCGCTGGTGGTGGTGCATTTGGCCATATTGACGGTGCGGCGGCTGGTGCTATCAGCTTGCGCCAGGCTGAAGAATGTTGGAAATCCGGGGCAGACCCGGTTGAGTTCGCCAAGGACCACAAAGAGTTTGCCCGCGCGTTTGAGAGCTTCCCGGGTGACGCAGACGCCTTGTTCCCGAACTGGCGTGAAGCGCTGCGGATAAACTCGGCCGCTTAGGAAAACACCGGGGTGCGTGGGAACGCGCGCCCCACCCCATTTTTAGGAGACAGCACATGTCCTTTGATCGTTCCATCAAAATTGCACCTTCGATACTGTCGGCAGACTTCGCCAACTTTGGTCAGGAAATTCAGGCCATCGAAAAAGAAGGCTGTGACTGGGTGCATGTGGACGTGATGGACGGGCATTTTGTGCCGAACCTGACCTTTGGCCCGCCCGCCGTGGCGGCGTTTCGCCCCCATGTGAAAACGTTCATGGATGTGCATCTGATGATTTCGCCGGTCGACCAATATATCGAAGCTTACGCCGAAGCGGGTGCCGATATGATCGTCGCCCATGTCGAGGCTTCGACCCATATTCACCGCACCATGCAAGCCATTCGCGCCCAGGGTGTGAAAGCAGGCGTAGCACTTAACCCCGGCACCCCAGCCTCGGCAGTGGCCGAGCTTTTGGACTTGGTGGACATGGTGCTGGTGATGACAGTGAACCCCGGCTTTGGCGGGCAGAAGTTTATCCATTCATGTGTTGAGAAAACCCATGATATTCGCCAGATGATTGGTGACCGCGAGGTTCACATACAAATCGATGGTGGCGTAACGCCAGAAACGGTGCCTTTGGTGGCCGCCGCCGGGGCCGACGTTTTCGTAGCAGGCTCGGCTGTTTTCAAGGGCGGTTCGGTGGAAAACCCCGCACCATACGGCGCAAATATCCGCGCCATACGCGAAGCGGCCGAGGCGGTGCTTTAAAATGGCTGCTATTCCCCCTGTTTGCGAATTCGGTCTGCCCGCGCCGGATTTCACCTTGCCCGATACCAATGGCAACCCCGTTTCACTGGCGGATGTGGCCGGGGAAAATGGCACCCTGGTGATGTTCATCTGCAACCATTGCCCCTATGTGCTGGCAGTTCTTGACCGGATCATTCGTGTCGCCCGTGATCTGCCGGATCTGGGCATCGGCGTTGTCGCAATCTCGGCCAATGACGTTAGAAGCCATCCACAGGACGGCCCCGAAAAAATGGCAGAGCTGGCTGGCGAAATGAACTTCCCCTTCCCCTATCTCTATGACGAAAGCCAGGATGTTGCGCGCGCCTATGATGCGGTTTGCACACCTGATTTCTTTGGCTACAACGCCGACGGTAAACTGCAATATCGCGGCCGCTTAGACGCCTCGCGTAAAGAGGCCGGACCAGATGACCTCAGGCGTGAGCTTTATGAGGCAATGAAGCTAGTTTCTGAGACCGGGCAAGGGCCGAAAGATCAGACCCCTTCCATGGGTTGTTCGATCAAATGGAAGGTCTGAGCCGGTGACAAACATCGTTTTTGATCTTGACGGAACGCTTTTACATTCCGCACCCGACATCCAAGCCGCTGCGAACCGGATGCTGGCCGATGTTGATGCTGAACCACTTGATATGCCAACCCTGATCTCGTTCATCGGCAATGGCATACCCAAACTGGTGGAACGCGCCATGCGCGCGCGCGCCATCGACAAGGGCAAACATGCGGACCTCACCAAGGCGATGCTGGATTATTACGGCAAGGACCCGGCGACATTGTCAAAGCTTTACGATGGGATTGAGGAATTGCTGCCCGCCCTGAATGCTGATGGTCACCGGCTTGGCATCTGCACCAACAAGCCCGAGGCCCCGACGCGGGCAATTTTGGATCTCTACGGTATAATCGACTTGTTTGATGTCATTATTGGCGGTGATACTCTGGCGGTGAAAAAGCCCGACCCGGCGCCGCTTGTTGCCGCGTTCAAGGCCCTTGGCGACGGTCAGCGGCTTTATGTTGGCGACAGTGAAGTGGACGCCGAAACCGCCCACCGCGCTGGCGCACCCTTCGCGCTTTTTACTGAAGGATACCGTAAGGTGGCAGTGGCGAACATGCCACATACCTATTCCTTCGCCACGTTCAAAGATTTTACGGACATAGTTCAGACGCACCGTTTGTGAGGCCCCGGGGCGATGAAACTGAAGGCACTGATTTTTGACGTCGACGGCACGCTGGCAGAAACTGAAGAAGCGCACCGGGCGGCGTTTAACACCATTTTCGCACAGGCTGGACTGGGTTGGAAATGGTCCATGGATGATTATCACGAGTTGCTAAAAATCTCCGGTGGCAAGGAACGTATGCGGGCGTTTCAGGAGAGCCTGCCGCAAGATGAGCGACTGGGAGACGCGGAAATCGCGGCGCTGCACAAAGAAAAGACCGCGATTTATGGCGAGATACTGGCACGCGGTGAGTTAGAGTTGCGTCCCGGTGTGGATGCCTTGATCAAGGCCGGGCGCAAGGCCGGGTTGCGCATAGCGGTGGCGACAACCACCAACACTCCAAATGTCGAGGCATTAACGCAGTGCTGTTGGAGACGCCCGGCAAGCCAGGTATTTGACGTTGTTGCAGCGGGCGATCAGGTCAGTGCCAAAAAGCCAGCACCTGACGTGTTCAACCTGGCGCTGGAGCGGCTTGAGCTGGCGCCCGATGTCTGTGTGGCGTTTGAGGACAGCCTGAACGGGGTTCGCTCGGCGCGGGGGGCAAACCTGCCAGTTGTGGTGACGCCGTCGATTTATACTGACAGGCAGGATTTCAGTGCCGCACAATTGGTGCGCCCAACGCTTGAGGGTCTTAGTTTATCCGCGCTTGCAGTGCTTTAAATTGTGCTGGGTCGGGAAAGCCATCGGCAGGCAAACCCGCCTCCATTTGATAGGCACGAATAGCGCGGGTGGTATCAGGACCGATCAACCCGTCAATTGCACCTGCTTCATACCCAGACACACCCAGCAAAATCTGAAATTCTGTCATTTCTGCGCGGGTCAGGGGTTTTTCATCGGGCCAGATTATTTTTGGTGGTTTAGCGCCCGCAATCTGTTCGGATAACAATGCCACCGCTAAAGCGTAAAAAATTGCGTTGTTGTATCTAAGCAGCACCCCGAAATTGTTGAACGTCAGAAAGGCCGGACCAGAGGCACCTACGGGCAACAACACCGAGGCAGGGCCGTAATCCGCAGGCGTGTTGCCATCAGATTGGACAACGCCAAGTGCCAGCCACTCCGCCAGTTTCCGGGAATTGCCAAGGCCAGTCTGGGCGTAATCAAACCCCTCGGGCAAGGTTGCCTTGACGCCCCATGGCGCACCTTGCTGCCAGCCGTGCGTGACAAGGTAATTGGCGATTGAGGCAAGGCCATCAGCCGGGTCATCATGCCAGATATCGGCACGCCCGTCGGCGTCATAATCGACCGCATGGCTCAGGTAAGACGATGGCATGAACTGCCCGTGCCCCATTGCACCTGCCCATGAGCCGCAAACATCTGTGACATTTATCTGTCCCTGACCGGCAATCGTGAGCATGGCTATCAATTCGTCCTCGAAAAAGTCTGCCCGCCTTCCTTTCCACCCCAGCGTTGTCAAAGCTGCTATCACCGGATAATTGCCCAATTGACGTCCAAAATCGCTCTCTATGCCCCAGATGGCTGTGACGACTTCGGCCTCAACACCAAACTCGGCTTCGATCCGGTTTAATAATGCCCGCTGCTTTTTGTATGAAAGCCGACCATTGCGAATGCGCGAGGCCGGAATTACCCGACCCATATAGGCACGCGAGGAAAGGGAAAACTCGGCCTGTGCTTTCTGCGCGTCCAGAACTTCGGGCAGCGGTTTCACCCCCTTCAAGGCCCTATCGAATACAAGTGGCGATATCTGGAGTGCTAGGGCACGGGCTCTCAACCCGACCAGGTAGGTATGGACGTCGTCAATCTCAGATTGATGGACCATAAAGATGAACCCCAAAAACGTTCGAGTTACTCTATGCTAACAAGTAACCCAAGACGGCAAGTTGACCTAGCGTAAACTTGACTGGGAAAACTAACGTCGGCTGCGATGCACCTTCTTTTTTACCTTCGCCGCTTTGTGGCGTGAACGCACCGCTTTGCGCCCGCCTGCGCGGCGGCTAGTGCGGACCGGGCTGCGAGGCAGGGATTTACCATCAACGCTTAAAAGCTCAAGCATAAGCCCGCCGGTAACCGGTGTCGCCTCGGCCAATCTGATGGTAACCGGAAGCCCCAGGCCCAGCGTCAGGCCGGTTTTTTCACCGGTAATCGTCTGTGCCTCACTGTCAAAGCGGAAATACTCGGCCCCAATGGTTGATATTGGCACCAGCCCGTCCGCCCCGGTTTCGTCAAGCTTCACAAATGCGCCAAAACGGGCGATGCCAGCGATACGCCCGGTAAATTCATTGCCGACGCGTTCAGACAGGTAAGACGCCAGATAGCGGTCATTGGTATCGCGTTCAGCCAGCATCGAGCGGCGTTCAGTGTCGGAAATGTGCTGTGCAGTGGCCTCAAGCTGGTCGATATCTGCAGGCGACAGCCCATCTTTGCCCCAACCATGCCCGGCGATCAGAGCACGGTGCACAATCAGGTCCGAATACCGGCGGATCGGCGAAGTAAAATGTGCGTAGTTCTTCAGCGCCAAACCGAAATGGCCGAAATTTTCCGGGTTGTAGTAGGCCTGCTGCATTGATCTGAGTGTTGATATATTGACAAGCTCGTCAAATTCGCTGCCTTCAGCCTGCGCCAGAAGCGCATTAAGATGGCGGGTTTGCAGCACCTGCCCTTTGGCAAGGGTAAAGCCAGATGATTGCGCCACCTCACGCAGGGCCTCGAGTTTTTCTGGGGAAGGTTCCTCGTGGATGCGAAATAGCAGGGGTTGCTTAAGGCGGTTCAGTTCCTCGGCAGCTGCGACATTGGCAAGGATCATAAACTCCTCAACCAATCTGTGGGCGTCATAACGCTCGGCGAAATTGACCGATTGCACGCGGCCTTCCTCTGACAGAATAATCTTGCGCTCGGGCAGGTCCAGATCCAGGGGCTGACGCAGGACGCGGGCGTGTTTTGTGGCCTTGTAGGCGGCATAAAGCGGGGTAAGAATGCTGTCGAGATAGGGCGCGCATTTGTCATTGGGATTGCCGTCAATTGCCTGCTGTACCTCGGCATAGTTCAGGGTGGCATATGACTTCATCAACCCGCGTGTAAAGCGGTGCGAAAGCTTTTTACCCTGTGCATTCAATACCATACGCACGGCAAGACAGGCGCGATCAACACCTTCATGCAAGGAACAAAGATCGCCCGACAACCGGTCTGGCAGCATCGGCACAACCCGGTCGGGAAAGTAGGTTGAATTGCCGCGATTTCGCGCCTCGTGATCTAGCGCCGAGCCAGGCGTGACGTAATGGGCAACGTCAGCAATGGCGACCCAGACCACATGGCCGCCAGGGTTTTGCGGATCATCATCGGCGTGCGCATAAATGGCGTCGTCGTGGTCGCGCGCATCATGCGGGTCGATGGTTATCAACGCCACATCACGCAGGTCCTCGCGCTTGCCTAGGTCCGCTGGACGCTCAGCGTCGGCTTCGGCAATTACCGCATCCGGGAAAGCATCTGGGATGGCATGTTGGTGAATGGCGATGAGCGAAACAGCTTTTGGCGCAGAGGGGTCGCCAAGGCGGGCAATTATGCGTGCTTTGGGCAGGCCCATGCGGCCCTTAGGTCCAGATTGTTGCGCCTCGACCAGTTCGCCATCTTTGGCGCCCTCATCGGACCCGGCAGGTACTTGCCATTCCTTGTTCTGCCCTTTGTCGATCGGAGTTATGCGGCCACCGTCCGAACCTTTGCGAAAAACGCCAAGGATACGCACCGGATTGGTGCCGATGCGGCGGATCAGACGGGCCTCGTATTGGTAATCATCACCTTCGACCTCGCTCAAACGCGCAAGGATGCGGTCACCAACTTTCAAAGCCGGGTCACTGGATTTGGCGATAAACAGGATGCGCGGTTCGGGTCCATCGCCCTGCCATTCCATCGGTTTGGCGTAAAGGTCACCGTCCGGGTCCGGTGCAGTGACCTGCAAAACCGAAACAGGCGGCAGTTTCGATGGGTCGCGGTAAGTCTTGTTGCGCTTGGCCAGGTGGCCTTCGTCCTCAAGTTCACGCAACAGGCGTTTAAGGTCGATGCGCGCCGCACCCTTGATGCCAAAAGCACGGCTGATGTCGCGCTTTGAGGTCAGGGTGGGATTGTCAGAAATCCATTTGAGGATTTCGTCTTTGGTTGGAAATTTTTTCATTTGAAAAACCTATCAGGTATGACCAGCAACGTCACGGGGAAGGCGCGCCAGATCGGCGGCTATGTCCACATCGTCAAGCGTCGTGATCAGGGAATATTTAAGGCCGGGCATGGTGCCCAGCGTATCGATAAGCGCGTGGCGGGTTGACCAGCGCACGGGCTTGAAGAGGGATGTAGGGGCGGGTCGGGCGCGTTTCAAGCCTACCAGCCAAAAACCACCGTCCGAGGCCGGGCCAAAGACCGCATCATGGTTGCCCAGCGCCTTGAAGGCCGTGGCAATGTGGGCGGCGGCGACGCCGGGAATATCTGCACCGATGACCAGTGCAGGACCGGGCGCAAGGGTGTGAAATATCCGCGCCATGCGGGTGCCAATGTCGCCGCCGCCCTGAGGGATGCGCGAAAGGTGGGCAGGCCAGGTGCAGCTGCTTTGACCTTCGTGGTCGGGTGAAACAGACAAGATTGTCTGCCAGCGCGGGCTTTGAACACGCCCGATAAGGCGGGCAGATTGATGGCGAAACCACCATGCCGCTTTGGTCACGCCGATATCCGCGCCCAACCGGGTTTTAACGCGACCTGGGCGCGGCTCTTTCACCATCACCACTAAGCGCGGGCGGTATTCAGGCGAAAAAGTCACGGATTATCCGGGAATAGATGGATTTGAGTTGGGTGATCTGATCCACCGGCACACGTTCATCGACTGCATGCATGTGATGGCCGACAAGACCAAACTCGACCACCGGGCAATGATCTTTGACAAATCGGGCATCCGAGGTGCCGCCAGAAGTCGAAAGAACGGGGGCTATCCCGGTTTCAGCCTCAACTG
>JAAEUB010000350.1 GCA_024227755.1 Paracoccaceae bacterium | reverse complement strand
GTTTCCTGGGTGCAAAGGTAGTACTGACACCGGCGCCATTGAAAGGCAGCGGCATGGTTCAAAAGGCGAAGGAACTGGCTGACAAGAATGGATGGTTTTTAACCCACCAGTTCGAGAACGAATCCAATGCCGATATGCATTCACGGACAACCGCGCCGGAAATTCTGGAAGCATTCGAAGGCAGCAAGCTCGATTACTGGGTTACCGGTTATGGCACCGGTGGCACGCTAAAGGGCGTCGCCCGCGTGCTCAGGGAAAAAAGCCCCGATACCCGTATCGTCGTTTGTGAGCCCGAGCTCGCAAGCCTGCTAACCGATGGCATCGAACAAAAACGCAACGAAGATGGCTCGCCGGCCGAAAGCCATCCCAGCTTCACCCCGCATCCGATTCAGGGCTGGACGCCGGACTTCATTCCCAAGCTGACCGGGGACGCGGTCGACGCCAATAACACGGACACCGTTTTGACCGTGGCAGCGGCGAAGGCAATGGCCTGCTCGCAAAAACTGGCCCAGCAGGAAGGTATATTTGTCGGCGTCAGCGCCGGCGCAACACTCGCGGCAGCGCTGGAAGTGGCCGAAACCGCTGCCGAGGGATCAAATATCCTGTGCATGTTGCCGGATACCGGGGAG
>JAAEUB010000349.1 GCA_024227755.1 Paracoccaceae bacterium | reverse complement strand
TGCCTGCTTCCAGGCAAGTGCCAGATACCGAAAGGCGTCCGCTAAATGCGTTGTCCAGTCCCGATACTCCTTTGCCCTGAATGTCTTCTTGTCGTCATCCCATTCACGCCGGTACTGCTCAAGGGCGGCTATGCCCCGTTCCTCACAACGCGGATCAAATATGGATATTGCAAGCGCCTTGCGTGCCGCATTGATACCGTCAAGCTTGGAAGCCAACGGGATAAGCTCGGGCTTCAACTCATATTCTCGCATGGTTTCAACGCGAGTCTTGCCCGTCCCCCATTCCCTAACCTTGGCGTCGTGCGGAACATAGTCCACCCCATCGCCATAGGCTTTGGAATGTATGATGTCCGCGTAATGCTCTACGCCCGCGCCCGAATTCGTGTAGCAGTCCAGAATGTATATTTTCCCGCCGTATACCTGGAACCACCAGATAGACGTGTCATCCTTAACGCCTATGTCCCATGCCCTGTGCACCGGCCGCCCTGGGTTCGGGACAACCTGCCTGATGCGTTCCTCCGTTCTGACTTTGGCCATTTCACGAACATAGAAAGCGCCCATGATCGCGGCGTTGAAGCTGCATAGATATTCCTGCTTGAACTGTGCTTGGCCCAGATCCTCGCCGTACAGGGCTGTATATTCCTCTAACGCCTCGGCAAGCTGTTCATGCGTCAATGCGCCGGTGTGGTGGATATTGGACAGTTCAGCGAACCAGCGATCACTTTTACCCGCCAGATCATACATTGACTTTGCATGGTTGCGTCCGCGTGGCGTGGTGATGAATGCGGCCCACCCATTATTTTCCTCAACCATCGGGCGGATATAGCCCCATGCCGACGGGTTGGCCAAAGCCCATTCCGAAAACACCACACCGGCGACACCGGCACCCACCAGGCTGTTGTAACGATCCGAGCCTATAACCTGCCATGTCGAACCATTCTTGAAGCGGATGAACATCTGCTGTTCGTCTTTGCTTTCCCGAATGGCCTCGGGGAATGCCTCATCTATGCGCCGTTTGCCGGTATGCGGGTTAACCGCCGTCCATATGGCTTTGCGGGCCTGTTCGTATTCGGGCAGGCAATGCCAATACGTGGCAACACGTTCATGCGCCGCAACCGCTGTGCGGTGCAGGGTGACATCATCCTTGCCCCAGCGGCGATGCGCTACCTCTATGGCCCGCTTGCCGCCGTTTTCCAGATAGTCCCATAATGGGCGCTGATATTGTCGCGGCTTCCATCTATTCGGAATCTGGACTGTCTGCATACCGGATTATCTGTATTTGGACAGGGCCATCGTCCTCCCCTGTCACCTGCATAGGAAGCACCTTGCCAAGCAGCGCCATGAATGGGCCGGGGTTGAGCTTGGCCTGCGTTTCCAAATACCCGACAAGGCCCCTCCCGCTGCCGGCCTGTTCCGCAGCCTTGAGAATAGAGTCTTTGAGCAGCGCCGTGGTTTTGTTCTTGGCGCCCTTGGGGCGGCCTTTACCGGCATTGCCCCTATTTTTGCCTATTTTAAGCTTATCCATTGTTTAGCTCTTTCGGTTTGAGCGCATAGAGCCACGCTT
>JAAEUB010000348.1 GCA_024227755.1 Paracoccaceae bacterium | reverse complement strand
GTTGAGCGCGCTCTGGCATTGCAAACCCGGCTGGAGGGTCACAGGTCAAAGGAAATATTGCCGCGGCGGTTGATCACAATCCTCTCCCAGTCTGTTTATCTTCTGTCGGTTGCCTGCAAGGATGTGCTGCAGGATTGCCCAAGAGAAGCATTTTTGTTGGTGGAGGCGCTGGTTGAAGGCGGGCCGGACAGGGCGGGCGCGGTATCTTTTGGTCACCAGATTGCCGACATGTATGAAGCATGGGCAAAGAACCGCAATATGCGCCTGACGCGTGTGTCTAGAACCGATATTCGAAACGATACCGGGATGCGGGCACTTTATTGTGTTTCCGGTTATGGCGCCTACACTATTCTGGCCGGGGAAACCGGACAGCATATCAAAGAGCATCCGGGTAACACTGCGAAGGAGCGCAAACGTAACCGTGTCAGGGTCACCGTGGCGCCGCAGCCTGATGCACCACTGCCCTCATCCATTGGCGCTGTTACCGGGCTGGCAGAAAAAACGCTGGCTGCGGTAAAGGCGCCTGAGCCAGAAATTGTACGTCGCTATTGCGACGAACCCTCACCCCTGGTGCGCGATGCCCCCGGCGGTTGGCGCACACGTCGCATCGATCTGGTGCTGGGCGGCACTTTTGATTTATTCTAGAC
>JAAEUB010000347.1 GCA_024227755.1 Paracoccaceae bacterium | reverse complement strand
GCGCCGATACGCCGCTCCGGGCGCTTGGCGTGCCAGCAGTGCATCGGCTGAACGCGGCCCTGTCCGCCGCTGACTTTGATCTGCGAAAAGATCCCGCGCGCCTTGCGCTGATCGGGGTGGCACTGGCCCATATCAAAGAGCGCGGCCCGAAGGTGGCGCGGGCCTTTGGCGCGGGGGAAACGCCCGCGCTCAGTTCCATTCGCTTCAATGCTCTGATCCGCGCCACCACGCCTAGTGGTTTGATTCCAACATTTGGAACCCTCGGTTTCTCGCTGCGATTATTTTGTCTGGGTCGGCGCGCCAGACGAACGGCTTTGCTTCGGTCTCGTTGTGTTCGGCGATGAATCGGTCGATTGCACCCTTCAACTCATCGACGGATTTGAACACACCGTATTTCAACCGCCTTCGGGTGAGTTTGGCGAAGAAGCCTTCGACTGCGTTCAACCAGGAGCTTGAGGTTGGGATGAAATGGAATGTCCAACGCGGATGTCGGGCCAGCCAGGAACGGGTGTTCGGGTGTTTGTGAGTGCCATAATTATCAAGGATCACGTGGATTTTCCTGTCCTTGGCAACTTGCCTTTCAATTTGGTTAAGAAAATCCAGGAATTCCTGATGTCGATGACGTTGCATGTTCTTCGATATCACGCTTCCATCCAGCACATTGAGCGCTGCAAACAAGGTGGTTGTGCCGTTGCGCTTGTAATCATGGGTGAGGGTCTGGCCTCGCCCCTTCTTCAACGGTAACCCCGGTTGCGTACGGTCAAGTGCCTGAATTTGCGACTTTTCATCAACCGAAAGCACCACAGCATGGGCCGGGGGGGATACATAAAGGCCAACCACCTCTCGCAGTTTCTTCGCAAATTCCGGGTCATTTGACAGCTTGAACTGCCGCCAGCGATGCGGGCTCAGCCCATGGGACTTCCAAATCTCATGCACCGTTGATGGGCTCAGTCCGACCACTTTAGCCATCGCCCGCACGGTCCAGTGGCTGGCCTCATGAGGCGGGGCCTTCAGTGTCAGGGCGACAACTTCATCAACCTTGTCCCTGGCCAGCGGCGGTATCCGCGAGGGTCGCGTTTTATCGCGTAGCAGACCTGCCACGCTCTCGGTCATAAAGCGTTCCTGCCAACGCCAGACACAGGTTTTGGATTTGCCTGTGGCAGCCATGATCGCGGTGGTGCCATGCCCATCCCCACTCAAAAGAACAATCCGGGCCCGCCAGACGTGCTTCTGCGGGGCCGAGCGATCCGCAACAATCGCGTCCAGACGACGGCGATCCTCAGCGGAGACAGTAAATGAAATTCCCTTACGCATCCCGCAGACTCGCACAAAAACCAAGGTATGGGAATCCAAATTCGGACTCTTACGTTACTGACAATCCACTAGAAAGCGCGACTAAGACGGACGAGGAACTGCGGCGGCTTTGCACCGTGCCGGGCATCGGGCCCGTGACGGCGGGCGCAATTGCCG
>JAAEUB010000346.1 GCA_024227755.1 Paracoccaceae bacterium | reverse complement strand
GTCGGCGTGCTGGTTGGTGTGCTGGCGGCGATCATGGGGGTTGGCGGCGGCTTCATCATGGTGCCGGCGATGATTTATCTTCTGGGGATGCCCACCAAGGTCGTGGTCGGCACCTCGCTCTTTCAGATCATCTTTGTTACCGCATTCACCACGCTGATGCATGCCACCACCAATTATACGGTTGATATGGGTCTGGCAGTGCTCTTGCTGATTGGGGGCGTCATTGGGGCACAAATCGGTGCCCGGATCGGCGTTAAACTTAAGGCCGAACAGCTGCGCATCCTTTTGGCAATCATGGTGCTGGCCGTGTGTGCTAAGCTGGGACTGGACCTGCTTTTGCAGCCGGGCGAGCTTTATACAATCGGTGCGGGGGGGCATTGATATGATGCGCTTTGCCCTTGCACTGATCATGTTTTTCGCCCTGCCCGCGCACGCACAGGAAAGTGTCGTCGCCGGGTTAAGCCAAAACCGCGTCGCCATTACCGCCACTTTTGTGGGCTCAGAGATCCTGATATTTGGCGCGATCAAACGGGACGCACCGGCGCCCGATACCGGCATCCTAAATGTGATCATCGTGGTCGAGGGGCCATCACATCCCCTGACGGTTCGCCGTAAATCCAAGCGCTATGGCATCTGGGTCAATACCGCCGCAGCAGAGGTCAAGGCAGCGCCGAGCTTTTATGCCATTGCCACCAGCGCACCGCTTTCCGAAGTTATCAATGAGGTCGAGGATCAGAAATTCCACATTTCGATTCCAAACTCCATCCGGCTTGAAGATGACAGCGAAAGGGCCAAGGATTTTGCCGAAGCGGTGATCCGCATACGCGCAAATCAAGGGTTGTATACGCTCAATGAGAACAGCGTGACCTTAAGTGAGGACACTCTTTTTAGCACCTCGGTTTCGCTTCCTGCGAACCTGACCGAGGGCGAATATCACGCACGGATATACCTGACCCGGGGCGGTGAGGTTGTATCAGACTTTGATACCATGATCGACGTGCAAAAGGTCGGGATTGAGCGTTGGATGTACAATCTGGCACATGAAAAGCCATTGATCTATGGGCTGTTATCCCTGGTCATCGCCATTGCAGCAGGATGGGGTGCCTCAGCATTTTTTCGCGTCGTACTGCGAAGCTAAAGCAAAAGGCGCTTCGAAGCGCCTTGACCAAGCGGTTTCGAAACCGCTTTTTACGCGATTTGGAAATCGCGTTTTTCAAGGCCTTTCGAAAGGCCTTATCCACGTCCCACATGTTCCATTTTGGTTGCCATGATGGTCATGTTCAGCACATTCGCCTCTAGTGGCAGACCGGCCATATGCAAGACCGCGCGCGCCACATCATCCACATCCATCGTTGGCGGCGCGGCTTCGCCATTTTCCTTTGCAAGGTCAATGATGCCTTGCAGCAAATCGGTGCGGGCATTCCCGATATCGATCTGACCGCAGGCGATATCAAAGGGTCGTCCATCTAGTGAAATCGTTTTTGTCAGCCCGGTGATAGCGTGTTTCGTGGTGGTGTAGGTAACGGACCCTTCGCGCGGGCTGAGGGCCGAAATTGAACCATTATTGATGATCCGCCCACCTTGCGGTTTCTGTGCCCGCATCTGACCAAAGGCAGCGCGGGCACACAGGAACATTCCCGTCAGATTGACGTCAAGCGCGGCCTGCCAGTTCTCCAGCGTTACCTCGTCAATCGTTGCCGCTGGCGTAAAAATACCTGCGTTATTAAAAAGCACGTCAAGCTGCCCAAAAGCAGAAAATACCTGCTCCACTTCGTCTGGTTGGGTGACATCAGCGGGCAGAACAACTGCGTTTTTGATCCCTTCTGCGACCTCTTCAAGCGCTTCTTGGCGGCGCGCCACCAAGCCAACCCGCCAGCCTTCGCGCCCTAAAAGCAAGGCCACAGCTTTTCCGATACCTGCACTTGCGCCAGTAATAATTATGCTAGGCGTGCCCATCTTCATCCCCTTGTTTTTCAAGCGTTAGCGGTGCCGAAACCGTCTGCAAATCTTCCGTTCCCAGATCCTGCAAGGGCCGCGCCAAAGCATAACGTTTTACCCAATGAAGCCGCGTTTCGGCACGGGTGATCGCAACATACGCCAGCCGTTTCCACAAGGGTAACCCGGCCTCAACCCGCCCGGCCCAGGCCGCTGCCGAAAGGTCCGGACCAAAAACCTGCACCTCGGGCCATTGCGAGCCTTGCGCCTTATGGATCGTCACCGCCGCACCATGCAAAAACGCGGCCCCCATTCGGGCCGCAAACGGAATAAAAGGTTCTTCTTCATCCGGGCGTTCGATTTTGACAATCGAGGCCGCCGAGACCTGAGGCTCCATCGCGCCAAACACATGCAGGCGAGAAAAACCCGCCTTGCGTCCCGGCCCCAGATAGACACACTGCGCGCCCTTGATCAGCCCACGCGCTTCAAGGTCAATACGTTTTTTGCGATGTTTCAAAGGCAATTCGATGCCGTCGCATATCAAAGGCTCTCCGGGCAAAAGCTCATATTCCGGCGCGTTATGGGCCGCGCGAAAGGCGTGTATCAAGCGGATGCGGGTCTTGTTGCGCCAGACCAAAACCGGGCTGCGCGTCATCAGATCCGCATTGGCGCGCGGTGCCACCACAACCCTGTCATCACTGCGCGCGGCATCCTCAATCATGCGTTCAAAACCATCAAAATCGAGACTGTCATCAGACAGGGCGTGGGCCAGATCAAGGATCGGATTATCCAATTCCTGTCGGTGAATTCTGTGCAATTCCAGCTTGTTAGAAGTTTTTAGTCGGTCAAATATCATTTCTCCAGATTGACCGACAGGGGCCAGCTGTGCGGGATCGCCAAACAAAACGAGGGTGGGGAAAATCTCACGCAGATCCTCATATTGCTTTTCGTCCAGCATCGAGCTTTCGTCGACAAAGCCAATGTCCAATGGATCATCGCGGCGTTTCCAGCCGGTGATGAAATCCGATCCACGCAGACCGGCCGTCGCCAAAGCTCCGAATACTGACTTGGTTTCATTGTAAAATGCCAATGCTCTGTCCAGCGCGGCATCGGTCAGCCCCTCAACCACCGGGCGGGTGCCCTGTCCTGCCAGCCAGTCGGCAATGCGTTCATATTCCGGGTCGTAAACGGGCGTATAGAGGATGCGGTGAATGGTCGTCGCAGGCACGCCAAATCCACGCAGGACCGAGGCCGCCTTGTTGGTCGGGGCAAGGATGGCCAGGGTACGCCGGTCCTTACGGGCCTTGCCCTCCCAGTCACCGGAAACCACATCAACCCCAACCTCTTCAAGCGCTTTGTAAAGCTCGGAGAGCAGCATGGTTTTGCCTGACCCAGCCTTGCCAAGTACGGCCAGAACTCGCGATTTTCCCTCACTCAACGGGGTCAGGTGGGCCTCGTCAATGTCGACGCCCGCACTTCGCAAAAGCGCGGCCACCGTGTCATGGGCTTCGGCCTGGTCGTCAGAGAAGGTAATCGCGGTTTCGCTCATGGCGAAACCCTAAAGGGCTGCGCGTATGGGGGGAAGTTATTTCATGCAATAGCCGCAATTTCAGGTGTGATAGCCCGCGCACCAGATCGGGAATATCGCAACCATCCCTTTGAAATACTGCGGTTTATGCCAAGGCTCTGAAGAATGGGCGCGAACATGTCTTCATCCATTGACCACAGGCCAACACCGATCTCTTGCGCGCCTTCCCCAGCCTGGCCTATTACCTCAGGCTCGAGCCCCATGAGGCGGTAAATACGTTGCATCCGCCGATCAAAAACACCGACAAAGTGACGCAAGGAATAGGCCTGCATCAACTCGCCAGCACCAAGCGCAAGGGCCGCTGAGATCTGTCGGTTGCCACCGTCAGGTGCAAGGCAGAAACGCGTGCATTCCCAGATCAGGGGGCTTTCGATACGGACCCCGCCGGTGAGGTGCGAAAAGTGATCATTTACCATCGACGGACCCAAAGTCGGAAGGAACCGCATTGAGCCCCCATGGCTGCCGTCAGGCCGTTCCCATATGACATAAAGTGGGTTTTCATCATCGTACTCATCCCGCTCAAAACCGTTTTCGTCAACGCAGACATCCCAGCCCAATCGGGCGGAAAACTGTGCCGCTCGGTCAGTGAACATGCTGTCTTTCAATCGCGGGAACAGGTCAATTTCAGTGTTATATAGGTAACGCAACATCGGGGGCTCCTTCATCCGGGTCATCCGGAGAATTGACCGCAGATGGTTAACAGAGCCTTGAAGGAGGGCGCGGTGCCTTTTATAAATTTTTCGGTCCCGCGAACAGGCCTTTTTTTTACAAATCTCGCGCTCTCAACAGAGGCTTTTTGCAATTTTTTCAGCCGCGTTACGGGTCGTGATCCGGTTCTCTGCGCGTCAGCACTATTCTTGAATACGGGAATACGGGAATACGGGAATACGGGAATACGGGAATACGGGAATACGGGAATACGGGAATACGGGAATACGGGAATTCAGCATCCTTGGAATCAGATGCAAGCCTTATTCCCGGCTGGCCAGCGTCACGATGTCATTCATGATTGTATTGAGTTCAAAATCTTTCGGTGTGTACACGCGCACCACACCCATTTTGCGTAATGCGTCCGCGTCTTCATCGGGGATGATGCCTCCGACGACGACCGGTATGTCCGCAAGCCCCGCATCATTCATCCGCCCCATCAGCTCCTCGATCAAAGGCAGGTGCGAGCCTGAGAGGATCGACAGGCCAACCACGTCGGCACCTTCGCGCGCCGCTTCCACCAGGTCTTCCGGTGTCATGCGAATGCCCTCATATGTAAAATCCATACCGCAATCGCGCGCCCTGGCCGCGATTTGCTCGGCGCCGTTTGAGTGACCGTCAAGCCCGGGTTTGCCAACGAGGAATTTCAGGCGGTGGCCCAGCTTGTCGCTGACCGTGTCAACCCGGGCACGGATATCTTCCAGCCCTTCAGTTTTGTTCGAGGGGTTTTGGCTGACCCCGGTCGGAGCGCGGTATTCACCGAACACATCGCGCATGAGATCGCCCCATTCGCCGGTTGTAACCCCGGCTTTGGCGGCCTTGATCGACGGGGGCATGATGTTATCCCCCGATTTTGCCGCGGCGCGCAGTTCTTCCAGAGCGGTTTTGACTTCCCGGTCATTGCGCGCACCCCGCCAGGCTTCAAGGCGTGCAATCTGGTTAGCTTCGGATTTTGGATCCACTTGCAGGAAGGTGCCATCACCGGCGGTAAGCGGGCTGGTCGCAGCCTCGGTCCAGCGATTGACGCCAACAAGGGTGGTTTCCCCCGCTTCAATGTCAGCGATACGGTCGGCATTGGATTCGACAAGCCGTGATTTCATATAGGGTATGGCTGCCACCGCGCCGCCCATGGCGTCGATCTGGGCAAGTTCAGCCAGCGCCCCTGCCTTAAGTGCCTCGACTTTGGCGGTGACGGCAGGATTACCGTCAAACAGATCGCCATATTCCAGAAGGTCAGTCTCATACGCCAGAATTTGCTGCATGCGCAAAGACCACTGCTGGTCCCAGGGGCGCGGCAGACCAAGGGCTTCGTTCCAAGCGGGCAACTGCACGGCGCGCGCGCGGGCGTTTTTTGACAACGTGACCGCCAGCATTTCGATCAGGATGCGGTAGACGTTGTTTTCCGGCTGCTGTTCAGTCAGGCCAAGCGAATTAACCTGAACGCCATATCGAAAACGCCGGAATTTGGGGTCTTCAACGCCGTAGCGATCGCGGGTGATCTCATCCCACAACTCGACAAAAGCGCGCATTTTGCACATTTCGGTGACAAAGCGGATGCCAGCATTCACAAAAAACGAAATACGCCCCACCATGGCAGGAAAGTCTTCGGCGGAAACTTTTTCGCGCAGGTCATCAAGCACGGCGGTGGCAGTGGCAAGGGCGAAGGCAAGCTCCTCTTCCGGCGTCGCCCCGGCTTCTTGCAAATGATAGGAACAGACATTCATCGGGTTCCATTTTGGCAATTGGGCGCGGGTGTAAGCTGCCAGATCAGTGATCAGGCGCAAGGAAGGCGCGGGCGGACAGATATGAGTGCCGCGGCTGAGATATTCCTTGATGATATCGTTTTGCACCGTGCCCTGAAGGCCGGAAATGTCGGCGCCCTGTTCCTCGGCCAGTGCAATGTATAGTGCCAACAGCCACGGCGCAGTGGCGTTGATGGTCATCGAGGTGTTCATTTCCTCCAGTGGAATGCCATCAAATAGCGCGCGCATATCACCCAGATGGCCAATCGGTACACCTACCTTGCCCACTTCTCCGCGCGCCAGCTTGTGATCACTGTCATAACCCGTCTGCGTCGGCAGATCGAAGGCCACCGAAAGCCCGGTTTGCCCCTTGGCAAGGTTTTCACGGTAAAGCGTGTTCGAGGCCTGAGCTGACGAGTGGCCAGCATAGGTGCGCATCAACCACGGGCGGGTCTTCTGACAGGTTTTTTCGGGTTGTGACATTCAGTTGACTCGCCTGGTATTGTTGCGCTGCAGCATTTTCGCAGGCGACACAATATTTCGCAAGTCCGAAATTCAGAGGAAGATTGTTACGTCGCGGATTATCACATTGCGGGGGGGCCGCAAAGCCCCCCGGGATTGATTTGGCCAACTAGTTGTAGGTGAAAGTACCAAGTTCGCACACGTTGTTGCCGAAATCGGTTGATTCGTGCCCGTTCTCGAACACTGCCTTGAAATCAAAAATGCAATATCCGGTGCCATCGTCAAAATTGATATTCACCGACTGACCGGAATACAGGACATCAGAGCCAAGGATGTCTTCCTGCCAACTGTCGGTATCGCGGTACGAGCCATAGAACTGAACCATAGTATAGCCAGTATTGTTAACAATACGCACCCGGCGGTCGAGCGCGCTGGCGGGTAATGCAAATGCAAGCATCACGACTGCGGCGACGAAAAGCCGCTTCAACATATCACCCATAGTATTCTCCTGTTAGTATGATTGCTCTCGAAACATGCTCCAATGCCGTTTGATATGCAATAACAAGCCCGGTTCTGTAAAATATTCCGTGAATAATCCGGTGGTTGGCGCACAAATTGGCAAATTAACGCCACCTCTGGACGCGCAGCACTTTTCCTGAGACTTTAGGCCATGAATACTTCTGTTCAATTACCGCTTTGGGTGCTGTTACTTCTGGTGGCCTTCTCCATCGTCACCTTCGCATCGCATTTCCTGTTCCCGTCTGTACGCTGGTTTTTTCGCAGGCGGATGGAGCGGGTTGTGGCGAAACTGAACACCCGCCTGGCCCGGCCTATTGAACCTTTCAAACTGGCGCGGCGTCACGACATGATCCAGCGTCTGATCTATGACCCGGAAGTGGCGCAGGCGGTCGAGGATCATGCTTGCGCCGAAGACATCCCGCATAACGTCGCCTTTGAGGCCGCGCACGGCTATGCGCGCGAGATCGTGCCGCGGTTTTCCGCAACCGTCTATTTCAGCTTTGGTGCCCGTCTGGCAAAGCTGGTAAGCCGGGCGTTTTACCGGGTAAGGCTGGGGGCCTTTGACGAGGCGCGGCTGGAACAGATTGACCAAGAGGCCACAATTATCTTTGTCATCAACCACCGCTCAAACATTGATTATTTTTTGGTTGGCTGGCTGGCCGCCGAGCGCACCAGCCTGTCATATGCGGTGGGTGAATGGGCGCGGCGCTGGCCGCTACGCGCGCTGATCCGATCGATGGGGGCATATTTTATCAGGCGTAAAAGCCGCAACGCGCTTTATCGCAAGGTGCTGGCGCGTTACGTCCAGATGGCGACCAATGGCGGGGTGACACAGGCGATTTTCCCCGAAGGCGGCTTAAGCCTGACCGGTGAGGTCGGCCCGCCAAAACTGGGGCTTTTGAACTATATCGTGACGGGATTTACATCGGGCAAAAGCCGCGACGTGGTGTTTGTTCCGGTTGCGCTGAATTATGACAGGGTAATAGAAGACCGGATGCTGGTTGCTGCGGGTGACGGCGGGCATCGCAAGTTTCGTATGCGTATCCGCGATGTGTTACGCCATATCGTCAAGCATTTCCTGGTGCGGATCGCCGGACGCTTTCACCGCCTTGGCTATGCCAGCGTATCCTTTGGCGCGCCGCTTTCGATGACAGAGTTTCTGGCAGGCATGTCGCGCAATGGCGGCGGAAATGTTACCGAACCTCTGGCGCTTGAGATCATGGAGCGCGTCCGCAAAGTGGTGCCGGTGCTGCCGGTGCCTGTGGTCTCAGCGATTATGCTGGAGAAGGACGGGTTAAACCAGGATGAGATTTCAGATCGCTTTTCCACGTTAGTGGCCGATATGGAGGCGCATGGCGCGCATGTGCACATGCCGCGCGATGATCTGGATTATGCGATTGAGGTTGGATTGCGAATGCTGCTTTTACGCCAACTGATCCATGAAAAAGAAGGGATCTATCAGGTAAACAAGGAAGACCGGCCGATCCTTGAGTTTTATGCTAATTCCATCGCACATCTTTCAGATGCAATCACCGTGGTTTCGCCTGCTAAGACCGAAATGCCGGAAAATGAAACGACATAAAGTTACAAAATCGCGCTGAATTGGGTTGCAATCTTGCGGGCCCGTTCGTAATGCTGCGCGTAATGCTGCAATGGCAGTCGCTCCGATTCTGCGGTGCGGCACGAGGAACAAGGAGCACCCTATGAACGCCGGTCCTGACAGTTCAATCTCCAACTACGAGGCCCCCGAAAAGGACCTCTATGAAGTCGGTGAAATTCCCCCGATGGGGCATGTGCCCGACCGGATGTACGCCTGGGCAATCCGGCGTGAGCGCCATGGTGAACCGGACAAGTCGATGCTGGTTGAAGTGGTCGAGACGCCGAGGATCGACAGCCACGAAGTGCTGATCATGGTGATGGCGGCAGGGGTGAACTACAACGGTGTATGGGCCGGACTTGGCATACCAGTCAGCCCGTTTGATATCCACAAGGCCGAGTTTCACGTTGCCGGGTCAGACGCGGCCGGGATCATCTGGGCGGTGGGTGACAAGGTAAAAAACTGGCGCGTCGGCGACGAAGTTGTGGTGCATTGCAACCAGGATGACGGCGACGACGAGGAATGCAATGGCGGCGACCCGATGTTTTCGACCAGCCAGCGGATCTGGGGCTATGAAACCCCGGACGGCAGCTTTGCACAATTCACAAGGGTTCAGGCGCAGCAGATCATGCCACGCCCGCGGCACCTGACCTGGGAAGAAAGCGCGTGCTATACCCTGACCCTCGCCACCGCTTACCGCATGCTGTTCGGTCACCATCCACACGAGCTTAAACCGGGGCAGAATGTTCTTGTCTGGGGCGCGTCGGGTGGCTTGGGCTCTTTCGCCATACAGTTGATCAACACCGCTGGGGCCAATGCCATCGGGGTGATCAGCGACGAAGACAAACGCGACTTTGTCATGAGCCTTGGGGCCAAGGGTGTGATCAACCGTAAGGACTTTAACTGCTGGGGCGAGATGCCGACGGTTAACACTGATGAATACAAGGCTTGGTTTGGCGAAGTACGTAAATTTGGCAAGGCGATCTGGGACATTACCGGTAAGGGCATCAATGTCGACATCGTCTTTGAGCATCCCGGTCAGGCAACTTTCCCTGTATCCACCTTTGTCGCCAAAAAGGGCGGCATGGTTGTGATCTGCGCCGGCACTACAGGCTATAACCTGACAATGGATGCGCGCTATGTCTGGATGCACCAAAAGCGCATACAAGGCAGCCATTTCGCCCATCTGAAACAGGCCGCAGCCGCCAACAAGCTGATGGTCGAGAGGCGGTTGGACCCGTGTATGTCCGAAGTTTTCCCATGGAGCGATATCCCGGCAGCGCATCTGAAAATGCTGCGCAACGAACACAAGCCGGGCAATATGGCGGTTCTGGTTCAAACGCCAAAAACCGGGTTGCGTACGCTTGAGGATGCTCTCGACGCAGGCTAAAGCACGGCACAATTGACGCCCATCCGCCTGCTGGTCGGTTTCGCTTATGTGGGGCAGATCTGATGCAATACCTGGCTCTACCAGGCATTTTGGCGGTGTATCGTACCTTTTCCAAAGCTTAAGTTGCGATCCCTCGCCAGATATGGGGGGGTTCAATAGGTGAATTTTGTGCAAATGTGTCACATGCTACAGTTGTATTCAACTGACTAGCAATCCGGGGTTTACAGATGGCAAACGAGTGGATCATTGATGTTCTGACCGACCTCAGAAGCTTTGCCCAGAAAAATGGTATGCAGGCTACTGCGGCGGAACTGGAAGACGCCTGCCTTGTTGCCCTCGCAGAACTGGCAAGTAAGCGGGCCGGGGAAGCGGGACTGACAAAAAGCTATGAAGGCCGAACGCGAGAGCCTCGTCAACAGCTTGCAGAAAGCGACGTCGCCTGAACACTTGCAGGCGGCGACCGAGGCACTTCGCGATATCTTAAAGGTCCGCCACGTCGTTTATCACTGGGTCAATTCCAAAGGCGAACGCTTTGGTGCCGGCACTTACAGCCCGGAATGGGTCGATCGCTATCTGGAAAAAGATTATCTGCGCATGGACCCGGTGATTTTCGGCTGCGTACAGCGCTTTACCCCGGTGATCTGGAAAGACCTCGATTGGTCTTCACGCACCGCCTCGGCCATGTTTCGCGATGCGATTGATCATGGGTTGGGCAATCAGGGATATACGATCCCGATCCGTGGTCCAAACGGGCAGTTTGCCTTGTTCACCCTCAATGAGCAGGCCGAGGATAACGCGTGGCAGGATTTTGTCGTGCGCAATGCCCGCGATCTGATCATCATCGCCCACGAGTTCAACAAAAAAGCGCTGGAGTTTGAGCGCGAGGACGAAGGTGTGCCAAAACCTGCGCTTTCCCCGCGTGAGTTGACCGCAATGACCTGTCTGGCCAAGGGCAAAAGCCGCGCTCAGGCCGCAGCCGAGATGGAAATCAGCGAACATACTTTGCGTGTCTATATCGAAGCCGCACGCCATAAGCTTGGCGCGCTGAATACTACGCATGCCGTTGCGCGCGCTTTGTCCGAGGGGATCATTCTGGTCTGAACAACAGAGCAACGTCAGAGCAACGTCCGTAAAACCTGTAAGCTGCGCCTTTTTCGGACCCAAAAAAGCGGTTTCGAAACCGCTTTTCAAGGCATTTCCAAATGCCTTGCCCGCGCTGCTGGTTAACCGGAACCTGTATTAGCTGACGAGATGCCCCCTTGCGTTCCCTGCCCGCACAGCAAATAATTGACCGAATACTCAAAAAGGGAGACGCGCATGACTATCCATATAGGGGCCGAACCCGGCCAGATCGCTGAAACCGTGCTGATGCCTGGTGATCCCTACCGCGCCCGCTGGGCCGCCGAGAAGTTTCTGGATGCACCCAAGCTGGTCAATGAGGTGCGTGGCATGCTGGGCTTCACCGGCACCTACAAAGGCAACCCGGTCACCATTCAGGGCAGCGGCATGGGGATGCCTTCGTTTTCGATCTATGCCAACGAGTTAATCCGTGACTACGGCGCCAAGACATTGATCCGGATAGGTTCTTGCGGTGGTATGCAAGAGCATGTGAAGGTCCGCGACGTTATTCTGGCAATGACAACAACCAGCGTTTCGACCCCGTCTTCCACCATTTTGCGCGACGTGAACTTTGCGCCCTGCGCTGACTGGTCGCTGCTTTCTGCTGCTGCCAAAGCTGCAAAATCGCTGGATGTGGCCACCCATATCGGCGGCATCTATTCTTCGGACACGTTCTATGACGAACGCCCCGACCTTAACGAGCAAATGGTGCGCCACGGTATTCTGGGGGTCGAGATGGAAGCGGCCGAGCTTTATATTTTGGCTGCACGGCACAAGGTGCGTGCCCTGGGCATCATGACCGTCAGCGACCACTTGATCACCGGCGAGGCTCTGCCTTCCTCGGAGCGAGAGCAAAGCTTTGGCGACATGGTTGAAGTCGCACTGGAAGCGGCGTTTACCTAAAGGCGGACCGAGGTTTGGGGCTGGTGCAGCTCTGCAGGACCGCCGCGCAATCGGAACCACCGCCCCAAGGGCAAAACCAAATCTTGCAAACTGGGCGCGAGCCGTACCGAAGTCTGCGCTATCGCTAGAGAGCGATCCGAAAAATGGGATCCGGGTTTTGGAAAAATTTGCGCATTGCTTTACCGCCCATGGCTGCGGTCGTAGCCATTGACTGGCGGGGACTGCCAATTATCGAGTGCGCTGGTTTGGGGCTCAAACACCTCGACCAGCAGCGGATAACAGGCGGCCACATCCGACGAATGTTCGGCCGAGCAATCACCGCCGGGACAGGCACTAAGGCCACCAAGGAGGTCAATCTCGGCGAAAAACTCAAGGTGGTCACCGGGGCGAACAGGGGACGCTTTCATGAAATACTGCCCGGTGTCGCGGGTGAAACCGGTACACATGAAGACGTTCAGAACGTCATGCACAAGGCTTTCAGCATCAGCGCGCCCGGTGGCGTCGGTCAACGCACGGGTCAGGTTCGAGTGGCAGCAATGATGGTATTGCCCGCCGCTTAAAAGGTTGTGCGTATAGGGATCGCAGCGCGTGCCGATTACGTCATGAACCGAGCCGCCGTCACTGTCGAACCCGTACCAATCAAGGCTGTCTGCCATGATCGTTGCCATCGGTCTGAGGCTGGGAAAAGATGACCACATACGGTCACCGGTGGAAAGGTGGGTGCCGTGGAGGGCGCGGGTTTTACCGGAATAAAACCGCTCGGAAAGGTCGTTCGCATTCCACAGGTTCAGATCACCAACCTGCGGACCATCCACCGACGAGATGCGAAAGAAATGCCCTGCTGGCACTGAGAAACAGCGCGCGTCGCGGGCAGGCACCAGAACCTCTGTGACCTTACTGGCGCGTTGGCGTGCCTGCATGTAAAGCACCATATCGGGCGGTGGAAGATCACCCGGCGGATAGGCAATTACCACGGGCGATGAGCGGCGCATATTCGCGTCAGGTGGGCTTGGAAAATCGGGATTGTCTGATTTCATGGCTGCCTCCGGGTTCTGAAATGCGGCAAATGTTCGAATCTGTAAAGAAATCTTTTGCGCTGACCGATTGTCTCTGCTTGAAATGGCGGCGAAAGGAAACCCCATGCCGCATCTTGCCCCCCGCCCTTGGCCGCCCGCAAATGTTGAAAAACTGGTTAGCCGGATCGCCGTACAAACCGCCGCAAGCGACAGTGTCGAGATCAGCACCCGAATTGATCATCTGATCGCTGAAAACAGACGTATTCACGAGGCCGAGTGCTTCAATCTTAACCCCGCCACCAATGTGATGAACCCGGTGGCCGAGGCTGCCCTGTCCTCTGGGCTGGGAACACGGCCCAGCCTTGGCTATCCAGGTGACAAATACGAAATGGGGCTGGAAGCAATTGAAGAGATCGAGGTTATAGCCGCCGAGTTGGCCGCCGAGATATTCAATGCTGAATACGCCGAGATCCGGGTGCCCTCGGGGGCTATTGCCAACCTTTACGGCTTCATGGCGCTGACGCGACCCGGCGATCACATCATTGTCCCGCCAGCCAGCATTGGTGGCCACGTCACCCACCACAGGGATGGCTGCGCAGGGCTTTACGGGCTGACCAGTCACGAGGCGCCGGTCTGTGCTGACGGCTATACGATTGATCCTGAGGGCCTGCACGATCTTGCCCGGAAGGTTCGGCCAAGGCTGATCACCCTGGGCGGCAGCCTGAACCTGTTTGAGCATCCGGTGCGCGAGGTGCGTGCAATTGCCGACGAGGTTGGCGCCAAGCTGTTGTTTGACGCGGCCCACCAGTGCGGGATAATCGCGGGCGGGGTTTGGGCCGATCCACTGGCCGAGGGCGCGCACCTGATGACGATGAGCACTTACAAATCACTTGGCGGGCCTCCTTCGGGGTTGATCGTCACCAACGAGGCGGACATAGCCAAAAAACTCGATGCCATTGCCTTTCCCGGAATGACCGCAAACTTCGACGCGGCCAAATCGGCTGCTCTGGCGATCAGCCTGCTGGATTGGCGTGATTTCGGCCCGGATTACGCGGCAAAAATGATCTCGACCGCGAAAGCCCTGGCAAAGGCGATGGCGGACGAGGGCCTGCCGGTTTTTGGCGGCGAAAAAGGCTTTACCAGCTCGCACCAATTCGCACTGGAGGCAGTAGCCCTTGGCGGTGGGCAAACGGCGTCAAAAATCCTGCGCAAGGCCGGATTTCTTGCCTGCGGCATTGGATTGCCGATAAAGGCGGTCGAGGGCGATATGAACGGGTTGCGTTTTGGCACGCCCGAACTGGTGCGCTGGGGCTTTGAGGAAACAGACGCGCCGCGCATGGCAGCCCTTGTTGCCAAAGCGCTGACGTCAAACGACCCCGCAGCCCTGGCAGTTGAAGTGGCCGATTGGCGTCAAAGCTTCAACCGCCTGCACTATATCCGGCAGGCATAGGTCTAATCCTCAGCGTCCGAGACGTGCTTTTTCACCGCCAGGAAACTGTCCGGCGTCACCGAAATGCTGTCGATGCCGTATTCGACCAGATTGCGGGCAAATTCCGGGTTGTTCGAAGGTGCCTGACCACAAAGTCCTACCTTGGCTCCGACCGCGTGGGCGCGCTCGATCACTGACTTTATCATCCACAGCACGGCCGGATCATCCTCACGGAAAAGATCTGCCAGATCTTCGCTGTCGCGGTCGATACCAAGCGTCAGCTGGGTCAAATCATTGGAGCCGATGGAAAAGCCATCAAAGCGTTCAGCAAACTCTGCCGCCAGAATGACGTTCGACGGGATTTCGCACATCACGTAGACCTCAAGCCCGTTCTTGCCGCGCTTGAGCCCATTTTGCGCCATCACTTCCAGAACTTTGTCGGCCTCGGCCGGTGATCGGCAGAAGGGGATCATCACAATGACGTTTGCAAAACCCATTTCCTCGCGCAAACGGCGAATGGCGCGGCATTCCAAGGCAAAGCCTTCGCGGTAATGATCCGAATAGTAACGAGAGGCACCGCGAAAACCGATCATCGGATTTTCTTCATTCGGCTCAAATTGCCGCCCGCCCAAAAGATCCGCATATTCATTGGTTTTAAAGTCACTCATTCGCACGATCATCGGCCGCGGGTAAGCGACTGCTGCAATGCGGCTGAGGCCCAGTGCAAGTTTGTCGACGAAATAGTCACGCTTGTCGGCGTAGCCTCGCGTCAGCATCTCAATCTCGGCCTGAGCCTTTTCGTCTTTCAGCGCGTCAAAGTTTATCAGCGCCATGGGATGCACCCGCACGCTGGTATTGATGACGAATTCCATCCGCGCCAGGCCAACTCCATCAGCCGGCAAGCGCCACCAGCGAAAAGCGGCGGCGGGATTGGCAAGGTTCAGCATGATCGAGGTGGTGGTGTCCGGCACTTTGCCGATCTCGACATCCTCGACCTCAATCTCGGCCAGACCGGCATAGACAAAACCCTCGTCCCCTTCGGCACAGGATACGGTGATTTCCTGGTGGTCATGCAGAACATGCGTTGCCTGAGAGGTGCCGACGATTGC
>JAAEUB010000345.1 GCA_024227755.1 Paracoccaceae bacterium | reverse complement strand
GGGAATAAGATTTTCCAATAGAAAAATAATTCAATAAAAATAGATCGTTAGACAACTTAGTATGGTTCCTCCCACAGTACACGACGCTATTGCATTGAGAGGTGATCTGGATTCGACATTGGGTGTTTTTTTCCAGGATATGCCCGATGACAAACAGCCAGATCGCCTCCCTGCTCACGACGCTGCGCCCGCACTTTGATTTCAGCAAGTCGCGTCTGACGACGTTTTGCGTATTGCTGACCGGTCTGGCGGTGTCGCGGACGGTTAACCTCAGCCATCTGGCCTGTCACTTTCCGGGGGGTGCCCTTCATCGGTCGAATTACCGCCGCCTGCAGCGGTTCTTTCAGCATGTCCGGCTGGACGCAGACGTGGTGGCGCGGCTGGTGGTGATCATGTTGGGGCTGGAAAAACGCAAACTGGTTCTGGCGCTGGACCGGACGAACTGGAAGCTGGGCAATAGCGATATCAACATTCTGGTTCTGGCGGTGATCACGCGGCGGTTCCGGGTGCCCTTGATGTGGTCATTTCTGGCGCATGGCGGGTCCAGCGACCATAAATTGCGTTGTGCTTTGATGGGCCGGTTTGTGCGCCGGTTCGGAGCAGATCAGATTGAAATGCTTCTGGCGGATCGGGAATTTGTCGGGGGTAAGTGGCTGGAATATCTCAATAACAACAGCATCCCCTTTGCTATCCGCCTGAAAGCCAACATGCTTCTGCACCGTGAATCAGGCCCCGTGGTGCAGCTGTCATCCCTGCTGCGCAACCCACGCGGGCCAAAGGTCTGGAGCGGCTGGCTGGCCGATATGCCCCGCGCCGAGGCGCAAAAACTGACCCTGAAATGCAAACGGATCAAAGGCGGAGAAGCCCTGATCATCGCCACCAACACCGGAAATCCGGGCCGTGCCTTCAACATGTACCGCCGCCGCTGGGGGATCGAATGCCTGTTCGCGCATACCAAGTCGCGCGGGCTGAACCTGGAAGACACGCATATCACGTCCCCTGCGAAACTGGGCACGATGCTCTGCCTGGTAACCCTGGCCATCGCCTGGGGCTACAAATGCGCCACCGCCGCCAAAGGACGGGCTGCCATCCCACGCAAAACCCACGGTCGCCCGGAGAAATCATGGTTCAGGATCGGATTTGACCAGCTCAGGTCATGGCTCCTGAGCGATCCAGACAGGGCAGTGCAAAGATGGCGAAGGGCCCTGCCAAAAAGGCCAGTCAAATGCGGTGAAATCAGATGAGTCGTGTACTGTGGGCGGCGGGATACCCAAAAGGTGCGCGCCCGC
>JAAEUB010000344.1 GCA_024227755.1 Paracoccaceae bacterium | reverse complement strand
TGGAGTTCCTGTTTGCGAAGTGACTTTTATCGGTAGACGTTTGAGTGACGGACATGGTGATCGAAGTCATTAAATATACCGACATCAGATTCGCTCACATTTCCAGCGGATCAATGCCACACGTGCATCGCTGTCACCGGTCAGCTTGTGGTTTGTCATTACCAAGGTTTCATCTGGAGACATGGTATAAAAAGAATAGCTTTTTAAGCCATCTGGTCCGGCAAAGGCTCGGGTTCCATTCTCGCTTTTGCCGGTCTGATCATAGCGTGCAAACAATTCCCCGGCCGGGGTGCGTATTTCCAGACCGGTCCCGTCATCGAAAAAAAGCAGGCTTAGATCTGGCACAGAACATGCCTCACCAAAGATACACGTTTCGGTCACCTTGCAGGCTAGCTGAGTTTCTGCGCTGGCAGAGTTGGCAATGACAATCAAGAGAATGGAAAGAAAACGCATCCTCATCCCCCCAGAAAACTCTGGCGCACTTCCGGGTCAGCAAGCAATTCTTTGCCGGTTCCCGTATGTGCGTTGCGACCCTGCACCAGCACATAGCCATGATCGGCGATGGCCAGTGCCTGACGGGCGTTTTGCTCGACCATCAGGATCGGAATGCCGGTGCGCGCCACCTCGATGATGCGGTCAAAAAGCTCGTCCATAACAATCGGACTGACGCCCGCCGTCGGCTCGTCCAGCATCAGGACCTTGGGCTGGGTCATCAGGGCGCGGCCAACGGCGACCTGTTGACGCTGGCCGCCGCTAAGTTCGCCCGCTGCCTGATGGCGCTTATCTTTAAGGATGGGGAACAGGTCATAGACCTGCGCCATGGTGTGTGAGATATCGTCCTTACGGATGAAAGCACCCATTTCCAGGTTTTCCTCGACCGTGAGCGAGGTGAATATGTTGTTGTTTTGCGGCACAAAACCCATACCGCGCGCCACCCGGTCCTGCGGGCTGAGCTTGGAAATATCCTCGCCGTCCAACCTTACCGTACCGGAATGCATGTTCAGCATGCCGAATATCGCTTTCATGCCGGTCGATTTTCCCGCGCCATTGGGTCCGACGATCACCGCAATCTCGCCCTTGTCCACGGCGATGGTGCATTCGTGCAGGATGGCAGGGCCCTTGCCGTAGCCGCCTGTCATGGCATCGCCGATCAGGAAAGGATCACTCATGCCTCTTCCTTCAATTTGTTTTTCAGCCCGGTGCCCAGATAGGCCTCGATCACCTGCTCGTTGGCCTTAATATCGGCCAGCGTGCCTTCGGCAAGGACCTTGCCTTCGGCCATGCAGATGACGGGATCACATAGGCGTTCGATGAAATCCATATCATGTTCGATGACCACGAACGTATAGCCACGTTCCTTGTTCAGCCGGATGATCGCATCGCCAATGGTGTTGAGAAGGGTGCGGTTCACACCGGCGCCGACCTCATCAAGAAACACGATGCGGGCGTCAACCATCATGGTACGGCCAAGTTCCAGGAGTTTTTTCTGTCCACCTGACAGGTTTCCGGCCTTTTCCTCGGCCAGATGGTCGATGGTCAAAAACTCCAGCACCTCGTCAGCCTTCTGTAGCAATGCGCGTTCTTCTTGGGCGATGCCCCTGCGCCCGAACCATGCCTGCATCAGGCTTTCACCCGACTGACCGCCCGGCACCATCATCAGGTTTTCACGAACGGACATGGAAGCGAATTCATGCGCGATCTGAAATGTCCGCAGCAGGCCCTTGTGAAAAAGCTCGTGCGGCGGCAGGCCGGTAATATCCTCGCCCTTCATGGTGACGCGCCCGGAGGAAGGTTTAAGAACACCTGCTATCACGTTGAAAAGAGTGGTTTTACCCGCGCCATTTGGGCCAATAAGGCCGGTGATGGAGCCATCGCGAATTTGCATGGTCGCGCCATCGACGGCGCAAAAGCCGCCAAAATACTTGTGAACGTCTTCGATGACGATCATATGTCCCCCTGCACAACCTTAAGGTTGTCTTTTATTATACTGAAACAGCCCGGAAAAACCGGACTGCTTCATGATTTAATAACGCAGGATTAGCGGTACTTGACCGTATTGATCGTGCCACCGCCAACTTCGATCTGACGGTAGTTACCAGCGCTTTCACCGGGCCCGATCAGTTCAACTGCTGTCGCGCCGACATAGTCGATGTCACCGCCATCGGCAAGGATCTGCAGGGCTTTCGCCAGATCACCTGGGAAGATTTGCTCGCCCGGTGCATTGGCCACATCCATGACATTGTTTTTAAACACCTGGCTGTCCGAGCTGCCTGCGGCCTGCATCGCCAGCATAATCAAAGCTGCCGCGTCATAGCTTTCAGGGCTGAAAGGCGAGGTGCTGTCCCAACGGCCATCAACCATTGCAGTATACATCGTCGCACCTTCGCTGTCGGTACCCGGATGCTGGCCGGTAGAGCCGTCAATTTCCGAGCCGAAGTTTTCTTCAAGCTTGGTGCTGATCATACCATCGGGGAAGTGGAAGGTGTCAAATGCACCAGAATCCAGTGCAGCGCGCACGATGCCCGAACCACCCTGGTCAACATAACCGGCAACCACAAGACGGTCACCGCCAGCGGCAGCCAATGCACCAACTTCAGCCGAATAATCGGCTTTGCCATCTTCGTGGCTGGCATTGATAGTTACAGTGCCACCAGCAGCCTCAAAAGCTGCCTGGAACGCGTCGGCAAGACCCTTGCCGTAGTCATTATTGGTATAGGTCACAGCTACAGTGTTGATGCCTTGCTCCATCAGAACCTCGGTCATCACCCCACCTTGGCGCGCATCCGAAGGTGCCGTACGGAAAAACAGGCCGTTATCTTCGGCGGTGGACAGGCCGGGGCTGGTTGCTGAAGGTGAAATCATCACGATGCCGTTGGGCATGGCGACGTTGGCCAAAATGGCGCCGGTAACACCGGAACAATCGGCGCCCACGATCGCAGCGACGCCATCTGATGTAACCAGACGTTCAGCAGCGGCTGTGGCAGCGGCGGCATCGATACAGGTCGAATCCGCACGTACGCCAGTAACAGTTGAGCCACCCAGCAGCAGGCCGCTGTCGCTGACTTCAGTCATCGCCAATTCAGCCCCGTCCGCCATTTGCGGTGTCAGGCTTTCAATCGGGCCGGTAAAGCCGACGATAATGCCGATCTTAACTTCGTCAGCCAGTGCGCCAGATGTCATCAGGGCGGTAGTGGCAGTTGCCATAAGTAGTTTTTTCATTTTTTTCTCCCGTTGGGTCGTATTTAGCATCCGTTCACCCTAAGCGCTCTTTCAAAAAAAGAAAAGCCTTGGAATATGCTGATTTTTCGCCCAATTTCGACCGCAGCGATACCTGCCCAGCTGAATGTTTTCAAATCTACAACCTTGTCCAAACATTGCCCCAGATGATCAGTTTTCACGATCTGGGCCGTGCATAATAGGCGCTGTCGACCCAGATTCCGGCAATCTCCAGGGTGCGTTCAGCGTCGCCGGTCTTATGAAAGCCAAGTTTACTTAGTAGCCGGTTCGACGCCTGATTGCGCGGGTCGATCTCAGCCCGAATTTCGGAAATGTCAGGGCAGTTGGCAAAAACCTGTGGAATGATTGCCGCCAGCGCCTCAAAGGCAAATCCGCGCTGCCAGAAATCCGGGTGCAGAATGTACCCTATCTCGCCAATGCGCCAGCTACCGGCTTTGCCGATAACCTGCCCTTGGTATTCAACAACATATTCGGCCCCGGTTTCCCTGTGGGACGCCACCATCTCTTCCAGTGTTTTGCGCGTAATCTCAGGGTTTTCATGGGGCGGGCGGCTCCAATACCGCATCGCGCGCGGGTCAGAGAATATGGTGAACAACGCGGCGAGGTCACTGTTCTGGGGTGCTCGCAGCAAAAGGCGTTCGGTTTTAATCAACCGGGCAGCCTGGCCGCCTGGCTGCCACGTTCGCGGTAGGGCGTAGTGTTATAATGGCCGCGGTAGCATTTGGAAAAATGCGAAGGCGAGGTGAAACCCCAGGCCAGCGCCACGTTGATCACACTCATGTCGGTCTGCATCAAAAGGTTGCGCGCCTTGCCCAGCCGCAGCTCCATATAATAGCGTTTGGGTGATCGGTTCAGGTAGCGACGAAAAAGGCGCTCAAGCTGGCGGGTAGACATGCCCACATCTTTGGCCAGTATGGACGGGCTGATCGGTTCTTCAATGTTGCTTTCCATCATCTGAATTACCGCTGAAAGCTTGGGATGACGCACACCGATGCGGGTGGGGACTGACAGACGCTGGGTGTCCTGGTCAGTGCGGATCGAGGTGTAAATCTGCTGATCCGCCACCGAATTGGCAATTCTTTCGCCATGTTTATCGGCGATCAGTTTCAAGATCAGATCAATCGACGAGGTGCCGCCAGCCGTTGTCATCCGGTTGCCATCAATGACAAAGACCGATTTGGTCAGATCCACCTCGTCAAACTCCTCGGTGAAACTATCGTGGTTTTCCCAGTGGATCGTTGCACGTTTGCCGTCCAGCAACCCGGCTTTGGCCAGCACGTAAGGTGCAGTGCACAATGCCCCCAATGTTACGCCGCGCCGGGCTTCGCGCCTGAGCCATCCAAGCATTTTCTTCGTGGTATTTGCCTGAACGTCAACGCCAGCGCAGAGCAGTACAATGTCATCACGCTTCAGTTCCTCAAGATCCATATCAAGTTTGAAATCAATTCCAACCGAGCAAGTGATTGTATCCCCCCCCTCGCCGCACAGGAGCCATTCATAGGCAGGTGTCTCAAACTGCCGGTTGGCAATGCGCAACGCATCAACCGCCCCTGCGAAGCTAAGCATGGTGAAATTGTTCATCAACACGAAAACGAACCGCTGCGGGCGGCGTTCAGGGGTAGGAGGCATATGAGATGGTATTGTCATTACTGACCTGCATGATGTTCATAAAGTGTTTCGGCTTATACCTGCTGCAGGGATGAGCCGAAGCGTGGCATGACCTCTTGATGTCGTGGGCGTTTTGCGAAAAACCAGAGACACGTGTTTATCACATAACGCTTTAATAGACCGGACCAGTTTTTTTGCGCGCGATCAAGTGAATTTCGTATAAGCCCTGCTTCTTTATTTGTGCTTCCCCCGACAATCCTCAATTCCGGTTGTTTGAACCCAGCAAAAATGCGATAGGGGTTTTCTGGATTTCTGGAGCAAAGATATGACTGACTGGGCAAAAAACACGTGGCGCAAGAAACCCCGGGTGCAGATGCCGGATTATACCGACGCCGGGGCGCTCAATAAGGTTGAGGCGAAACTGGGCAAGTATCCCCCGCTGGTTTTTGCCGGTGAGGCCCGGCGCCTGAAAGACGCTCTTGGCCGCGCCGCTGTTGGTGACGCGTTTTTGTTGCAAGGTGGCGACTGCGCCGAGAGCTTTGCAGATTTCTCGGCCGACAGCATTCGTGACACATTCAAAGTGATGTTGCAAATGGCTATGGTGTTGACTTTTGGCGCTAAGGTACCTGTGATCAAGGTTGGACGCATGGCCGGGCAGTTCGCCAAGCCGCGCTCGGCCGCGACCGAAATGATGGACGGTATTGAACTGCCCAGCTACCGAGGCGATATCATCAACGAGCTGGATTTTAACGAAGCGGCGCGTATTCCCAACCCGGACAAGATGCTGCAAGCCTATACACAATCGGCGGCGACGCTGAATCTTTTACGCGCTTTTTCTACTGGTGGCTATGCCGATGTGCATCAGGTACACGCTTGGACTCTGGGCTTTGCCGGCCGTGGAGAGGCCGAGAAATATCGCCATATGGCCGAGCGTATCTCCGACACGTTGGATTTTATGCGCGCCGCCGGAGTCAGTTCGGAACGCGCGCATTCTCTGCGAACGGTGGATTTCTACACCAGCCACGAAGCGTTGCTTTTGGAATACGAAGAGGCGCTGACGCGGATAGATTCCACATCCGGCAAATGGGTGGCGGGTTCAGGCCACATGGTCTGGGTCGGCGACCGCACACGGCAACCCGACGGGGCGCATGTAGAATTTGCCAGTGGAGTGCTGAACCCCATTGGTTTGAAATGCGGGCCCACCACCACGGCTGAAGACCTTAAGGTGTTGATGGCCAAGCTTAATCCGGAAAACGAAGCTGGACGGCTGACGCTGATTGCGCGCTTTGGTGCGGGCAACGTCGGCGATCACCTGCCGCGCCTGATAAAAGCGGTGAAGGAAGAGGGGGCCAATGTTGTCTGGTCCTGTGACGCCATGCACGGCAATACGATCAAATCCGCCTCGGGTTATAAAACCCGGCCCTTTGATAGCGTGCTGCGTGAAGTGCAGGAGTTTTTCGCCATTCACAAGTCCGAAGGCACCATTCCTGGCGGTGTGCATTTTGAGATGACCGGCGCGGACGTGACCGAATGTACTGGTGGGGTGCGCGCGGTGCGCGATGAAAACCTGTCGGACCGTTATCACACAGCGTGTGATCCCCGCCTGAATGCCAGCCAGGCACTGGAACTTGCATTTTTGGTGGCCGAGGAGCTTTCTGCGCGCCGCGAGGAAAGCAAAGCAGAAGCGAAGGTAGTTTAAGCCGGGCGCAATTCGGAAAATTCGAATTTTCCGGCCCGAATTCTTTCAAGAATTCGGCATGCGCGCACGATGTCGTTAAATCTCGTTGTCGCAGATCAGTCGCAAATGTGATTTTCGGTTGGTTTTTTTCGGGGCAGGGCAATCCGTCGCCGGTTTGAACCCGGTCGCATGTTCGGCAAAACCGGGGATATTGCGAGGCGATCGCTTTGTTGCTTCGCCCACTTCTCCCATCAGTGCACTAATATCGACGCCGCGCACGCAAAAGCGGCGTGGTGCGCGCCCAATTCGGCCCTGAGATTGCAACGCCCCAAGAATGCGTGTCGGTGCGCCTTGTTCGTCCTTGAGCGGTGCCAGATACATTTGCGCCCCAAGTTTTGGTCGCGTCATCCCGGTGTCGCCGGCAAGGTCCAGCCGGACCGAGGCGGGTTTGCCAAAGGCCGCTTCCAAGGCATTTTGCACCTGGGTCCGCGCTTCGGGCAGGAATAACGCGGTCAGTGGCATTCCGCGCACCTCCATCCCCAAAAGATCATTGATATGCGACCCCGCCAGACGGATACGCGCCAGACCCGGTGCTATTTTTTCCAGAATGAACGCATATTCAAGCGCGTCAGATATGCCGCGCGGATCGACCTCGCGGCGCGCAGGCATCGGCCTTGTGTTGCGCAGGCCCTCCCAATAGGCCTCAACCATGGAAATCGCCGGGAAATTCACCCGCGACCGGATGGGCTGGATCGAAATTACATTTGAACCACGCAGATTGTCGATTTTCACGCTATCACCTCTGGTGCCGATGCCAGCGGGATGTTGTCCCTCTGGTAACCGTCTGTTAACCCCTAGACCAGTAATCGTTACCGATGTCTTAATATGGCATATTTGCCGGGCATTTGGGGCAAAACCTAAACAATTGGTTAACTGACATGTTGCATTCAATGACCGGATACGCCTCGCTCAAAGGGCAGTTTGAGAGCTACAGCTGGGTATGGGACCTTCGCAGCGTCAATGCGCGGGGTCTGGATATTCGCTTGCGGGTGCCAGATTGGATTGCCGGGCTTGAGGATGCACTGCGCAAAGCAATCGGCGCAGAACTGGGACGCGGAAGCATTAACGCGTCTTTAAAGCTTTCGCGCGAGGCTCAGGAAGGCGCACAGGCACTGAGCGCTGCGGGATTAGAGCGCGCCCTGGCGATGCTGGCTGAAATAAGCCATCAGGCGGGAAGCCACGGGGTCGCGCTTGGCGCCCCCAGCCCGGTTGAGATCGCTGCAATGCGCGGCGTGGTGGAAAATGCAGCGCCTGAAGGCGACAGCAAACCACTTTTGCTGGCCCTGACGGCGCAAATTCCCACACTGCTGACTGCCTTTAATAAAATGCGCGCCAGCGAAGGGGCCGCATTGGCCGGTGTTCTGAACGGACAGTTGGACCAGACGGCGGCTTTGGTCGGCGAGGCTCAGGTGGCGGCGAAGGCGCGCGCTTCGGCGCAGGTCGAAAACTTGCGTTCCAATCTGGCGCGGGTGATGGAAAACGTCGACAATGCCGACCCTGACCGGGTGGCGCAGGAATTGGCAATGATCGCGGTGAAATCCGACATCCGCGAAGAGATTGACCGGCTTGACGCCCACGTGGCCGCGGCGCGAAGCCTTTTAGGCGGCGCGGGCCCGCATGGACGAAAACTTGATTTTCTGATGCAGGAATTTAACCGCGAGGCAAATACGCTTTGTTCAAAATCGCAGTTTCAGGAACTGACGCGAATTGGTCTTGACCTCAAACACATCGTCGACCAGATGCGTGAGCAGGTACAGAATGTGGAGTAAATCATGAGCAAAAGACGGGGCCTTTTGATCATCCTCTCATCCCCCTCCGGGGCAGGCAAGTCGACACTGGCACGTCGGCTGCGAAGCTGGGACAGTGATATCCTGTTTTCGGTTTCTGCCACCACCCGCATCCCGCGGGCGGGCGAGGTCGACGGTAAGGATTACCATTTCACCTCCGAAGAAGGCTTCAAATCACAGGTGGCAGCGGGTGAGATGCTGGAACATGCCCACGTCTTTGGCAATTTCTACGGCTCGCCTTTAGGCCCGGTCCAAAAGGCGATTGACGCAGGCCAAGACGTGCTTTTCGACATCGACTGGCAAGGCGCGCAGCAAATCCGTAACTCGGTGCTGGCCCCGCATACATTGTCAATTTTCCTCCTGCCCCCGTCAATTGCTGAATTACACAGCAGGTTGGTCAACCGTGGGCAGGATGACGACGAGGTAATTTCACGGCGCATGCAAAAAAGCTGGGATGAGATCAGCCATTGGGACGCCTATGATTTTGTGCTGATCAATGACGACCTTGAGGCAACCAATAAACGTCTGAAACAGATTGTCAGCGCCAGCCGCCTGCGACGCAGCCAACAACCGGACCTGACGGAACATGTGCGCGGGCTGCAGGCAGAATATGAGGGACTGACATGAGTATTTATTCGCTTGGCGATTTGCGCCCGGAAATTGCCGAAGATGCCTGGGTCGCCCCCGGCGCGCAGGTGATCGGCGATGTCGTGCTGGAGGCTGGTTCCTCAATCTGGTTCGGCGCAGTTTTGCGCGGAGATACTGAGCCGATAAGGGTCGGCGCAGGCTCGAACATTCAAGAAAACAGCGTGTTACATGCCGATCCGGGGTTTCCTGTCACCGTTGGGGCGGGATGCACTGTCGGTCATAAGGCGATCGTGCACGGCTGCACGATTGGCGAAGGCAGCCTGATCGGAATGGGGGCAACCATCCTGAACGGGGCCAAAATCGGCAAGAATTGCCTGATCGGGGCAGGGGCTTTGGTAACTGAAGGCAAAGAGATACCAAATGGATCACTGGTGATGGGAGTGCCTGCAAAAGTAGTGCGCCCGCTTGATGACAAGGCAATTGCCGGGCTGAAACAAAGTGCGCGCCATTACGCACAAAATGCTGCCCGCTTTCGGGGTGAGCTGCAATTGCGAGGGTGACAATTTTTTTCGAAAAAAATTGACCGGAATTTTCGAAAATTCCGCGGCTGAATACGAGGATACAAAAGATGAATGATGACCCGGTAAAACGCCCCCCCTGGCCTGAAAGCGCCTCGCGTCCCGTGGTGACGCCGATTTCACCCTCGGTCGTATATTCCTCGCCCAGCCTTGATGCGCTGGATGCGCAATATGACGGTGAGGTGCACGGCTACGCCTATTCGCGCGAGGGGCATCCGAACGCCGAAGTTCTGGCGCAAAAGATTGATGCGCTTGAAGGGACGACGGGTGGGTTTATCACTGGTTCGGGTATGGCGGCGGTAACGGCTGCTTTGCTGGGGTTGCTGAACCACGGAGATCACATAATTGGCGGCGACCAGCTTTACGGCCGCTCGATGCGCTTGTTGACACAGGACCTGCCGCGTTTTGGCATCACCGCGACTTTGGCCGACCCCACGGACGTTAACGCCATGCGCGCCGCAATTCGCCCTGAAACCCGCGCCATCTTGGTCGAGGTGGTTTCAAACCCAACCCTGCGGGTCGCGGATATGGAGGGCATTCAGGCGCTGGCACGTGAACACGACCTGACCGTGATCGTCGATAATACCTTCACCACGCCGCGCGCATATCAAGCGCTTTTGCGCGGCGCAGACATTGTCGTGCATTCCGTGACCAAGCTTTTGGCGGGCCACGCAGACGTGCTGCTGGGTTATGTGGCAGCAAAGGACGCTGGTCTTAACCAGAAAATGAACGACGTGGCCGTGACCATGGGCTTTACCGCCAGCCCGTTTGATTGCTGGCTTGGCGAACGCGGGTTGATGTCGTTCAACCTGCGTTTTGACAAGGCGCAGGAAAACGCAGTGCTTTTAGCGGATCATCTGGCCGGGCTGGAAGGTGTTGCCCGGGTTCTTTACCCGATGCGCCCCGATCACCCCGATCACAACCGCGCCGCGCATCTTTTGGGCGGCAAAGGCGGCAACATGGTCAGCTTTGAGCTTTCAGGCGGGCGCGCGGCGGCGAATGCGATGGTTCTGGCCGCCCCCGATCTTGCGTTTGCGCCGACCCTTGGTGATATCAATACCACGCTAAGCAACCCCGCCACCTCGTCGCACAGGGCTTTAAGTCCCGAGGCGCGTGCAGCTCTCGGGATGTCTGACGGGTTCTTCCGGGTGTCCGTAGGTTGCGAGGAAATTGCGCCGCTGATGGATGTGTTTACGCGGGCTATCAAGGCAGCCACGGGTTAGCGGGTTATGTCGGCCGGATAAGATGTGGTGGCGTTGTGTGGTTGGTGAGCGCTTGCTTTTCAGGAGTAGGCAAAAGTCCGCTTTGAGCCCTTCTTGACATGGAAGCCATGTCGTTGATTTAGTGAACATCTCAGGCAGACATCATCATTAACTGAACAAAATCGGATGTTTCTCGCATTCCGCACAAGGAGAAACGCCATGTCAGAATCT
>JAAEUB010000343.1 GCA_024227755.1 Paracoccaceae bacterium | reverse complement strand
TGCTCGGCTACACCATCCAGCGTTTTATACAAGCCATCATGGTCATGGCCGTAATGTCGATCATTGTATCCTCTGGGGCCCATGCCATCGGCAACCCCACCCACCTTCCGCCCCCGCCCGAGGCTCCTCAGGAAATCCGCGAGGAAGTAATCCGCAGACTTGGTCTCGACCTGCCGCTTTACAAACAATATTTCATCTTCATCTCTAACCTGCTGCAGGGCGATCTGGGTCGCTCATTTGTCTACAACGTGCCAGTACTGGAACTTATTGGCGGGCGGCTGCCCGCGACACTGGAGCTGGTATTAATCTCGGTCATATCGGCCACGGTTCTCGGTGTGAATCTTGGCATCTACGCAGGCTACCGGCCCGATAGCTGGCTGGCCAAGACAATCATGGCGGTTTCCGTGCTGGGTTTTTCCGTGCCCTCTTTTTGGGTTGGGCTAATCTTGATTCTGGTCTTTGCAGTAAATTTTGGCTGGCTGCCGGCAGGCGGACGCGGTGAAACTGTTCAGATCTGGGGAATTTCCTGGTCCTTTCTCACTTTCAACGGGTTGTCTCATATCGTACTACCGGCCATCAATCTTGCGCTGTTCAAACTGGCGATGATGATCCGCCTGGCCCGCGCTGGCACACGCGAGATTATGCTGACTGATACCATCAAATTTGCCCGCGCTGCGGGCCTGTCGGAGAGCACGATTTTGCGCAGACATCTGCTTAAACTCATCTCCATCCCGATCATTACTGTCTTCGGACTTGAATTGGGGTCGACGCTTGCATTTGCTGTCGTGACCGAAACGATTTTTTCCTGGCCGGGAGTGGGCAAACTTATCATTGACAGCATCGGGGTTCTCGACCGCCCTGTGATGGTTGCCTACTTGATCCTTGTGGCCTTTCTTTTCGTGACCATAAACTTCGTAATCGATCTGGTTTTTGCCCTGATCGACCCGCGGGTGCGCCATGGGGTATCAGCATGAGCGACACAAGCACACCTTTGAGCCGTTTCTGGGCGGAATTTAGAGACAACAAGATTGCTGTCGTGGCATTGGTCGTCGTGGTGGTGATGATCCTGCTGGCGATTTTCGCTTCGATTGTTTCGCCTCAGAACCCCTATGATCTGGCAAATCTGTCTTTGATGGACTCCCGCAGGCCGCCAGGGTTTGTGGGATCGGGCGGGTACACGCATGTCCTGGGTACCGATCCGCAGGGGCGCGACTTGCTGTCAGCCATCTTCTATGGGTTGCGTATATCTATTCAGATAGGGCTCGCTGCGGGATTTGTGTCACTTACCGCCGGTGCGGCGCTAGGGATCCTTGCCGCCTATGTGGGGGGGCGAATCGAGGCTTTGATCATGCGATTGGTCGATCTGCAACTATCTTTCCCGGCGATCCTGCTGGCATTGGTGATCGTGGCAATGCTGGGACAGGGCAAGGCGCAGCTAATCGGAGCGTTGGTTGCGGCGCAATATGCCTATTTTGCGCGCACCGCTTATGGGGCCGCCAAGGCCGAGCGTGGCAAGGACTATATCGAGGCCGCCCTAGCCACGCCGCTGAGTGGGTGGCTGGTGGTGGTGCGCCACCTTCTGCCCAACTGCACCCCGCCGTTAATTGTGGTGGCCACCGTGCAAATCGCCAATTCGATTTCACTTGAGGCGACGCTAAGCTTTCTGGGCCTGGGATTGCCGGTGACAGAGCCATCGTTGGGCATGCTAATCTCCAACGGTTTTCCTTATATGATGAGCGGGCGATACTGGATTTCCGTTTATCCCGGCGTAGCGTTGATCATTCTGATCGTGGCCATCAACATTGTTGGCGACCAGGTGCGGGATCAATTTAATCCCAGGCTACGCAGATGAGCGAAACAGTTCTCAGCGTCAAAAATCTTCGCACACATTTTTTCACCCGTGCAGGTGTGCTCAAGGCGGTGGACGGCGTGTCTTTCGATCTGGCCAAGGGCGAGATTATGGGGCTTGTTGGTGAAAGCGGTTCGGGCAAGACTGTCACCGGCTTTTCCTTGTTGGGGTTGGTGGATGCGCCGGGACGTATCGTGGAAGGTTCCATCAAATTAAACGGGACCGAGTTGACCACCTTGTCTGATGTGGCACTGCGGTCCCGCCGTGGCCGCGAAATATCGATGATTTTTCAGGATCCGATTGCGACTCTTAACCCGATGCTGACGATTGGCCAGCAGATGAAGCTGGCTATTGACGCCCACGAGCGGCTGGGCAACCGCGCGGCCGAAATACGCGCCGCAGAGTTGCTGACGCAGGTGGGTATCCCATCGGCGGCTGCACGGCTGCGCGCCTATCCACATGAGTTTTCCGGTGGGATGCGACAGCGAGTGGCAATTGCCATCGCTCTTTTGCATCGCCCTTCAGTGATTGTGGCAGATGAGCCGACGACGGCGCTTGATGTGTCCATCCAGGCACAGATCCTGTTCCAGATGCGCGATCTTGCACGCGAAACAGGTACCGCAATGATCTGGATAAGCCATGACCTTGCTGTGGTGTCCAGCCTCGCCAGCAAACTTGCGGTGATGTATGCGGGCCGCATCGTCGAACAGGGGCAGACGGCCACGCTTCTGCGTGACCCCCGCCATCCCTATACTGCCGGTTTGATTGCATCACTGCCTGCAACGGCCAAACCCGGTGCGCCATTGACGCAGATCCGCGGTACGACGCCATCGCTTTTGTCTCTGCCACCAGGTTGCGCCTTTGCACCGCGCTGTGACAGGGCCACTGACAGATGTAGTACAGAACCCAACATGACAGTGCAAGACAGCCGCGGCTGGCGCTGCTTTTATCCCGTGAGCCAGCGTGATGAGGTGTCGGCATGAGCGATTTTCTAAGCATCGACAATGTAAGCCAGATATTCGGGCCCAATCTGACAACCGGCGAAAAGATCGCCGCCAAGCTGGGTGGCAAGGTCGAGACGCGGTCGGTGCGCGCGGTGTCTGATGTTACGCTGTCAGTCCGCAAGGGTGAGACACTGGGGCTGGTGGGCGAATCTGGCTGCGGCAAGTCCACGCTTGGTCGTCTCATCGCGGGCATTCTGCCGCCCACCTCTGGAAAGGTGGTGATTGGCGGCGCACCAGTGATGAAAAACGGCTCCAAGGTCACGACCCGTGTGCAAACTGTATTTCAAGACCCTTTTGCCAGCCTGGATCCCCGCATGAAGGTTGGCAACACCGTGGCCGAAGGACCAATCGCCCACACGCTGACCACAAAGTCAGAGGCGCCCAGCTATGTTGCGAGCTGGTTTGAACGGGTTGGCCTGGATCCCGTCTGGGTCGACCGCTATCCGCACCAATTCTCAGGCGGCCAGCGTCAGCGGATCGCCATTGCCCGCGCCCTTGCGATGCAGCCCGATGTGTTGATCTGCGATGAACCTGTGGCCTCGCTCGACGTGTCGATCCAGGCGCAGATCATCAACCTCTTTCTGGAACTTACGCGCGATCTGGGACTCACTTCGGTCTTCATCAGCCATGATCTGTCAGTAGTGCAGCACGTCAGCGACCGTGTGGCGGTGATGTATCTCGGGCGTATTGTTGAACTGGGCCCAGTGGCGCAAGTATTTGGTGAACCTGCCCACCCTTATACCGCTGCGTTGTTCGGCAGCGTTCCCAAGCTGGTACTGGATGCGGAAGAACTGGTCCATTTTGACACCATCGAAGGAGAGGTGCCCTCACCACTCTCGCCGCCGTCGGGTTGTTATTATCACCCGCGCTGTCCCCTCGCGACCCAGACCTGTGGCGCGACACAGCCAGTCATGCAACAGATATCAGACCTTCGCGCAGTAGCATGTCATCATTTCGAAAAGCAGCAGGCGGATGCCATCAGCGGCTGAGACCACCGATGCCTCGCTATTGGAACGCCTGATAGGTTTGCCCACCTCTAACAGATCCGAGATATGAAGATCGTTTAGGTCACCAATTGACTTCCTTCTTTTGTTTTAACTATAGTTTCCATGACCCGTACACTTTCTATTATCCGTAAAAATTCCGTGTACTCTGAGATCAAATGCAATACAAACCCGTACAATCTTATCCACTTTCGTACACTTTTGTTCTTGGTTTAGGCTGATGTAATGTATCATAAAGCATTGAAAAATAAAGACAAAATATTTTCCATCGCCCCCATGATGGACTGGACTGATCGTCATTGCCGGTTTTTTCACCGTGTGTTGTCCAAACATGCGTTGCTTTATTCGGAGATGATTGTCGCAGATGCTGTTATTCGTGGTGACCGTGATTATCTTTTAAATGGTTGTGGTGAGGTTTCTCATGTTGCATTGCAACTGGGTGGCAGTGATCCGGCAAAACTTGCATTAGCAGCCTCGATTGGCGCGGAATATCGGTATGATGAAATAAACCTCAATGTCGGTTGTCCCTCAGTTCGGGTGAAGTCGGGTACACTTGGTGCCTGTTTGATGCGTGAACCGGTTCTGGTTGCAAAATGTGTCAGGGCGATGAAGGCTAGTGTTTCCATTCCCGTAACGGTTAAATGCCGTATCGGAGTGGATGATCAGGATCCTGGTCCAGCACTGGAC
>JAAEUB010000342.1 GCA_024227755.1 Paracoccaceae bacterium | reverse complement strand
TTTGGTTTGTTTTTCGCCGCCGGATTGTTCTTTGGTCAGGTATCCAACTCCAACGCACATGAACTTATCCACCGGCCAGCAGCTCTGCACTGGCTGGGCGTTCCGGTTTACACATCCCTTTTGTTCGGCCACCATGCCTCGGTCCATAACAAGGTGCACCACCTCTGGGCCGCATCGGCAAAAGACCCCAATTCGGCGCGCATGGGCGAGGGGTTTTATCGCTTTGCCTTACGCGCCTGGCCGGGATCATTTAGTGCCGGGCTGAAGGCTGAGCATAACCGCAGTTTGAACCCCTATTTCATTAATATTGGCGGTGCAGGCTTAACGCTGGCTCTTGCGGCGTTGCTGGCGGGACCTGCAGGCCTTGGCGCCCTGATCGGTCTGGCGGGATACGCTCAAATTCAATTGTTGCTTTCTGATTATGTGCAGCATTATGGGTTGCAACGGGCTGTGGGGCCGGACGGGTCCCTCGAACCAATGCGCCCGGCACATAGTTGGAATTCACCGCATTTCTTTACCTCGTTTCTGATGTTGAACGCACCTCGCCACTCGGACCATCACGCCAATGCGACCCGCCCCTACCCGGCCTTGCGTTTACCAACGAAAGGCGAGGCACCGATGTTGCCGTATTCACTGCCGGTGATGGCTGCGATTGCCCTGATCCCGCCCCTTTGGCGCCGGGTCATGCGACGGGAACTGGCGAAATGGCATAAGGCGCGTTAAGCTGGGTCATGGTCCGAGTTATTTCAGTTCTGTGTGCAATCAGCCTTACCACAATGCCCGTGTTGGCACAGGACACGTTGACTGGCACGCAGTTTGACGCCGCAACACGGGGTAAAACCTTTCATTTCAGCGTCGAGGGCGAAACCTATGGCGGCGAACAATACCTGCCCGGACGCCAAGTTTGGTGGTCCTTTCTTGATGGCCAGTGCAAGCGTGGAAACTGGTATGAGGCAGCGGGCTCTATCTGTTTTGTCTACGAGGATGAACCGGACGCATCATGTTGGCGCTTCAGTTTGGATGGTGATGGATTGTACGCACTATTGACAGAAGATGAGGACGACAAACGCACCTATGTGGCGCGTCCAGTGCAAGATCACTTGTTCTGCCGTGGACCCGAGGTCGGCGTCTGAGCGACCCGACTGCACGGGTAAAAGCCCGACCTATTCCCCTTGCCCTGCCCTTCACGGTACCTATGCTGGTGTGAAAGACATTTTAGGAGCTAAGAATGGCCGACCTGTTAACCGTTGAAAATCTTATCAACCTGCTAATGCTATGCTTTCTGCAAGCGGTTTTGGGCTTTGACAACCTGCTTTACATCTCAATCGAAAGCCAGCGTGCGCCGGTCGCCAGCCAAGCTGCGGTGCGTTATTGGGGCATTATCATCGCCGTGGCTTTGCGAGTGGTGCTTTTATTCGCGATGATCCAGTTGATCGACGCCATGTCGACACCGTTCTATATCTTTGACATCCCCGGCATTCTCGAGGGCGGGGTAAATTTTGCCACCGTGGTATTTATCTTTGGTGGCGTTTTCATAATGTATACGGCGGTGAAGGAAATCAGCCATATGCTGTCAATTGACCATCTTGATACCGACATGCACCAGAAATCGGGGAAATCAGCGGCCTCGGTGGTAGCGATCATTGTCATGATGAACCTGATTTTCAGCTTCGATTCTGTGCTTTCAGCGCTGGCAATAACCGACGTTTTCCCGATCCTGGCAGCGGCCATTCTTATCTCGGGGTTGGCCATGCTTGCCTTGGCGGACGGGGTTACACGGTTTTTGGAGAAAAACCGGATGTACGAAGTTCTGGGTCTTTTCATCCTGCTGATCGTCGGGGTCGTCCTTTTAGGCGAGGCCGGACCAGCCGCAGCACACGCTATGCATGACGACACATTGCAGTTGCGGATAATGGATCATGACCTGATCCCGATGTCCAAAAGCACTTTCTATTTCTCGGTCGTGGTTTTGTTTGCCGTTGAGGCACTGCAATCGGGTTATTCACGCAAATTGAACATCGAACGCCATGCCGAGCAGCAAAAATGAGGGCCGATGCTGGTGATTGACCGCTTCATACCCTATATATTTGTCATTGAGCGCAACGGGCATCAGAGGGGACAGACGTGACCGGAACCGGCCTGCAAAAACTGGCTTTCTTCATGCTATTGGCACTGATCCTTTATGTGACCGTTACAGGGGGCGGCTGATGGCACAGCGTTTTGGTGGTCAGCACAGCCCGGACGGGCCAAATGATGAAGCCCCCGGGGCGGCAAAAAACCCGTTTGACGGCAAGACCCGAACCCGAGCCGGGGGGCGTGTCAACTTTCTGTTTTTGGTGCCTTTACCATTGGTTGTTACCGCTTTTTTCCGCGAACCTACGGGAATGGCGATCAGCCTTGCGGCCTTTGGTCTGCTCATACTCGCAGCATGGCTAACGCGCGAAGGCCTTCTGGCCGAGGAAGCTTACATGGCGCGCAAAATCGCACGCCGCCCCGCCATTCCGCGCAAGCTTTTTGGCTCGCTCCTAACCGGGGCCGGGCTGTTTCTCGCGGGCTTTGTTGGTGGTAACCTACTGAATTCAGTTATTTTTGCAGTAGTTGGCGCGGTGCTGCATGGATTTTCCTTCGGGCTTGATCCGATGAAGAACAAGGGACTTGAAGGGGTGGACGAGTTTCAGACCGACCGCGTGGCGCGCGCAGTTGGCGAGGCTGAAAAACACCTTGCGGCCATGATTGACGCCATCAAACGCGCCCGTGATCGCGGGCTTGAAACCCGTGTTGAATCTTTTCAGGTAACCGCACGCAACATGTTTCGCACCATCGAGGACGATCCGCGCGACCTGACCGCCAGTCGCAAATACCTCAGCGTTTATCTGAAGGGCGCGCGCGACGCCACGGCCCGGTTTGCTGATATTTACGCGCGTAGCCGCAATACTGATGCGCGGGCGAAATATGAGGCACTTCTGGACGATTTGGAGGCCAACTTTGCCGCCCAGAACAAAAAGCTTTTATCCGATGATCGCAGTGATCTTGATGTGGAAATCGAGGTGCTTCGCGAACGACTGGCACGCGAAGGTGTGCGTTTAGACAAGTTTTAATGAGGGAGTAAATGATGACACAGACAATTCGTGAACAGGCGCAGGCCGCGCTGAAAGAGGTTGAGGAGATTTCGGCGGTTATTTTGCCCGAGCCTTCAACCGCGCTGGTGCCACTTGCCGAAGCGGACAAACCGACAAGCGCCGAGATTAAAAAGCGCATGGACGAGATTGACATGGCTAACACCCAGTCGATCATCGAATTTGGCTCGGGTGCGCAGGCCGAACTTCAGGTGATCAGCCAGGAAATGCTGCAAGGCGTGCGCAACAAGGATGTTGGCCCGGCAGGCGACAGCTTGCGCAACATCGTCACCACCATTCGCGGTTTTTCAATCTCTGAACTTGATATGCGGCGCAAGCGTTCGTGGTGGGAAAAACTTTTGGGCCGTGCCGCCCCTGCCGCCAAGTTCATGGCGCGTTTCGAAGATGTGCAGGGCCAGATTGACCGGGTAACCGATAACCTTCTGGGTCATGAACATACGTTGTTAATCGACATCAAAAGCCTTGATAAGCTTTATGAAAAGACGCTGGATTTTTACAACGAACTGGCGCTTTACATAACGGCCGGAGAAGAAAAACTGACTGAGCTTGATGAAAAAACCATTCCGGCCAAGATTGCCGAGGTTGAAGCCGCGCCCGAAGATCAGGGCGTAATCAAAGCGCAGGAATTGCGTGATCTCAGGGCAGCACGCGACGATCTTGAACGTCGGGTGCATGACCTGAAACTGACCCGTCAGGTGACAATGCAAAGCCTGCCTTCCATTCGGCTGGTTCAGGAAAACGACAAGTCGCTTGTCACCAAGATCAACTCGACCCTGGTAAATACCGTACCGCTTTGGGAAACCCAACTGGCCCAGGCCGTGACGATCCAGCGTTCAACCGAGGCGGCGGTGGCTGTTAAAGACGCCAATGATCTCACTAATGAACTGCTCAAATCCAACGCCGAGAACCTGCGCGAGGCCAATCGTATGGTGCGCGAGGAAATGGAGCGCGGCGTCTTCGACATCGAAGCGATTAAGTCGGCCAACGCTAACCTGATTGCCACGATCGAGGAAAGCTTGGCCATCGCCGACGAAGGCAAAGCGCGCCGGGCGTCTGCGGAAGAGGAGCTTAAAAAGATGGAGGCCGAACTCAAGGCCACGTTGTCTTCTGCCAAGGCGCGCGGCGACGGGGTTGGCGACAACGTCGGCACCTCGGTTTCGAACGCCTGATGCAGGCATTGCGTAGCGGGTTTTTTGCGCAAGTTGTGCTGGCAGGGGCAATCTTGCTGGCGGGGTGCGACGTGTCGTTTGGGCCATCCTCGACACCCATCGCGCCAACCCGGCCTGAGGCTGGGATCCAATCAGCAGCAAGCCTGAAGGCTGAGGCCTATTATTCACGAGTTCAAAACTCGCTTTTGACCCACGGCCTGCTGCGCACCGACGGTGGCGGGCCGGACGTGCCGTTTAATGCCCGAAACCTAACCCAAAACTTCCTGCGCATCGCCTTTTATCAGGAATACTCAGAACGTTCTGGACGGTTGATTGCGCATGAGGATAACAGCACGTTGCACCGCTGGGCCAATCCAATCCGTTATGACGTGACCTTTGGCGCATCGGTGCCCGAAAGTCAGCGTCAGATCGATACCCGCGAGGTCGCGCGCTATACCTCTCGCCTGTCGGGTCTTACCGGGCTCAACTTTACCCCGTCCGAGACACGCACCAACCTTCATATTTTCATAGTCAACGAAGATGAACGTGAACGCTTGGGCCCCGAACTTAAACGGATCGTGCCGGGGATCAGCCCTGCCGCACTGTCCGCGGCCTTGGACATGGCGCGTGACACCTATTGCCTGGCCTTCGCCGCATCTTCCAGCGGCTCCAGCGAATATGCGCAGGGCGTTATCATCATTCGCGGCGAACACCCGGATCTGTTGCGCCGCGCATGCATTCATGAAGAAATTGCCCAAAGCCTTGGCCTGCCCAATGACAGCGCCGATGCCCGGCCCTCGATCTTCAATGATGACGGCGAATTTGGTCTTTTGACCGCGCATGACGAACTTCTATTGCGTATGCTCTATGACAGACGCCTGACGCCCGGCATGACCGAGGCCGAGGCCCGCCCGATTGTAACAATGATTGCTGCCGAGCTTATCGGCGGCTCCGCCTAGACCCTGAAGGAGAAGCAAAAATGGGAATTCTGGATTTTCTGACCGGTGAGTTTATCGACGTTATTCATTGGGTTGATGATACCCGCGATACAATGGTCTGGCGGTTTGAGCGTGAAGATCACGAGATCAAGTATGGCGCCAAGCTGACGGTGCGCGAGGGACAGGCGGCGGTTTTTGTACATGAAGGCCAGTTGGCGGATGTGTTCACGCCCGGGCTTTATATGCTCGAGACAAATAACATGCCGATCCTGACCACTCTGCAACACTGGGATCACGGTTTCAAATCGCCCTTCAAGTCCGAGATTTACTACGTCAATACTACCCGCTTCAACGACCTCAAATGGGGCACCAAGAACCCGATCATGCTGCGTGATCCCGAGTTTGGCCCGACCCGCATCCGCGCCTATGGCACTTACACGGTGCGCGTAACCAACCCCGGCCGTTTCCTGACTGAAATCGTTGGCACGGACGGCGAATTTACCATGGACGAGATCAGCTTTCAGGTGCGAAATATCATCGTACAGGAGTTTAGCCGCGTTGTCGCAGGATCTGGAATTCCGGTTCTGGACATGGCGGCCAACACTGGCGACCTTGGCAAATTGGTTGCCACCGCAATCAGCGAGGTAGTAGCTGAATACGGGTTGGAAATACCTGAATTTTACATTGAAAACATCAGCTTGCCACCTGCGGTCGAAGAAGCATTGGACAAACGCACCTCGATGGGGTTGGCCGGTGACCTTGGTAAGTTTACCCAATACTCGGCCGCCGAAGCCATGACTGCCGCTGCGCGCAATCCCGCTGGCGGCGGCGGCATGGGGGCCGGGCTTGGTATGGGCATGGGCATGGCAGTGGCGCAAAATATGGCCCACAGCGGGCCATGGGGCGCGGCCCCCGCCGCGCAACCGGCACCACCCCCGCCGCCACCGGCCGAACATGTCTGGCACATTGCCGAAGGCGGCAAAACCAAAGGCCCGTTTTCAAAGGCCGCGTTGGGCCGCATGGCTGCAGATGGCTCGCTTACCCGCGAAACCCACGTCTGGACCGCCGGGCTGGACGGCTGGAAACTGGCCGAGGATGTAACGGAGCTGGCGCAGCTTTTTACCGTTCTGCCACCGCCCCCTCCTGGGGCATAAAAACCTATGGCAAATACCCCTCCTCCTGCCCCGGAAGACACCGGCGAGGAACACCGCTTTCCTTGCGAGCAATGCGGTGCAGACCTTCGCTTTGACGCAGCAAAGGGCGGGCTGACTTGCGACCATTGCGGGTTTCATTCCGAAATTGACGAAGGCGCAGGCGCGGTGGCGGCGATCAAAGAGCTTGATTTCAACACCGCCCTGAATGCCCAGCTTCCAGATGCCGAAGTCGAAGAGTTACGCATACTTTCATGCCCCAACTGCGCCGCTCACATCAGCTTTGACGGCGGCAGTCACGCCACCGAATGTCCTTTTTGCGCCACTCCGGTTGTCACTGACACCGGCACGCATCGTCAGATCAAACCCAAAGGTGTGGTACCCTTTGCACTTGAAGAACGCACCGCCAGAAAGGCAATGGGTGAGTGGCTGGGACGGTTGTGGTTCGCCCCGAACGGCTTGCAGGAATATGCGCGTAAGGGACGGAAATTACAGGGTATTTACGTACCCTACTGGACCTTTGACGCCGACACCAAGTCAAAGTATAGCGGCCAGCGCGGCACCGCGTATTACGTCACACGCACCGTCACACGTAACGGTAAAAAGACCACCCAAAGAGTGCGTAAAATCCGCTGGCGGCCGAAATCAGGTCGGGTCGCGCGGTTTTTTGATGATGTGTTAGTGCTGGCATCGCGCAGCCTGCCCAAACGTTATACGGACGCGCTTCAGCCGTGGGATTTATCGGCGCTGGAACCATACCGGCCCGATTTTCTTGCCGGATTTGCCGCAGAGGGTTATGCGGTCGAGCTGCCACAGGGCTATGACGAGGCGCGCGCGCATATGGATCGGGTGATCTTGCGTGACGTGAAGTTTGACATCGGCGGGGATGAGCAACGGGTGCACAATATCGACACCATTGTCCGCGATATAACCTTCAAGCATGTTCTTTTACCGGTTTGGATGGCTGCATATAAATACCGTGGGAAAAGCTATTGCTTTGTGGTTAACGGCCAAAGCGGCAAGGTGCAGGGTGAACGACCCTGGTCGGCCTGGAAAATAACTTTTGCGGTTATCCTTGGCCTGATCCTCGCCGGGGGTATTGGTTACTTAATTGCACAAAACCAATAGGTTATATGCCTGTTTCGCTCCGTAAGGAACAGTGCGGAAAGAATTGAACCGTTGGGTTCGAGCACTTTCGCCCTGCCTTGTCCGGTCCAAAATACGCGGCTTTCACCCCAATTTCGCAGGTTATGTGGAAGATGAACGCATCAATGATTGCGCCGACGCGGTTGCGCGATTATGCCTTTCACAGCCAAAAGGAAGCCTGATGATCCTGTGTTCCGGAGAAGCCCTTATTGACATGCTGCCGTGTCAGACGACCGAAGGCGGCACCGCTTTCGCGCCATTTCCCGGTGGGGCGGTGTTCAATACCGCAATCGCGCTTGGACGGCTCGGGGTGGAAATCGGATTTTTCTCGGGTCTTTCCAATGACTTGTTCGGTAAAGCGCTGACAGACGCCTTGACACAGGCGGGGGTTGACTACTCGCTTGCATCACGCGCGGACCGACCGACCACTCTTGCCTTTGTCACGCTGACCAACGGGCAAGCGCAGTACGCCTTTTATGACGAAAACACCGCCGGGCGGATGCTGGACACGGGCGATCTTCCCACATTGCCAAATCAGGTTAAGGCATTGTTTTTTGGAGGTATTTCGCTTGTTTCTGAGCCGTGTGGCAGCGCTTATGAAGCCTTGATGTTGAAGGCGACCAAAACCCATGTAACCATGATAGACCCGAATATCCGCCCGTCGTTCATCACCGACGAAACCGCATATCGCAGCCGCCTTGAGCGGTTGCTGTCGGTGGCAGATATTGTCAAGCTTTCAGACGAAGATCTGGATTGGCTGGGTATTGGCGCGGACGACATTTTACAGGGTGGCGCGGCGCTGGTTTTGATCACCAAAGGTGCGAGCGGAGTGCAAGTTCGCAGCGCAGCGGGCGGCGACCATGTACCAGCCCAAAGCGTTGATATTATTGATACTATTGGGGCCGGGGACACGTTTAACGCGGGGGTTCTGGCCGGACTTGAAAGGGGCGGATTGATGGATAAATCAAAGTTGCGAGGGGCGACACTTGAGGGGATACGCCCGGCGGTTGAACTGGGTGTGCGGGCCGCTGCAATTACAGTGTCACGGGCCGGGGCCAATCCGCCGTGGCAGGAGGAACTGGCATGAGGGCGCTTATTCAACGGGTCAGCGAAGCCGCCGTGAAGGTTGACGGCAAAGTCGTGGGTGAGATTGGCCCGGGGTTGTTGGTTCTGGTCTGTGCGATGCAAGGCGACAATGCAGAAAACGCCCGCGTACTTGCCGATAAGATATTGAAACTACGTATCTTTCGCGATGACGCCGGACGTATGAACCGCGCACTAACAGATACCGGCGGAAGCGCTTTGGTGGTCAGCCAGTTCACGCTGGCGGCAGATACATCGCGCGGCAATCGGCCGGGTTTTTCAACCGCCGCCGCGCCAGATGAGGGCGAACAGCTTTATGAGTTGTTTTCAAAAAACCTGTCTGACGCCGGCATTGAAGTGGCAAATGGAGTTTTCGGAGCAGACATGGCCGTGTCTCTGATCAATGACGGGCCGGTGACGATTTGGATGGAGCGATAGGGTTTTTGGGCCATATTTGAAAAACTTGCCTATCTGTTAGAGGTGTTTTTACAAATTCGCCTGCGCCAAACCAGCGTTTTTGCAAATTTTACAGAATTGGTTCCGATACGCACCAAGCGCTTTCGAAAGCGCTTGAACAAGGATTTTCCAAAATCCTTGCAGTACGGTTTCTCAATAACCCGCTTTACGGTCAACCAGATGTAAAAAGGGCTCACCCATCTCTCCTCTGCGGATATTTTCGGCAATCATTTTTGAGGCTGATATGGGTCGGGTTTCCGAGGCGATATGCGGAGTCACGGTCACATTCTTCTGCGCCCAAAACGGATGCTCGGGTGGCAAGGGTTCAGTGCGAAAAACGTCAAGGGTTGCATGCGCGATCTGACCGGTTTTGAGTGCCTCCAGCAAGGCTGCGTCATCAATCAATGGACCACGGCCCGGGTTAATAACAATTGCGCCCCCGGGCAAAAGTCCAAGAGTCCGCGCGTTCAGAATATTCCCGGTTGCGTCAGTCAACGGTAAAAGCAGCACAAGGATTTCTGATCGCCGCAGTATTTCGTCCAGCCCGGCAGGACCCGAGAAGGTTTCGACACCGGCAATGTCTTTCGCACTGCGGCTCCACCCTAAAACATCAAAGTTCAGACCGGCCAGAGTTTTGGCACAGGCAGACCCCAGCGCCCCCAACCCCATCACACCGACCTGACGGTCGCGCGCCAGGGGCGCGATATGCGGCTGCCACCCGGTATCCGCCCGGCAGATATCCACATCCATTCCCAGATGATGACGCAGCACGTGGCCGGCGACCCATTCCGCCATACCTTCGGTCATGCCGGGGTCAACCATGCGCGCAAGTGGCTGGGTCAGGGTCGTATTCCCTGTGATGCTTTCCACCCCTGCCCACAGGCCCAACACGGCTTTGGTGCGGGTATAGGGGGTAAAATCTGAAACAGGGCCATTGGGGGCGAAAACGACATAATCGACATCACAGGGTGGTATGTTGCGCGACAGGTTGACGTTGACGCCGATCTCATTCAGGGCGGTTAGCAACGGGTCCTCATAGTTTTCCCAAAGACCCGCCCGGGCAGAAAAAAGTACATTTACAGGCATACCACCACCCTTTTCAGGTCTGTTATTTTGAGCGCGCCCTGTGCACATGAGCGCTTTGCACCAGCCCAAAACCCAGCATTAAAACCAGCATCGCCGAACCGCCATAGCTGACCAAAGGCAGCGGCACGCCGACCACCGGCACCAGCCCCATCACCATCGACATGTTGATGAAAAAGTACAGGAAGAAAGTCACCGCAACCCCTAGGGTTAACAATGACGAAAAACGGTCACGGTTGCGCAGGGCCGAGATCACGCAAAAGACGATGATCAGCACATAAAGCGCCAAAAGCGAGGCGGCTCCGAGAAAACCAAATTCCTCGGCCAGAGTGGTGAAGATGAAATCGGTGTGCTTTTCGGGCAGAAAATTCAGCCGCGACTGGGTGCCTTGCATGAAACCACGCCCGGTCCAGCCGCCCGAGCCAAGGGCGATTTTCGACTGTGTAATGTGATAGCCACCCCCCAAAGGGTCGCTGGCGGGGTCCAGAAAGGTATCAATACGGCCGTATTGGTAGTCTTTTAAAAGCTGCCAAGTGGTACCTCGGGTCAAGAACACCGCCGCCACCACGCCAACGCCAATCACAATCACCGCAAGGAAATAAAACAGGTTCACCCCGGCCAAAAACATCATCGCCCCGCCGCCCGCGATCAGCAGAAGCGAGGTGCCAAGGTCAGGCTGGCGTAGCACCAGCAAGGTCGGCGCTGCGATCAGCGCCAGCGGTGGTAAAATCCACAAGGGTTTGGAAATGCGTGATAAATCAAGCCAGTCGTAATAGGTCGCCAGCGCCATAACCAGCCCGATCTTGGCCAGTTCGCTGGGTTGCAGGCGCATGAAGCCAAGGTTCAGCCAGCGCTGCGCGCCCATCCCGGTTTCGCCCATAACCTCAACCAGCACTAAAAGTACCAGCGAGATCAGATAGGCCGTGCCCGAGATCGAGCGCCAGAACCAGATCGGCACCATACCGATAAAGAACATCAGCCCCAGCCCAAGGGCAAAGCGCTTCATCTGGGGTTCGACCCAGGGCTGAAACGAGCCGCCCGCCACCGAGTAGAGCATCAAAAACCCGATCACCGCGACCGAGCTGAGCAAAAGTACCAAAAACCAGTTCAAGTAAAGCACTTTGCGGATGCCGGTGGGGGTGACTTTAAGGTTGTATTCAAGAAAGCTCATGCCCGCCCGCCCCTGATCTGGGTCGGCTCGCCGGGCGCGCGCAATTCGAGGCTGTCTTGCAGCTCGCGAATGGTGCTGCGTTGCGAGGAGGGATAAGCCGACAGGGGCGGCAGGCCTTCATAGAGCGCATGTAAAATGATGTCGCGCGCTATCGGTGCCGCGGCAACCGAACCGCCGCCGCCATGTTCCACCACCACCGAAACCGCATAGCGCGGGGCGTCATGCGGGGCATAGCACACAAACAGCGCGTGGTCGCGCCGTTCCCACGGAAGATCTTCGTTCTTTGTTACCCCGGCAGCGCGTTCGGCGGCGGTGATATTGCGTACTTGCGAGGTGCCGGTTTTACCCGCCATGCGTTTGCCATCAGCGACGATTTTTGATCGCCCGGCGGTGGCGCGCTGACCATAGACTACTTCATACATGCCGCGTTGGACTGCATTCAGGTTTTCGGGATCAATATCCAGCGCCGCGGGTTCCTGATAAGGTTCTTCGATACCGTTGAGCGTGCGCACCATTCGCGGCACAACTGCGCGGCCCGTGGCAAGGCGCGCGGTCATCACCGCCAGTTGCAGGGGCGATGTCAGCACGAAGCCCTGCCCGATCCCGGCATTGAGGCTGTCGCCGATAACCCACTCGGCGCTGCGGTTCTCAAGCTTCCAGGCTTTGGTTGGGGTCAGGCCGCTGGCGATACCGGACAGGGGCAGATCGTGGCGCATTCCCAACCCCAGTTTTCTGGCCATTTTTGTGATCTTCTCGATCCCTACCCTCTTGGCCATTTCATAATAGAAAACGTCACAGCTTTCACGCAGGGAACGCACCAGATCGACCTTGCCGTGCCCGCCGCGGCGCCAACAGTGGAACCTGCGCCCCGCCAATTCGGTATAGCCGGTACAGATGATTTTTTCCTTGGTATCAATTACCCCATCTTCCAACGCCGCAAGCGCCACCACCATTTTGAAGGTCGAGCCGGGCGGATAGGTGCCCTGCGCAGACTTGTTGGCCAGTGGACGATAAGGGTTTTCCAGTAAGGCATTGTAATCAGCCACCGAAATACCGTGCACAAACTTGTTTGGATCAAACGAAGGTGCCGAGCCCAGCGCCAGCACATCGCCATTTGTCACATCCATCACCACCGCCGAAGCGCTTTCCCCCACCAGACGCGCTTGCACAAAGTTCTGCAGCGTCTGATCGACGGTCAATTGCACCGAGGAACCGGGCTGGCCTTCTTTGCGGTCCAGTTCGCGCATCACCCGGCCCACCGCATTAACCTCGATGCGCCGTGTCCCGGCTGAGCCGCGCAAATCACGCTCTAACTTGGCCTCGACCCCGGATTTGCCGATCTGAAAACGCGGGATCTGCAACAATGGGTCTTTGTCATCCAGACGGCTCAGATCATAGTCACTTACAGGCCCGACATAGCCCAATATGTGGGCAAAATCACCCTCAAACGGGTAAATGCGCGACATGCCGACATCGGGCGAAATCCCGGGCAAGGCGGGGGCGTTCACCGCCACTCTGGCCACATCTTCCCATGTGGCGCGGTCGGTGATGGTTACCGGCACGAACGAGCTGCGCCGCGCCATTTCCTTTTGCGCCTGCGCAATTTCGGCCGGATCAAGGTCGACTATGCGCGCCAATCGGGCAATCGCCTGATCAACATCGCCCGCATCTTCGCGCACAATGACGATGCGGTAGTTTTGTTCATTACCCGCTAGTAATACCCCGCGCCGGTCGAAAATCAGGCCGCGCGATGGCGGCAATAGGCGGATATTGATACGGTTTTCATCGGCCAGCAGGCGAAACTGATCCGCCTGATCAACTTGCAGGAACCGCATCCGGCCAGCCAACGCCGCCACCATCCCCAGTTGCAGCCCGCCCAGCATCAGCACCCGGCGCGACATCAATCGCGTGCTTTTTACTTTATCTGCGGGCGTGCTTTTCAAAGACCCTGCCTCAGCGCGTCAGCATCACCCGGCTGTACCCGGCGTACGCCAAGAATATAGACCGAAAAGGCCACCACCAGAGGATATACCGACCAGCTTATCACCAGCCGCAGGGCTTCTTTGCCAAATTCAATCTGTTCGACCACAAATATCGCCAGCACCAACCGCTGACCCAGCAGGATCATACCCATCACCACCATCACCAGACCCCATTCAACTGCAAATGGCAGATCAGTTGAACTTGCCCCGCGCTGGCGCAGAAACTCGACCCCAATTACCACCAATGCAGCATGCAGACCCGGCGGGTTTAAAAGCAGCATATCCATCAGGAACACGATTGCCGCGACCAACGGGACCGGGACGTATTCCGGGCGTCGCAGCACCCAGGCAAAGATCAGTGCCAGTATAAGGTCAGGCCCCGGTAAGCCCGCAGGATTGAACGACAATGGAAGGATCAAAACAAAGGCCACCCCACCGGCCAGAGCCAGCAAGACGAGGCGGAAAAGCCAGATACGCAGCGTTTGCGGGTCAATCATTCACCGCCTCCCCCTGCTTCAACTTCTGCGTCAACCCCTGACGCAGCCTCTACTGGCGGTGCAACCAAGGCACCAGAGGTGGTTATGCTTTCACCGGGGTGGCTGCGCAGTACCCTGAGAAATTCAAGGCGCTGGTAATCCGCCGACAGGCGTACCCGCAGGCGCCGGTCGACCTGCACCACATGCCCGACCAGAAGCCCGGCGGGAAACACACCCCCATCGCCCGAGGATACGACCCGGTCCGAGGGACGTACCAGATCAGGGTTTTCCAAAAACTCAAGAAAAGGCGCGGCTGAGTTGTTACCGGTCAAAAGCGCGGTCTGTCCCGAAGGTTGAATGGTTACCGGTATGCGGCTGTTTACGTCACTTAACAAGATAACGCGCGAGGTCTGATCCCCCACCCCCGAAATCCGGCCAACCAGACCAAGGCCGTCCATCGCAGGCCAGCCATCTATCACCCCGTCGCGCGCGCCGACGTTTAAAATCACCGATTGGCGAAACGGCGAACCGGTATCAGCCAGCACAACTCCGGTTACATATGACAGACGCGCATCCAGCCGCACATTGTTGAGATCCAGAAGCTTGGCGTTTTCCTGCTCCAGCTGAAGGGCGGCCTCTTTCCACGCCTTCATCTGCCTCAATTCGCGGCGAAGTTCCTGATTTTGCTCGTACATCAGGTTGTAGCTTTGAAAGTTTTCGACCATCCCCGCCAGCTTGGTCACCGGAACCAAAGCCCAGTCAAAGCTCGGGACAACCCGGTCAACCAGTTGGGCGCGAAAGCGTTCAACACGGGGGCTGTCGATGCGCCAGAGAAGAAATACCGCCAGCAATACCAGCACCAGCACCCCGATCAGGATACGCCGGATCGGGCGGGTATATTCCTCGCTCGTGGTTCTTTCTCTTGCCAATGTTGCCCCCGCTGCCGGGTCAGTTGCACCCGAACGCGTTTAGCTGTCGTAGTCGATAACGTGGCGCAGTTGTTTTTCGTACTCAAGCGCTTTACCGGTGCCCAAGGCCACACAATGCAGCGATTCGTCGGCAACCGAGATGGCCAACCCGGTTTGTTCACGAAGCGCCAGGTCAAGTTCGCCCAAAAGCGCACCGCCGCCGGTCAGCATCACGCCCCGGTCGACAATGTCAGCGGCCAGATCCGGCGGTGTCGCCTCAAGTGCTGTCATCACCGCCTCGCAAATCTGTTGCACCGGTTCGGCCAGCGCCTCGGCGACCTGAGCCTGAGTGATCTCGGTTTCCTTGGGAATACCGCTGAGAAGGTCACGGCCCCGGATTGTCATGGCAGTACCACGCCCGTCATCTGGCATGCGGGCCGTACCGATGGTGGTCTTAACCCGTTCGGCCGAAGTTTCGCCGACCAGAAGGTTTTGTTGACGACGCAGGTAATTAATGATGGCTTCATCCATGCGGTCACCACCGACACGAACCGAGCGCGCATAGACGATGTCACCAAGGCTGAGCACCGCAACCTCGGTCGTACCACCGCCGATATCCACGACCATGTTGCCGGTGGGGTCAGTGATTGGCATGCCCGCGCCAATGGCCGCCGCGATCGGTTCGGCAATCAGCCCGGCGCGGCGCGCACCTGCCGAAAGCACTGATTGGCGAATGGCGCGTTTTTCAACCGGCGTGGCACCATGCGGTACACAGACGATGATTTTCGGTTTTGAGAGCGTCGTGCGTTTATGCACTTTGCGAATGAAATGCTTGATCATTTCCTCGGCGGTATCAAAGTCGGCAATCACACCTTCACGCATCGGCCGAATTGCTTCGATCGAGCCTGGGGTACGACCCAGCATCAGCTTGGCATCCTCGCCCACGGCCAGCACTTTCTTGACGCCGTCCTTGACGTGGTAGGCCACCACAGAGGGTTCATTCAGGATAACACCGCGGCCTTTGACATAGACAAGCGTATTCGCCGTGCCCAGATCAATCGCCATATCAGAGGTGAAAAGCCCCGCGATATTCCACATGCGCCTTGTTTCCCGTTCTCAAAAATACAACAAAAAACCCGCGACTCTTCATGTCGCAGGCCCAAGCTTTATAGGCGGCAGCGGCGGTGGCGGTAAAGGGCATTAGCACCAACATCACATTCTTTTCAGCACCTTTTCGCCGAATTTCAGATTTCGCGGGCAAATCTTTTAGGCGGGCTTTGGGGTGTAAATGTTCGAAAATTGCTAGCGAAATCCGGATATTCGCCTGAAATTCGCCGCCAAAGTTCGATTCAGGTGATTTTCCGCCGAATTCTCACAAGCTACACCGCCCTAAATGGCAGGCCGAAAAAAACTTCTCCGACCCGCCAAAATCTTGGCCTAAACCGCCGCTGGTTTTGTCTTTTCGCGGCGCACCAGAAGGTTATTGAGCGCGTTTACATAGGCCTTGGCCGAGGCGACGACCGTATCCGTATCCGAGCTGTGACCGGTGACGATTTTGCCGCTTTCCTCAAGACGCACGCTGACGGTGGCCTGGGCGTCTGTGCCCTCGGTGACCGCATGGACCTGATAAAGTTGCAGACTGGCATCATGGTCAAACAGCGCCTTGATGGCGTTGAATGTGGCGTCCACCGGCCCATCGCCCTTGCGCGTGACCTGGTGGTCAACGCCGTCGATCTCTAACGTCAGATCCGCCGATTGCGGTGCTTCGGTGCCGCAGATCACCCGCAGGAACTTGACCTTAATCCGGTCATTTGCACTGTCAGTACCGTCACCCATCAGGGCGATCAGATCCTCGTCAAAAATCTCTTTTTTGCGATCCGCCAGTTCCTTGAAACGCACGAACACGTCTTTGAGCTGATTATCGGCCAGATCATAACCCAGATCGCCCAGCTTGGAGCGCAAAGCCGCGCGCCCGGAATGCTTGCCCATGACGATATTGGTCTCGGACAGGCCGATATCCTCGGGGCGCATGATCTCAAATGTTTCGGCATTTTTCAGCATACCATCTTGATGGATACCGCTTTCATGGGCGAAGGCGTTTTTGCCGACGATGGCTTTGTTGAACTGGACGGCAAAGCCGGAAACCTGCGCCACCCGGCGGCTCAGCCCGATGATTTTGGTGGCGTCGACTTTGGTTGACCACGGCATGATGTCCGGGCGCACCTTCAAGGCCATCACCACCTCTTCCAGTGCCGTATTACCGGCGCGTTCGCCCAGACCGTTAATGGTACATTCAATCTGGCGCGCACCTGCCTCGACCGCAGCCAAGGCGTTGGCGGTAGCCATGCCAAGGTCATTGTGACAATGGGTTGCAAAGATGATCTGATCCGCTCCGGGCACACGTTCCAGCAGCATCTTGATCAGATCAGCGCTTTCGCGCGGCGCGGTATAGCCGACAGTATCGGGGATGTTGATGGTGGTTGCCCCGGCTTTGATCGCGATCTCGATTACCCGGCACAGGTAATCATGCTCGGTCCGGGTTGCGTCCATTGGCGACCATTGAACGTTGTCGGTGAGGTTGCGGGCGTGGCTTACGGTCTCGTGAATCACATCGGCCATTTGATCTTTTGTCAGGCCGGGAATATCCCGGTGCAACGGGGAGGTACCAATGAAGGTATGGATGCGCGGGCGGGTCGCGTGTTTGACGGCCTCCCAGCAGCGGTCAATATCGCGGGCGACGGCACGCGAAAGTCCGCAAATCACCGAATTTTTGGCGCGGCGTGCAATCTCGGAAACCGCTTCAAAGTCGCCTTCCGAGGCGATGGGAAAACCGGCTTCTATAATATCAACGCCCATTTCATCCAGCATTTCAGCCAGTTCCAGCTTTTCGTTATGGGTCATTGTGGCGCCCG
>JAAEUB010000341.1 GCA_024227755.1 Paracoccaceae bacterium | reverse complement strand
CATTTTTCAACACCAGACCATTCTCTTTGAGCCAGTCATGCCGGTCACCGCGAGCAAGAACGGCCACATCACCACCTGCATCGTGGAGCAGGTGCGCATAGACAGATCCAATAGGCCCTGCGCCGAAGAATAGGATTTTCATTGGTAACCCGTCATTCTGTTAAGGTTCCCTCGCATCTTCTGGATTCTACCTATCCGCGGAATTGCTTGAACACCTTCGGGTCGATGCAGGCGGCGGCAAGCAACCCGCCCAATAGCGCGCCGGGAATGCCGGGGCTCGCCACATCCTGCCCCGCCAGGTAAAGGCCCTCAATCGGTGTCTTGGCTTGCAATGCATCGCTAAAAACGCGCTGCGGCGTGACATCCAGCCCGTAGAATCCACCTTCGTAGTGCCCGGTAATCGATGCGGTGGCCAGCGGGGTCGACAATTCGCGGAACACCACCAGTTCAGCCAAATCGGGGAAGTAGTTTTTGAACTGAGCGAACATGACGTCGCCAACCTGCTGTATGAACGTCTGATAATCGTCGCCGCGCTGGCCCGATGCCTTGTCTGCCCAACGTTCCACGGTTGACCAATCAGTCCAAGCCACCAACTCGCCTGCATGTTTTTGTGCGAGACCGGGATCGTGTG
>JAAEUB010000340.1 GCA_024227755.1 Paracoccaceae bacterium | reverse complement strand
CAGTACCCGCGACGCCGCGCTGACTGTTCCAGAGCGCATGATCTCGCGGAATGTCTGCAATTGTCGGATGGACAGGTTTGGTGTCATGTTGCCATCCTATTCGAAAAATCTATTGAATCCAAGTTTATTACAATTTGTGCTTATAGCCTTATGCCCATACCCTGACGCGGCCACAGAATCATGTGAAGCTCAACCGACAGGGATATCAAAATGACAGATAAAAAATCACCTAACACCAAGCTTAGCAAAGTCTCGCGCCGGGCCTTTCTCGGTACGACGGTCGCCGGGGCGGCAATGCTGGCCACACCGTTTGTGAAACCTTCCTGGGCAAACGAACGCAAAATCACCGTCCGCGATCCGGGCGGGCCGTTCACCGCAGGTTTTGGCGCGGCCTATTACGAGCCGTTCAAGGCCGAGACCGGTATCGAGGTTGTCGGCATTCAGGGCGAGCACGAGCCGACCGGCATGATCAAAGCCATGGTCGAAGCGCAGAACTACACCTGGGACGGAGCGCTTTTGTCAAAATCTTCGCACCAGTCGCTGGTCAATATCGGCTATCTTGAGCCGATCGCGCCAGCAGGTGGCCCGGGTCCAAACGTAAGTGAAGTGCCCGAAGACCTGCGCGGCGAGTTCATTCTTGGCAATGACGTTTACGCTACTTTGATTGCCTATCGCACTGATGTCTTGGGCGACAATGGACCCAAAAGCTGGGCCGATTTCTGGGACACGGACAAAGTTCCGGGCGCCCGGGCGCTGCGCAAGCACCCGTTCGACACCATGGAACAGGCGCTTCTGGCTGACGGTGTTGCCCCGGCCGACCTTTATCCGCTCGATTTTGATCGGGCTTTTGCCAGCCTCGACAAGATCAAGGATTCTGTTGATATCTGGTGGACCGGCGGGGCGCAGACATCGCAACTGCTGAGTTCGGGCGAAGTTGACATGCTGCCAACATGGAATGGCCGCGCGCAGGTCGCCGTTGACGATGGTGCCCCGGTTGAACTGGTGTGGAACGGCGCACTTTATACCTATGAGGGATGGACAATCCTAAAAGGCACACCGAATGCTGATCTGATGCGTGAGTTCATCGAATTCTGCGCCCAGGGCAAACAGCAAGCGCTTTACACACCGCACGTCGCCTATGGGCCAACCAACCCCAATGCGTTCGATTATGTCGATGCTGAACGGGCCAAGGTACTGCCGACCAATCCGGCCTATCTGCCAAATATGGTGCCGGTTGACACCGATTTCTGGGGTGCAAACAAGGATAGCGCCGCCGAACGGTTTGAAGCCTGGCTGCTTTCCTGAAGCCTGCCACACGATCACAGGCGGGGACCTCCCTCTCCGCCTGTGACTAGCTGACTGATGCAGCGACGTCGCTTGGGCGTCTTTCCTTTACATGCGAACTTAAAAACCGGGGACACCCATGTCTGACGATAATCTCAAGCTGAAAATCAGCGCTTTGCGAAAAACCTACGGCGCTGTTGTGGCGCTGGATTCAGTCGATCTGGACGTGCGCGAGGGTGAATTCCTAACGCTGCTGGGACCGTCCGGTTCAGGCAAGAGCACGCTGCTTTGGGGTGTTGCGGGCCTGAATGACCCCGACAGCGGACAGATTTGGATCGACGGGCACGAAGCCACCCACCT
>JAAEUB010000339.1 GCA_024227755.1 Paracoccaceae bacterium | reverse complement strand
TGCCCGCGCGTTCAGCCAGATGATGTCCACCAACGCCGGGGCCGCGGTTTCCCTAAGCCGGGAATTTGCCAATCGCCAGAAGGAAGGCGGGGCCATCGTCAACATTTCATCGATCGAGGCGCGCCGCCCGGCGTTAGGTCACGGTGCCTATGCCACCTCAAAGGCTGCCCTTGAGATGCTGACGCGGGCGATGGCGCTGGAATTTGGCCCCGTTGGTCTGCGTGTGAACGCCATCGCGCCGGGCTTGATCGAGCGTGAAGGTATCAAAAACGCTTGGCCCGGCGGGGTGGCACGCTGGCAAAAGACCTGCCCGCTTGGGCGCATGGGAAGGCCTGAAGACATCGCCGAGGCAGCGGTCTTTCTGGCCTCACGAGCTGCCGGTTTTGTCAACGGCACTGTCCTGACCGTTGACGGGGGGATGAGCGTCGTACCCGGCTGGTAACTTCGCCGGATTTAAACGGGGTTCAGACCGATTAATACAACGCCGGCCAAAACGATCACCGCCGAAAAAATGCGTCTGCGCACCGGTCCTTCGCCAAACCACAAAACCCCGATGATGGCAGCAAAAATAACCGAGGTTTCGCGCAACGCCGAGACGATGCCAAGGGCCGCATGGGCCTTGGCATAAAGCACCAGACCATAGGCCCCGCCCGAGATCAGGCCGCCAACAATGCCAAGCCGGATATTGCCAGGCGACGTGGCTTTGACACGCGGCCAGAACTTCAGGAAAACGAAAGTGGCAACAAAGCCCTCGGCCAGAAAAATCCAGCCGATATAGCCCGGGATACTGCCCGATATCCGCACGCCGATACCGTCAACGACCGAATAGGCGGCGATGGTCAGGGCCACGCCAAGGGCGGCCAGGATCGCCGTCATCGGGGCATTTTTCGCAAGTATCCCTGCGGCCAGAACCATGATCCCGACCGAGACAAGACCAAGACCGGCCCAGGCCTCAAATGACAGCACCTCACCGACCCAGATCAACGCGCCTATCGCGATTAAAACCGGGGTCAGCCCGCGCGCAATCGGGTAAACCACTGAAAGGTCACCCAGGCGATAGGCAACATTCAGAAGGTAATAATATCCCCAGTGGATCACCGTGGTAGCGATCACATATGGCATCACCGAAATGTCGGGGGGGGTGGAAATGGTGACCAGCACAGTGCCGATAAGAACATGCCCCAGCGCAATTAGCCCCAGCATGACGGTTTTATCGCCCGCGCCTTTGACCATTGCGTTCCAGAGCGCATGCATGAAGGCCGCAAGTATGACGATGGCGCCAATAGAGATGCTCATGGGGAAGGGCATACAGGCCGCGCGGCTTTTGCGCGGCCTGCCTTAGTTTTGCGTCCTGCCACTAGGGCTTTTCGCCACGCGCCAGACGCGCGTTGATATCGTCAATTACCGCCGGAAGGTCGGCCAGACTGTCGATCACGTAATGTGCCCCGGATTGTTCCAGAATGGCTCGGGTTTTCGCCATACGCCGCGCCATTTCGGCCTCGGACAAGGTGGCTTCTTCCTCTAGCGTGTTGATATTCATGTAGTTTGAATAACGAACCAAGCCAACGCCCCAGCATCCGGCATTAAGTGCTTCGCCAACACCGGAAACCGTGTCGTCGCATTTGACCACCGATTTGACGTCGCTGATCCCCATCAGGTCGAGGTTTTTGAACACCATATGCGGGGCAGGGCGTGCGCCGTGCAAAACTTCGTCACCTGCGACTGTGGCGTCTGGGGTGATGCCTTGCGCGATCACGTCCTTCAGCAAAACATCGACCATGACGCGGGTAAAACCGGTGGAGACACCGATCTTGATGCCGTCTTTCTGGTAGGCATTAACCACCTCTTTCACACCGGGAAGCACCGTTGTGTATTTGGGCAGGCATTCCAATTGTGCAGGTACAAAATCGGCGAACATCGCATCCACATCAGCCTGAGTAGGCGCCGTGCCTTTAATCTTTTCCCAACGCGCAGCTATGACCGGATCCTGGGTCAGTTTCTGGATGTGAATGTCTTTGCGCAGACCCATCGGCCCACGCGCTTCCTCCATGGAAATCTCGACGCCCTGCATTTTGAAGACCTCGACGAAAACTACTGCGGGCGCGATGACATATGCGTCGGCCAGGGTGCCGCTCCAATCCAGCACAAGCGCTTTAACACCGCCGCGGTACTGACGTTCATAAGTGTATTCAGAAGTGGTCATAGGTCGTATCCTTTTGTTTACGTGTAAGTTTCTACGCCAGTAACTTGGCGCGTTCGTTCAGGGCGGCGTCGGGTGGGGCAGCGGATGCCACACCCATTTCACCAAGTGCTTGTTTTGCCGCTATCGCCACATCGCACATCACATACGTGTCCATCTGGCCGATGCAGCCAATACGGAAACTGTCAACTTCGGTCAGCTTGCCGGGGTAGATGATAAACCCCCTTGCCTTCATCAGCTCATAAAAGCGGCCAAAGGAAAAGGCGGGGTCGGCTGGGCAGAAAAAGGTGACAATGATCGGTGACAGCCAGCGATTATCCAAGAGGGTTTCGAAACCCAGTTCGCGCATTTCACCAACCAGAGTGTCGCGATTATCCGTGTAGCGCGCGCCGCGTCCGGCGATACCACCTTCGGCCTCGTGGGCGCTGAGGGCCGCAAGGAATGCGGCGACAACATGGGTTGGCGGGGTGAAACGCCACTGGCCGGTCTTGTTCATATGTGCCCATTGCGCGTGCAGATCCAGGCTTAGCGACGGCGAGTTTCCCCTGGCGGTTCCCAACGCGGTTTTGCGGGCAATGACAAAACCAAATCCGGGCACGCCTTCGATGCATTTATTGGCCGAAGACACCAGCGCCTCAAAAGGGATTTGAGCTGGGTCGAGGGGGATGGCGCCAAATGAAGACATGGCGTCGATAAGCAATTTGCACCCGGCCGCGTGGGTTGCCTCAGCGATTTCGTCAATCGGATTAAGGATGCCCGATGAGGTTTCGCAATGAATGGCGACAACATGGGTCAGGTCAGGGTCCTGGGCCAGAATGCGCGCAACCTCTGCACCGCGCGGAGGCAAGTAATCGCCCTTATCCAGCACCACATGATCACGCCCAAGGTATTTCAGGGTCTGGGCCGCCCGTTGCCCATAGGCGCCATTTGCCAGCACCAGTGCCTTGGCTTCTTTTGGCAGGAAGCTTCCCAGCATCGCCTCGACCGCGAAGGTGCCTGAGCCTTGCATTGGCACGCAGTCGAAATCTTCATTCGCACCTGCCATCGATAAAAGCCGTGTGCGCATGTCCGCGGTCATGGCGCGAAAATCATCATCCCAACTGCCCCAGTCGCGCAACATTTCCTGTTTTACTGCGTAAGAAGTGGTCAGGGGGCCGGGGGTCAGCAAATAGGGCTCACCCAAACGCGGTTTTTCCAGTCTTGGTGATGGAGCGGGTGCTGTGGCGGACATTGGGCCTCTCCTGAAACTGTTCAGGCGGTATTTGGCGTATTGCCAGCTATATGTAAAATCAATAATAGGTATTAGATAATAGGCGCAGCTTATAAGGATGCAGGCGATGCGGCAAAGTCAGCTCAGGGCCTTTCACTACGTTGCCCTAAAGGGTGGGTTTTCACGGGCGGCAGCAGCATTGTCGCTAACCCAGCCTGCGATATCCGAGCAGGTGCGCAAGCTGGAAAAGGACCACGATGTTTTACTTTTCCACCGCGACCGCAAACGGGTGTCGATGACACGCGCTGGCGAAAGGCTGTTCAAGCTGACAGAGCGCTATTTCGAAGTCGAAGACCAGATCCACGATACCCTGTCTGAAACCCGCGCCGCCTTGGGGGGCAAACTTCGCGTCATTGTCGATTCAGCCAATCACATCACCGATTTACTGGGCAAGTTCCGCACGCGTTATCCGGGGGTTACAGTTAGCGTCAAAACGGCAAATACAGAGGGTGTAATTAGTGCGTTGCAGGCTTACGAGGCTGAAATCGGCATTGCCGGAAGCCTGATGCCGGGGACGGAAATGCAGGTGCTTGAACTTGGCTCAACCCCAATTGTGGCTTTCGCAGCGGTTGATTTTTTGCCCGCGGAACAAACGGCGCTGACGATGGAAGAGCTTGCGCAAATGGTGCTGGTTCTGCGTGAGAAGGGGTCGAAAACCCGGGCAAAACTGGAAAGTGAGGCCGCGAAACTTGGGTTGAAACTGCGCCCGGCGATTGAAGCAGAGGGGCGGGAAGCGATTCGCGAACTCGTAGCCTCGGGGGCCGGGATCGGGTTCGTATCAAAAGCCGAATTTGGCAATGACCGGCGGATACGCGAAATTGCCATTTCAGGAGTGAAGGTGGCGATGAACGAAAGCTTGATACACCTCAAACAAAGGAAGGATGTGCGGGTGATCCGCAGCTTCATGCAGGTGGCGCGCGCCCATGTCGGCAAGTAAGCCGGCGCGGGTGTTCGTGCGAAGTGATATTTCCCGGCGCAGAGTGTTCCGGAAAATCCCCGCTCGGGCCGCAATCAACAGATATGGTTTTGCCAGCGTCAATCGTGCATCTGGACGATCCCCAAGTTGCATACTAGGTTGCGCCAAATCGCGAAACCACGAGAGTTTTTCCTTTGAATGAACTAGCCCAAGGCCTTCTGGACGCGTGGAAGCTGATATTCACGCTTGACCGGGATTTGCTGGAAATCGTCGGATTGTCGCTCAGGGTGACCCTGACGGCGGTGGCGATTGCGTCGCTGATCGGGTTGCCGTTGGGGGCATGGCTGGTGGTTAACCGGTTTCGATATCGCCGAGCGACGATTGCGGTCTTGAACGCGCTGATGGGGTTGCCGCCGGTCGTAGTGGGACTTGTGGTTTACCTTTTACTGTCACGCTCGGGGCCTTTTGGGGTGTTCGGGCTACTCTTCACCCCGGCCGCTATGATCATCGCGCAAGTCATTATCATCACCCCGATGATCGCGTCTATTTCACATCAGGTGATTCGCGACCTCTGGGCCGATTATCACGATTTGTTATTATCGCTTAATGCCTCGCGCTGGCAGCGGATCAAGGCGCTTTTGTGGGACGGACGGCGCGCCCTTCTGACGGCGATGCTGGCAGGGTTCGGGCGTGGGATTGGCGAGGTTGGGGCGATCATGATCGTTGGTGGCAATATCGACCACAACACCCGAGTTCTGACCACCGCCATTTCGCTTGAGACCGGCAAGGGTAATTTTGCCTTTGCCATTGGCTTGGGGCTTGTCCTGATTGCGCTGGCCGTCAGCGTGAACCTGATCATCCACTCACTCTCAAAAACCGAGAGGGCAAGCAATTGGTAGGATCTTTGGATAGTCACCCGCCGCAAGCCTCAATCCTGCCCCTGCGCCTCACTGGTGCATGTGCGCGGGTTCGCGGCAAGCCCCTGGTGGGTCCGGTTGACCTGACCATTGGTGCGGAAGGACTGACCATTGTCATGGGGCCAAATGGCTCGGGTAAAACGACACTTTTGCGCATGATGCATGGGCTTCAGAGGGTGGCTGAGGGCGAGGTATGCTGGAACATTCCGAAGCGTCAGGCGTTGGGGCGTCAGGCTTACGTCTTTCAGACCCCGATCATGATGCGCCGCCGGGTGATGGACAGCATTGCTTTTCCGCTGATTTTGCGGGGAATGGGCAAGATGCGCGCCCGGGCCCGAGCTAGTGAATGGGCGCAGAAAATTGGGCTTGGGGACGCGCTTTCGCGCCCAGCGCCCTTCCTGTCGGGCGGCGAAAAGCAAAAACTTTCACTGGCGCGCGCACTGATTTTCAAACCCGACATTTTGTTTCTGGACGAGCCTTGCGCCAATCTGGATGGCCGCGCCACCCGCGAGATCGAGGCGATATTGCTCGAGGCCAAAGCGGGCGGCACTCGGCTGGTCATGGCCACTCACGATATGGGGCAGGCCCGAAGGCTTGCCAGTGATGTGGTCTTTATGTACGGCGGCAAGGTGCATGAAAAGGGCCCGGCCGAGGGCTTTTTCAAGGGGCCAGAAACCCGCGAAGCTGCCATGTTTATCAAAGGGGAAATCGTCGAATGAAAATCCTGAACAGGCTGATTATGATGGCATTCCTGTCCATTGGTGGTATGGCGCAAGCGCAGGAAATGCGCCTTGCCGTGACAACGTCCTTTCACAATTCCGGGCTGTCGGATGTGCTGTTGCCACAAATCAAGGCCGACCTCGGAATTGAGGTGCAGCTTTTGGTGGTTGGCACCGGTCAGGCCTTGAAACTGGGCGAGGCCGGGGATGTTGACGCCATTTTGGTCCATTCACGCGCTGCGGAAGAGGCATTTGTCGCCGCAGGTTTTGGTGCTCACCGGCGCGAGATCATGTTTAACGACTTTGTCCTGATCGGTCCGGATGCAGACCCGGCGGAAATTCGTGTTGCCGCATCAGCAAGCCGCGCTTTGCAAATGATCGCGGATACTGAGAACCTCTTTGTCAGCCGCGGCGACGAAAGCGGAACCCACAAAATGGAACGCGGCCTTTGGCAGGCGGCGGGCGTGGATACCGTGGCCGCTGATACCTGGTACCGCGAGGCAGGGTCCGGCATGGGAGCAACCCTTAACACAGCCAGCGGCATGAACGCCTATGTGCTGGCTGACCGGGCAAGCTGGCTGAATTTTGGCAATAAGGGCGATCTTGCGCTTTTGTTTGCCGGCGATCCGGTATTGTTCAATCAATACGCTTTTCTGCCGATCAATCCTGCCCTGCACCCGCATGTAAAGGTTGATCTGGTCGCGGCATTAGAAGATTGGCTGACCTCAGACGCGGCGGCTGAGTTGATCAACGGGTACAAAATCAACGGTGAAACTCTGTTCACTTTTAACGCAACGCCTCAGTAATGGCCGCTTTTTCGCATCTGCCGGGTCTATTCGTTACATCTTTTGTGCGTTGAAAGTGAACAAGGCCTGGCCGTTAAGCTTGAAGCCATCAATCAACAAGCGCGCCCTGTTACTGGTTAGCCAGTTTTCCAGCGCAATCACCTTTGCGCTGTTAGTATGAGGATGGCGGGCAGGATTGATCGGCAGAAAAGCGTATTGGTTAAAAAGGGCCGGGTCACCTTCGAATAGGATTGCCAACTCGCCCTTGTTTTTGAAGCTCAGCCAGCTTGCCCGGTCAGCCAGCACATAGGCGTTCAGCCCCGAGGCGATGTTAAGCGCTGTGCCCATGCCAGCCCCAACCGATTTGTACCAGCTGACATCGCGCGCGGCTTCACCCACACCTGCCACCTCCCAAACGACCTGTTCGCGTCTATGGGTGCCGCTGTCATCGCCGCGGCTGATGAAAGGGGCATGGGACGTGGAAATTGCGGCCAGGGCGGCCGCTGCCGAAATGCTGTTTGCTATGCCTGCCGGGTCTGTAGCGGGGCCGATCAGAATGAAATCGTTATACATAATCTCGCGCCGATGGGTGGCAAAGCCCGCTGCCACCATTGCCTCTTCGGCGACGCGGGCATGAACCAGTATGGCGTCGACGTCGCCCGCACGCCCCAGGGCGATTGCCTGACCGGTACCGACCACCAGCATGTCGATGTCAAAGCCCAGATCAGTGCTTGCAGCAGGCAGCAGGATTTTGGCAAGGCCCGAGTTGCGAAAAGTGGTGGTGGCCGCAAGGCGCAGCGTTTCAGCCGTGGCCATTCCCGCGCTCAAAAGGATCAGGGCGGCGAATGTAAGTGCACGGATCATGCCAAGATATCACCTTGAAGAAAGGCGCGTGCTTCCGGGGTCTTCGGGCGGTCGAAAAAGGTGGCGGCAGAACCTTCCTCGTGTACTTGCCCCTTATGGATGAAAAAAACCTCATCCGCGAGGCGACGCGCCTGTCCCATATCATGGGTTGCCATGACAATGCGGGTCCCCGATGCACGCGCGGCGCATAAAATATCCTCGATGGCCGATGTGGAGTTGCCGTCAAGGCTGGCGCAAGGTTCATCCAGCAGCAAAAGTTCGGGCTCACGGATCAATGCGCGTGCCACCGCCAGTTTCTGGCGTTCACCCCCCGAAAGCGTACGTGCCGGATGGCTGGCAAATGTGTCCAGCCCCACGCGCTCTAACGCCGCACAGGCGCGCGCGCGCGCCTTGCCGCGCGCCAGCCCGGACAGACGTAACGGGTAGGTCAGGTTTTCCAGCACATTACGGTGCAGTAAAACCGGGGTTTGAAAAACATAGCCCATTTTTGAACGCGGATGTCTGGTGCCCCCCTGCCAGGACAATGTGCCCTCTGACAGTGGCGTCAGCCCATGCAACATTCGTAAAATACTGGTTTTTCCGGCCCCATTGGGACCAACCAAAACAGAAAGGCCGCCGCCTTTTATCATCAGGTTGATCGGGCCGGTTATGACCTTGCCATGCACCCGGACAAGCGCGCCTTCAAGGCGAAGTGGAAGGACGGGCGCACCGCTCATGTTTCAGCCCCCGGGCGGGCAACAAGGTGAACGGCGATATTCACCAAAAGCGCCAGTGTCACCAGCACCATTCCCAGCGCCAATGCCAGTGAAAAATCACCGCGGCTTGCTTCAAGCGTGATCGCGGTGGTCAGGACCCTCGTGGCGTGGTCGATGTTGCCGCCAACGATCATGATCGCTCCAACC
>JAAEUB010000338.1 GCA_024227755.1 Paracoccaceae bacterium | reverse complement strand
CTTGAGGGCACGGAAATAACTCAGGAGGAGAGCCGCGACGACGTTGCTGGTGAAATGCCGGATACCATGAAGCAAATGTCCGAGACCGGCATGATCGCCAAGGACATGTGGCTGAAGATGGGCGATATGTTCGGCTTTACTGCCGGAAATGGTGTCGACCCGGATACTGATCCTATGGTGTTGGAGGCGCTCGATTTAGTTGGAAATTCCGGTGACGATAGTTAATCCACCACCCTAAGCGTCAGATTGATCCGCCCACCTTCCTTCAGCAACGTGGAAGAGCCAAAGCGGATGCGGTCGATGCCGTGATAAGCTAGCCGCGCCTTACCACCCAGCACCAACACATCACCTGAGGACAGCCAATGGGATCTGGTCTTATCTCCGCGTTTGAGGCCCCCGATACGAAATAGCCCCTCGTCGCCCAGTGAAATCGAAACCACCGGCTGGCTGAAATCGGCCTCATCACAGTCCCGATGCAGCCCCATACGCGCGCCTTCACCGTAGAAAATGACCAAAGCGCATTCGGGTTCAGACGCGCTGGCGGAAACCGCCCTCCATACGTCCAGTGCTGCGTCAGGTATGAGTGGCCACGCCGCGCCGGTTGGGTGCTTGTCGGTATAACGATAACCTGAGCGGTCGGAAAACCAACCGTACAACCCGGCACTTGTCATCCTCACCGACATGTTGCGCCCGTAAGGTGTCATTGGCGAAAACAAGGGCGCCTGAACCGCAACTTCGCGCAATGCCTCCACCAGGCCGATCTGAGCAGGTTTATCCAGAAAGGATTTGTAAACCTTAGCCCCATTTAGCTCAAAAGCAGGTAAAGCGCCCGTTTCTGTACTTTTCATACCCAAAACCCTGAAAATGACTCACTTTTTTACCCAAAACGCGGGCCTCAACCGCTTGCAGGGGGCTAGTGCGCTCCCTATATACGCCGAGACGCCGGGTATGAGCCACTCTGTTTGAGTTTCTCTGCCCCGGAAAAATTTGGGATCAGGGGCCGATGCTTTCGGGGTCGGGCTCCTACAACATCGCCTATGAGAGGAACTGAGCATGGCTAAAGTCATTGGTATCGACCTGGGGACAACGAACTCCTGTGTTGCAATAATGGACGGCTCGCAACCGCGGGTCATTGAGAATTCCGAAGGGGCGCGCACGACGCCTTCGGTTGTGGCCTTCAAGGACGACGAGCGCCTTGTGGGTATGCCCGCCAAACGGCAGGCGGTTACAAACCCTGATAACACCATTCATGCAGTCAAGCGCCTGATCGGGCGTCGTTCGGATGACCCGGCAGTCACCAAAGACAAAAAGCATGTTCCTTACTCCATCATTGATGGCGGTAACGGCGACGCCTGGGTCGAAGCCAGCGGCGAAAAATATTCGCCCAGCCAGATCTCGGCCTTCATTCTTGGTAAAATGAAAGAAACCGCCGAGGCTTATCTGGGCGAGGATGTGACCCAGGCGGTTATCACTGTACCCGCCTATTTCAACGATGCCCAACGCCAGGCCACCAAAGACGCCGGCAAAATTGCCGGCCTTGAAGTGCTTCGGATCATTAACGAGCCGACAGCGGCTGCGTTGGCTTATGGTCTCGACAAGAAAGAAACCAAGACCATCGCGGTTTACGACCTTGGCGGCGGTACTTTCGATGTCACCATTCTGGAAATTGACGATGGCCTGTTTGAGGTGAAATCCACCAATGGCGATACGTTCCTTGGCGGTGAAGACTTCGACATGCGCGTCGTCAAATACCTGGCCGACGAGTTCAAGAAAGAACACTCTGTTGACCTGACCAAAGACAAAATGGCGCTGCAACGGCTGAAAGAAGCAGCTGAGAAAGCTAAAATTGAGCTGTCGTCTTCGTCACAGACCGAAATTAACCAGCCGTTCATCTCGATGGGTGCTGACGGGCAACCGCTTCACATGGTGATGAAGCTGACCCGCGCCAAGCTGGAAAGCCTCGTCAGCGATCTGGTCAAACGTACCCTGAAGCCGTGTCAGGCCGCCCTGAAAGACGCGGGCCTTACGAAAGACGACATTGACGAGATCATCCTTGTCGGTGGTCAGACCCGTATGCCGCGCGTTAAGGACGAAGTGACCAAATTCTTTGGCAAGGAGCCGCATCAGGGTGTGAACCCGGATGAAGTGGTTGCAATGGGTGCGGCAATTCAAGCCGGTGTGCTGCAGGGCGACGTCAAAGACGTTGTGCTGCTTGATGTTACTCCGCTTTCCTTGGGTATCGAAACCCTTGGCGGTGTCTTCACCCGTCTGATCGACCGCAATACCACCATCCCGACCAAGAAAAGTCAGATCTTCTCGACCGCCGAAGACAATCAAAATGCGGTGACGATCCGGGTCTTCCAGGGCGAGCGCGAAATGGCAGCGGATAACAAAATCCTCGGCCAGTTCAATCTTGAGGAAATTCCGCCCGCCCCGCGCGGCCTGCCGCAGATCGAGGTGACTTTTGATATCGATGCCAACGGCATCGTCTCGGTTGGCGCCTCTGACAAAGGCACCGGCAAAGAGCAAACGATCACCATTCAGGCGTCTGGCGGTTTATCTGATGACGACATCGACGCAATGGTCAAGGATGCCGAGGCCAATGCGGAAGCCGATAAAGAGCGCAAGGAATTGGTTGAAGCCCACAATCAGGCCGAAAGCCTTATCCACTCGACCGAAAAGTCGATGGAAGAGCATGCGGACAAGGTCGACCCAACCACCATCGAAGCGATCGAACTGGCCATTGCCGCCCTTAAAGACGAACTTGAGAGCGAAGATACCGGCAAGATCAAATCGGGCATCCAAAACGTGACCGAAGCGGCCATGAAGCTTGGCGAAGCGATCTATAAGGCATCTCAGGAAGCCGAAGCTGGCGAAGCGCCAGAGGGCGAAGACGAGCCGCGCGGTGTGGATGATGACATTGTCGATGCCGACTTCGAAGACCTCGACGAAAACAAGCGG
>JAAEUB010000337.1 GCA_024227755.1 Paracoccaceae bacterium | reverse complement strand
TTTCAATTTCCTTCATGTTCATCCAGTCGGCACACTGAGCGAAGAACAGCACTTTCATCAGATCAGCCCCTCTCCTGAATATAAAAAGCCAGACTTTTCAATGACTAAGAAAGTCTGGCTTTGATCCCAATGCGATCATCTACCCCTACTGGCGCCTGATCTATTTCGCTTTCTCGGCGGTCATCATCGGCGGCGTTTTTGCCTTCTTGCAGTTCACCACCTTCGGGATGGTCGTGCGTGCCGGTATGGCCGACCGCGAGACCGTCGGTCTGCTGGGCATCAACATCGACAAACGTTTCACCATCATGTTCGGCATCGCCGCCGCGGTCGCCGGTCTGGCCGGTGTCATGTACGCGCCGATCAATTCGCCCAACTACCACATGGGTATGGATTTTCTGGTGCTGAGCTTTGTGGTCGTCGTTGTCGGCGGCATGGGGTCGCTGCCCGGTGCCGTGCTGGCGGGGTTCTTGCTGGGTATTCTGGAAAGCTTTGCCTCCATGAACGAGGTCAAGAACATCCTGCCCGGCATTGACCAGATCATCATTTACGTTGTCGCGATACTCATCTTGCTGACACGCCCCCGTGGCCTGATGGGCCGCAAAGGCGTGATGGAGGAATAACCCATGCACTCACTCACGAAAAAAGACTTTCTCCTGCTGTTGGTGGTGGCATTCCTGACCATGGCAGCCCCTATCATCCTGAACCCCTTCCCCGCCGGATCAGGGCTGGCGCAGTTCAACGCGGGCTACCCCGACCTGATGCAACGCTTTGTGATCTTTGGCATCTTTGCCATCGGTTTCAACATTCTGTTCGGGTTGACCGGATACCTCTCTTTTGGTCACGCGGCCTTTCTGGGGGTCGGTTCCTACTCTGCCGTGTGGATGATGAAGCTTTTGTCGATGAACGTGATCCCCGCGATCCTTTTGTCGGTGATCGTGGCGGGGCTCTTCTCTGTCGTGATCGGCTTTGTCTCGCTGCGCCGGTCGGGGATCTACTTTTCGATCCTGACGCTGGCCTTCGCGCAGATGTCGTTCAACCTTGCCTATTCGGTGCTGACGCCGATCACCAACGGGGAAACCGGCCTGCAAATCGCGCTGAGCGATCCGCGTATCCTTGATGGCGCGAATGCACCCAGCTACCCCAATCTGTTCGGGGCGCAAATGAATGCGGCGACGACGCTGGATTTCGGGGCGTGGTCCTTCACCTTCTCGGTCGGGTATTACCTGTGTGCCGTGATCATGCTGCTGGCGTTCTATATCTCGATCCGTGTATTCCGGTCGCCTTTCGGCATGATGCTGCGGGCGGTGAAATCGAACCAGCAACGGATGAACTACACCGGCCTGAACACCAAACCCTACACGCTGGCGGCCTTTGTCATCTCTGGCATGTATGCCGGTCTGGCCGGTGGCCTGCTGGCCGCGATGGACCCGCTTGCCGGTGCTGAACGGATGCAGTGGACCGCCTCGGGCGAGGTTGTTCTGATGACCATCCTTGGGGGTGCGGGCACCCTTCTGGGGCCGGTTCTGGGCGCGGGCTTTATCAAGTACTTTGAAAACATCTTTTCCAAGATCAACGATAACGTGCTGCACGGTTGGTTCGCCTTTATGCCCGACGGGCTGGAAGACACGCTGATCACGCTGATCCACCCCTTTGTGGGCAAGGGCTGGCACCTGACGCTGGGCCTGCTGTTCATGCTGGTCGTGATCTTCCTGCCCGGTGGTCTCGTCGAAGGCGGCACCCGCGTCTGGCATTGGATCAAGCGCGACCGCAAGAAACCCACCGGCGACGATCTGGAGCAT
>JAAEUB010000336.1 GCA_024227755.1 Paracoccaceae bacterium | reverse complement strand
TTGAGAAATAGCCGCCGTCAAGTGCAAGGCCAGCTTTGACGATTTCGGCTCCGATATCCCGACCGTCCGGAAGGTAGCAAGTCCCAATTAGACGATCAAAGGACGTCTCGCCCGATAATTCGATGTGGAGGGTTTGGCCCTTACAGATCCGCACCATTTCCCACTTGGATTTTTGCCCCCAAGGCTGATCCAGTTCCGGCGCGTCAATTCCAGCTAGACGAATTTTAATCTTGTTCACGACAATCGTATCACCATCTATAACCCACGCCTTGCCAGCAAGTTTCCGGGATGCCGGAATTTCAGGTGGCGGCGGGTGATGGGCTGTACTCGTTTTCTGGTTTGAGTACTGTGGTGTGCGACGACTTGAGGTCTTCGGATACGTGCGTTTATAGGTGCTTTGTTTTGGTATGCTATTGGGCTTTTGATTTGATCCAATCAATATGGCTAACAGAGCCACTACAAAAAGCACTACTAAAACAATTAGAATTTCCATTGCGAACGCCCCTGCAAAAACCACAACAACTTTAGGTTAGGCATGTAGGTGGCGCAAGCTGAAAGCCCTGACAGCGCCCGATCCTGGGTGGGCGCCGCAACTGTTAAATGGCGCAAACCGGGTTTCAAATTCGAAACTGATGAGTAGGGTGAAACGTGGCATATGCGCCCTCCCGTGGGGAGGGTCGGGCGCTGTCAGGGCTATCGACCGTTCCCAAGGTTTGCACTTCTTTGGACGCCTGTTTCATTGGTAATTTGGCTAAACCAAAGATTCAGCCCACTAGGGGTTGCCACAGCCCCACAACCCTTGTATTGCGCATTCTTCACTACGAACTCCACCGGATTCGGTGTGACCTTAGGGCACCCCGGTGATGTTGAAAAAAGGGAAAAGGCGCATGAACGCCACGGAACTACGAGACAAGACGCCCGATCAGCTGCGCGAGCAGCTTGACGAGCTCAAAAAAGAATCATTCAATTTGCGGTTTCAGCAAGCCTCGGGCGCGCTGGAAAATACTGCCCGTGTACGTCAGGTTCGCCGTGACGCCGCACGTGTAAAAACCGTATTGAACCAAAAAGCCGCAGACGCGGCAGGCCAAGAGTAAGGAGCCTTAGATATGCCCAAACGTATTCTGACAGGCACCGTAACCTCGGACGCCAACGCACAGACCGTAACCGTTTCAGTTGAACGCCGTTTCACGCACCCGGTTATGAAGAAAACCATTCGTAAGTCCAAAAAATACCGGGCACACGATGAGAAGAACACCTTTAAGACTGGTGATCAGGTCCGCATTCAGGAATGCGCGCCAAAATCTAAAACCAAACGCTGGGAGGTTCTTGAAGCGTAAGCTGACAGACCTTCCGGTTTGATCGAAACCCTGGGGCTTTAAGAAGTCCTCAAAGGTCGGGAGAAACCAAATGATCCAGATGCAGACCAACCTGGATGTTGCTGACAACTCGGGCGCGAAGCGCGTGCAGTGCATCAAGGTTTTGGGTGGTTCCAAGCGCAGATATGCGTCCGTGGGCGACATCATTGTCGTCTCGGTTAAGGAAGCCATCCCACGCGGTCGCGTGAAAAAAGGCGACGTTCGCAAGGCTGTCGTTGTTCGCACCGCGCAAGCTGTGCGTCGCGAAGATGGCACTGCCATCCGCTTTGACCGCAACGCCGCCGTCATCCTCAACAACGCCAACGAGCCTTTGGTCACCCGTATCTTCGGGCCGGTTGTGCGTGAACTTCGGGCGAAGAACTTCATGAAGATCATCTCGCTCGCGCCGGAGGTGCTGTAAGATGGCTGCTAAACTCAAAAAAGGCGACAAGGTCGTCGTACTTGCCGGTAAGGACAAGGGTAAAGAGGGCGAAATCTCGTCCGTTAACCCGTCTGCTGGCAAGGCTGTAGTCGGAGGCATCAACATGGCCATCCGTCACACCAAGCAAAGCCAGAACGATCAGGGTGGCCGCCTTCCGGTTGCCATGCCCATGGATTTGTCAAACCTCGCATTGCTCGACAGCAAAGGCAAAGCCACCCGCGTTGGTTTCCGCGTGGAAAAAGGCACCAAGGTGCGTTTCGCCAAAACAACCGGGGAGGCCGTCTGATGCTTGATAATGCAAATTACACCCCACGTATGAAGGCGATCTATAAAGACACGGTCCGTGCCGCTTTGAAGGAAGAGTTTTCCTACAAAAACGACATGCAGATCCCGCGTCTTGACAAGATCGTGCTGAATATCGGTTGCGGTTCCGAAGCGGTGAAGGACACCAAGAAAGCCAAGTCAGCCCATGCTGACCTGACGGCGATTGCCGGCCAGATGGCGGTTGTCACCAAAGCGAAAAAGTCGATCGCGACATTCCGCGTACGTGAAGACATGCCGCTGGGTGCCAAAGTGACCCTGCGCGGCGACCGGATGTACGAATTTCTTGATCGCCTGATCACCATTGCAATGCCTCGTATCCGTGACTTTCGCGGCGTTCCAGGCAGCAGCTTTGACGGCCGCGGCAACTTTGCCATGGGCCTGAAAGAGCACCTTGTTTTTCCCGAGATCGACTTTGACAAGATCGACGAAAACTGGGGCATGGATATCGTAATCACCACCACCGCGAACACCGACGCGGAAGGCAAGGCGCTGTTGAAAGCTCTCAACATGCCCTTCAACAGCTGATCCGCGGGAAGGAATAGAAGACATGGCTAAGAAAGCAATGATCGAACGCGAGAAGAAGCGCCAGGCGCTGGTGGACAAATTTGCCGCCAAGCGTGCAGCACTTAAAGAGATCGCGAATAATCAGGACCTGCCGATGGAAGAGCGCTTTAAGGCGCGCCTGAAGCTGGCGAAACTGCCGCGCAATAGCTCGGCCACACGGTTGCACAACCGCTGTCAGCTTACTGGGCGTCCACACGCCTATTACCGTAAGATGAAAATCAGCCGGATTGCGCTTCGGGAACTTGGCTCATCAGGCCAGATCCCCGGCCTCGTGAAATCAAGCTGGTAAGGGAGGGCAAGTTATGAACGATCCTATCGGCGATATGCTGACCCGTATCCGCAACGCTTCCATGCGTGGCAAATCCACCTGTCAGTCTCCGGCTTCCAAGCTGCGCGGCTGGGTTCTGGATGTGCTGGCAGACGAAGGTTACATCCGCGGCTACGAGCCTGCGACCGGCAAAGACGGTCACCCGGCTCTGGAAATCAGCCTCAAATACTACGACGGTGCCCCCGTAATTCGCGAGCTCAAGCGGGTTTCGACCCCTGGTCGTCGCGTTTATATGGGCGTCAGCGACATCCCAACAGTCCGTCAGGGCCTGGGTGTCTCGATTGTCTCCACGTCCAAGGGCGTGATGTCGGATGCAGGTGCACGCGCAGCCAATGTTGGCGGCGAAGTACTTTGCACCGTATTCTAAGGGGGATAATATGTCTCGTATTGGTAAAAAACCGGTTGAGCTGCCCACAGGTGTTTCCGCATCCGTGTCCGGCCAGACCGTTGAAGTGAAAGGGCCGAAAGGCACCCGTAATTTCACCGCAACTGACGACGTGACCATCTCGGTCGAAGACAACGTTGTTAAAATTGACCCGCGCGGCAAATCCAAGCGCGCGCGTCAGCAATGGGGTATGAGCCGCACCATGGTGCAAAACCTCGTCACCGGCGTCACCGACGGTTTCAAGAAAGAGCTTGAGATCAACGGCGTTGGTTACCGGGCCACCATGCAAGGTACCACCCTGAAACTCGCACTTGGCCTTAGCCACGACGTGAATTACGACGCCCCCGAAGGGGTCAGCGTAACCGCGCCGAAACAGACCATCATCATCGTCGAAGGCATCGACGAACAGAAGGTCGGGCAAGTCGCTGCCGAGATCCGCGCCTGGCGCAAGCCTGAGCCGTTCAAAGGCAAGGGCATCAAGTACAAAGATGAATATATCTTCCGCAAAGAAGGTAAGAAAAAGTAAAGGACCACAGAGATGGCAAACAGCAAAAGAGATCTGTTTCTGAAGCGCCGCCTGCGCGTCCGGAACAAATTGCGGAAAACCGCGAATGGGCGCCCGCGCCTGTCCGTGCACCGCTCAAACAAGAACATCAGCGTTCAGCTGATCGACGATGTCAACGGCGTCACCATCGCCAGCGCCTCGACGCTCGAAAAAGACCTGGGCGTGGTTGGCACCAACAACGTCGAAGCGGCCACCAAAGTCGGTGCTGCTATCGCGAAACGTGCCAAGAAGGCCAAAGTGACCGAGTGTTACTTTGACCGTGGCGGTTTCCTCTTTCACGGAAAGGTCAAGGCACTTGCCGACGCCGCCCGTGAAGGTGGACTGAAGTTTTAAGGAGACGTAAGACATGGCAAGAGAACAAAGAGGCCGGGGCCGTCGCGACCGCGATGAAACACCGGAATTCGCCGATCGTCTCGTAGCGATCAACCGGGTGTCGAAAACCGTGAAAGGTGGTAAGCGCTTCGGCTTTGCCGCCCTCGTGGTGGTCGGTGATCAAAAGGGCCGCGTCGGCTTTGGCAAAGGTAAAGCCAAGGAAGTACCCGAAGCGATCCGCAAAGCCACCGAGCAAGCCAAGCGCCAGATGATCCGCGTACCGCTTCGCGAAGGTCGCACGCTGCACCACGACATGGAAGGCCGCCACGGTGCGGGCAAAGTTGTGATGCGCACAGCGCCTGAGGGTACTGGCATCATCGCCGGTGGTCCGATGCGTGCTGTGTTCGAGATGCTGGGCATCAAGGACGTGGTGTCAAAATCACTCGGTTCGCAAAACCCCTACAACATGATCCGCGCCACCATCGACGGGCTGAAAAAGGAAAGCAGCCCGCGCATGATCGCGCAGCGTCGTGGCAAAAAGGTCGCTGACATCCTGAGCAAAGGTGGCGCCGCTCCGGCCCCCGCCGAAGCTCCGGCTGAAGCCGCCGAAGCGTGAGGAGCTGAGACATGGCTAAAACCATCGTAGTAAAGCAGATCGGTTCCCCGATCCGCCGCCCCGCCAAACAGCGCCAAACGCTGATCGGTCTGGGCCTCAACAAGATGCACAAAACCCGCGAACTTGAAGACACCCCAGCCGTGCGCGGCATGGTTGCCTCAATCTCGCACATGGTTGAGATCGTCGAGGAGAAGGGCTGAGTTCAGCCTCTCTTGTAAGTATTAGAACGCCCCGGTCAGAAATGGCCGGGGCGTTTTGCTATCCGGGGTGCGACACAAAGGCTGACCCGATGGGTTCTATCCACTAGACAGGCGCACAACGCCCAATCCTATTGTCAGGCCAATCTCACCGTCTGCATCCTTGGCGGTGCGCTTGGGCTTGGTGCGCTCGGGTATATCGTCAATCAATCAAATGGCGATCCAACCGTACCCGGTGAAGTGTGACTGCCAAGCGCCACTGAGTTTTCGTTTAATGCGCCTGTATACGTGTTACGTGCATTTGCACCAAAAATGTGTACTAGTTGGGGTCAACTTAAAAATCCAAAAAGGGAACGCACTCAGTGGGCAGCACAAAAACCTCAGCGCTAACGGAAATGGGTGTCGTTAACTCGGACCAGATCATCGGGTATTCACTGATTATGGCTAGCGTGGACACCGACGTAATACGGATCAATTACAAGCGTCCAAGTGGTTCGTTTTTACCGCGTCGAAGGACATATGAGTTCAAACGGATTGGCAAGCCCAAGCGCGGCATGGTTGCGGCGAATGAGGATTTGGTCAGATACGAGATTTCGCCGCTTTTGCGCCGCGCAGTGGATGAGCTTGATGTTCTTCTTGCCGACCGGACTAGCAAAAAGACGAACATGGACCAGATCCAGCGCGAAATTGATGAACTGCGCCAGGAAGTGGACACCCGCCTTGCCCATATCGGCAAGCTTCTTGAAGGGGTGGACACAAGCAAGGGCTGAGGTCGTTGTCGCTGACCTGTGTGGGCCTCAACAAGATGCACAAAACCCGCGAACTTGAGGACACGCTTGCGGTAAGTGGCATGGTTGCCTCAATCTCGCACATGGTCGAAATCATCGAAGAACGCGGCTAAAGGCCCAGGGCCCATCGAAGGGCCTTGCCAAGCGTTTTCGAAAACGCTTGCGCCTCACGACAGGTAAAACGCCCCGGTGGAAACGCTGGGGCCTTTTTTGTGTTCGATTGATTTTGTTGCGCAGCGCGGATACGCTCACGTTGAGGTAGTTCGAAGGGTTGGTTGAATGCTTCTGAGAGCTCTCTATTTCATTGCCGCACTAGGTGCCGTGATTATTGGCGTAACGCTCTGGGCCTGGGGCCAACCCCTGATCAGTGCCAGCGGCGAGGTCAAGCTTTGGGTAGGGTTGATCTGGTCAAGTGGTAACTCCCAACATATCGCAGACTGGTATACTTTATCCCATGTGGTCCACGGCATGCTGATCATCCTGGTTGGCCGCGCACTGTTCGGATGGGTAGGTTACCCGGTGCTTGTAGTGGCTGCAATTGTTACCGGCATGGCGTGGGAGATTGTAGAACATACCGAATGGGTGTTGGGCAAGTTCAGGGCTGCTACGATTTACCAAGGGTATCTCGGTGATACCGTCCTCAACGCGGTAGCTGATTACATATCGATGTGGGCTGGATTTTTCCTCGCCCGCGCCATCGCCACGCTCTGGGTTTTCCTTCTGATTGTGGTGATGGAGGTCACGTCAGCTCTGTTGGGCCGCGACTGTCTGACCTTTACGACATTGACGTTTTTCTTCACGATTGACGCGATTGAAGAATACCAAAAAGAGATCAATCCGCGCTACAATCCGGTGGAGTGACCAAATACCCGGGTGGCAGCGCGAGGGTGTTTGGTTTGGGTTGAGCAGAGGATATCTGGATTTATTGATTGAGCAAGACTCTCGCCCGATGAAGAAAGAAACTTCTTTATGCTCGCACCAAAGCCAACGGTCCAGAAAGGTTTTTGGACTATTGAGCAATATCCCCCGGCCTCCAAGTTGAAAGATTTACAAATTTGCCGTTTCCGGTCCGCGAGATTTGTAAAAACCCCTAAATCACATAGGCAGTATTTACAAAAACCCGCCATATCCCCCCACCTCTTGCGCCCTTCACCCCAAACGTCTATACGCCCCCGGTGGCATTAGGCCACAGAATCAAAATCAAGAAACGCCGTGGTTGGCCCATTCGCTTCTGGGGTCACATCCGGCTTAGGAGAAGCGATATGAAACTGCATGAACTCAGTGATAATCCCGGTGCCACCAAGAAACGCACACGTGTTGGTCGTGGTCCCGGTTCCGGTAAAGGTAAGACCGGTGGCCGTGGTATTAAAGGTCAGAAGTCACGCTCAGGCGTGGCTATCAAGGGTTTTGAAGGCGGGCAGATGCCGCTCTATCAACGCCTGCCAAAACGTGGCTTTAACAGCCGCAATAAGAAGAGCTTTGCTGTTATAAATCTGGGACTTATCCAGAAATTTATCGACACAGACAAGCTCGATGCCAAAAAAGAAATCACCGAAGATGTGCTGCTTGAAACCGGTGCGATCCGGCGCAAGCTTGACGGTGTGCGTGTGCTGGCCAAAGGCGAAATTACCGCCAAGGTTAAGCTTTCGGTCACCGGTGCCTCCAAGTCGGCTGTGGAAGCGGTTGAGAAGGCGGGCGGTAAACTGACCGTCACAACCCCGGCAGCATCTGAATAAGCGCTTGTGAGACCCATCAAGGGTACTTACATATAGCTGACGTTTTCAAACGCCGCCGGGGCCGGGAACGGTCCGGCGGCGTTTACCATAAAGGGGCCCATCATGGCATCTGCAGCAGAACAAATGGCCGCGAATATGAGCTGGGGCGCGTTCGGTAAAGCCACCGAGCTGCGTTCAAGAATATTCTTTACTATCGGGCTGTTAATCATCTATCGGCTGGGCACATACATCCCGGTTCCGGGAATTGACGCCGGTGCGTTGCGCGAGTTTATGGACCAGGCGGCCTCGGGCATTACCGGCATTCTCAGCATGTTCACTGGCGGTGCCCTGTCGCGGATGGGCATCTTTGCCCTTGGCATCATGCCTTACATTTCGGCCTCCATTATCGTCCAGTTGATGACCTCTATGGTTCCGGCACTTGAGAATCTCAAGAAAGAGGGCGAGCAGGGACGCAAGAAAATCAACCAGTATACGCGTTACGGCACTGTCGTGCTGGCCACCGGTCAGGCTTTTGCCATGGCTGCAAGCCTTCAAGCGGGCGACCTTGTGACCAATCCGGGCATGTTCTTTCAGGTCGGCGCTGTGGTGACATTGGTTGGTGGTACCATGTTCCTGATGTGGCTGGGCGAACAGATCACGGCGCGCGGTATCGGTAACGGTATCAGCCTGATCATCTTTGTCGGCATCGTCGCCGAGATCCCCGCCGCCGTGGCTCAGTTTCTTAGCCAGGGCCGTTCGGGTGCGATCAGCCCGGTGGTGATTGTCAGCGTCATTGTCATGGTAATCGCTGTCATCGCGTTCGTGGTATTCATGGAGCGCGCGCTTCGCAAAATTCACATCCAATATCCGCGCCGTCAGGTCGGGATGAAGATGTATGACGGCGGCTCAAGCCACTTGCCTGTCAAGGTCAACCCGGCCGGTGTGATCCCGGCAATCTTTGCCTCGGCGTTGCTGCTGTTGCCAACAACAATCAGCACCTTCAGTTCGGGTCAGTCTGGTCCGATCATGTCAACGGTGCTTGCTTACTTTGGCCCGGGTCAGCCGCTTTATCTGATGTTTTTTGCTGGCATGATCATCTTTTTCACCTTCTTTTACACAAAGGAAGTGTCGTTCAAGGTGGATGAGGTCGCAGACAACCTGAAGAACCAGAACGGCTTTGTTCCGGGCATCCGTCCGGGCAAGAAAACCGCTGAATATCTTGATTACGTGGTTACGCGACTTCTGGTGCTTGGCTCGCTTTATCTGGCCGCAGTGTGTCTAATGCCCGAAATCCTGCGGTCGCAGTTTTCCATTCCGTTCTACTTTGGCGGCACCTCGGTTCTGATCGTGGTTTCGGTGACAATGGACACGATCAATCAGGTTCAGTCTCACCTTCTTGCGCACCAGTATGAGGGGCTAATTGAGAAATCACAGCTCAGCGGTGGCGGTAAACGTCGCGGCAAGAAATCCGGAAGAAAAGGACCTGCCCGCAGATGAATATTATACTTCTTGGACCGCCCGGCGCGGGTAAAGGCACACAGGCACGCATTCTTGTTGAGAGCCGCGGCATGATCCAGCTTTCTACCGGCGAGATGCTGCGCGAAGCGAAATCCTCCGGGTCTGAGATGGGTAAAAAAGTCGCGGCCATCATGGATGCAGGCGAACTCGTAACGGATGAGATTGTTATCGGCCTGATTGAGGAAAAGCTTTCGGGTGACAACGCTGGCGGCTTTATCTTCGACGGCTTCCCGCGCACGCTGGCGCAGGCCGACGCGCTGGGCGAGTTGCTGGAAAAGCATGGTGCAACTCTTGAGGCCGTTGTCGAAATGCGGGTGGATGACGACGAACTTGTTTCGCGCATCACCGCGCGTTCAACCTGTGGCGATTGTGGCGAAGGTTATAACGATGTCTCCAAGCCGATCCCGGCGGACGGCAGGTGCACCAATTGCGGCGGGACCGAGTTCAAACGCCGCGCAGACGATAACGAAGAAAGCCTGCGCACAAGGCTGATGGAATACTACAAAAAGACCTCGCCGCTGATTGGGTATTACTACGCCAAGGGCAACCTGCGGTCCGTGAACGGACTTGGCGAAATTGACGAGGTTGCCGGTGAGATCAAAGTGGTACTCGACGCCTAAGGGGACGCCTGAGGGAGGGGTGAATGGAAACACTTGCGCTCTGGGTCACCATTGCCTTTCTATTAACTCACGAGCTTGATGCTGTTCTGCGCCATGAATGGCGTATCCACCCCCTGACGTCTTTTTTTTCAGATCGCACTGGTGAACAGGTTTTCATCTGGGCACATGTACCACTTTCTGTGTTGCTGATCTGGATCGCGAAACTTGGTCCAGACAGCTATGCCGCCTATCTTCTTTCATGTGTTGCGATTGTCCATATTTTCCTGCACTGGCTATTTCGCAACCATCCGGCAAATGAGTTTGATAACCTTTCTTCGCGTGTTCTTATTTGGCTGACCGGATTGGCCGGTGCCTGGCATCTGATACTTGTTTTCTAGGGCAGCAACTGTTTTCACCACCCACCCCTTGACGCCACCCCCAATCCCCTCTAATCCACACCATCCCTAACGGGAATCGGCATTAATACCGGGGTCGCGCCCCTCATAGCCGAAATCAGAAATTCAGCGAGGCCCGCAGGACAAAATCCGGCGGGCTTGTGTTGTGAAAAAAGGTTCCGGCGCTACGGAACCGCAACGAAAAGGAAAGACCACGTGGCACGTATTGCCGGCGTAAACATCCCGACCCATAAACGGGTCCCGATCGCCCTGACTTATATTACCGGAATTGGACACACCTCGGCGAAAGCCATCTGTGAAGCTGTGAAAATCGACGAAACCCGTCGTGTGAACGAGCTGAGCGATGCCGAAGTGCTGGCCATCCGCGAACATATCGACGCAACCTTCATGGTCGAAGGTGACCTGCGTCGTGACACCCAGATGAATATCAAGCGCCTGATGGACCTTGGTTGCTACCGTGGCCTGCGTCACCGTCGTAACCTGCCGGTTCGCGGTCAGCGTACTCACACCAATGCGCGCACGCGCAAAGGCCCGGCGCGCGCTATCGCCGGCAAGAAGAAATAGGAGGGCTGAACAATGGCACGAGATAAAACCCGCACCAAACGTAAGGTCCGCAAGAACATCGCCGCAGGCGTTGCGCATGTGAACTCTTCTTTCAACAACACCAAAATCCTGATTTCGGACGTACAAGGCAACGCGATTGCCTGGTCGTCGGCTGGTACGATGGGCTTTAAGGGCTCTCGTAAATCAACGCCCTATGCTGCCCAGATGGCTGCGGAAGACGCTGGTAAGAAGGCACAGGAACATGGGGTAAAAACCCTTGAGGTTGAAGTGCAGGGGCCGGGATCGGGGCGCGAAAGCGCGTTGCGCGCTTTGGCCGCGATTGGTTTCAACATCACCTCGATACGCGATGTGACGACGATTGCTCATAACGGATGCCGCCCGCCGAAACGCCGCCGGGTCTGACGATTTTTCTGGCGCGGGGTGTGGGTTGCCACCCCCCGTGACCGCCGTATTTCAACCTCGGGCGTCCTGCCCTTTGGACATGAAGGCAGGACTGGAATGGAGGGACGCATGATCCATAAAAACTGGGCCGAACTTATTAAACCTACTCAGCTTGACGTGAAACCGGGCAATGACCCGGCGCGCCAGGCCACTGTAATTGCCGAGCCGCTTGAGCGTGGCTTTGGTCTGACCATTGGCAACGCGCTGCGCCGCGTACTGATGAGCAGCTTGCAGGGTGCCGCTATCACTTCCGTGCAGATTGATAACGTGCTGCATGAGTTTTCCAGCGTTGCCGGTGTGCGTGAAGACGTCACCGACATTGTGCTGAACCTGAAAGGTGTCGCGATCTTGATGGAAGTTGACGGACCGAAACGCCTGGCAATCGCTGCTAAGGGACCGTCGATTGTCACCGCAGGCGATATTTCGGAAAGCGCTGGCATCGAGGTTCTGAACAAGGAACACGTGATCTGCCACCTGGACGACGGTGCCGACCTTTACATGGAACTGACGGTTAACACCGGCAAAGGCTATGTCGCTGCCGACAAGAACAAACCCGAGGATGCGCCGATTGGCTTGATCCCGGTTGATGCGATTTATTCGCCGGTCAAAAAGGTCAGCTATGACGTGCAGCCAACCCGCGAGGGGCAGGTGCTGGACTACGATAAGCTTACACTTAAGCTGGAAACCGACGGGTCGATCACGCCAGAAGACGCCGTGGCTTTCGCTGCGCGCATTCTGCAAGATCAACTGTCGATCTTCGTCAACTTTGACGAGCCGGAAACCACTGGCCGTGAGGCCGAGGATGACGGACTTGAGTTCAATCCGCTTCTCCTCAAGAAAGTCGACGAACTGGAGCTTTCGGTCCGTTCGGCAAACTGCCTGAAAAACGACAACATCGTTTACATTGGCGATCTGATCCAGAAAACCGAAGCAGAAATGCTGCGTACGCCAAACTTTGGCCGCAAATCCTTGAACGAGATCAAGGAAGTGCTCTCCGGCATGGGTCTGCATCTTGGTATGGACGTCGAAGAATGGCCGCCGGAAAACATCGAGGACATGGCCAAGAAATTCGAAGACCAGTTCTAAACCGGGGAATAATCCCCACTCCAAAAAGGAGGAGCCCTGCACGCACGGGGCTCCGGACAAAGTATAAAGAAGGAATAAACCAATGCGCCACGCACGAGGCTATCGCCGCCTGAACCGCACCCATGAACACCGCAGAGCGTTGTTCTCAAACATGGCCGGTTCGCTGATTGAACACGAACAGATCAAGACCACTCTGCCCAAGGCAAAAGAACTGCGCCGGGTTGTGGAAAAACTGGTCACTTTGGGCAAACGTGGCGATTTACATGCCCGCCGTCAGGCTGCCGCGCAGCTGAAACAAGGCAAAGATGTCGCCAAGCTTTTTGAGGTTCTCGGACCACGCTATAAAGATCGCCAGGGCGGATACGTCCGGGTTCTGAAAGCTGGTTTTCGCTATGGTGACATGGCCCCGATGGCAATTATCGAGTTTGTTGATCGCGACGAAAATGCCAAGGGTGCGGCAGACAAAGCACGCGTCGAGGCCGAAGAAGCGGCTGAACTGGACTAGGCAAACGCCAGCAAAAAAGTTTCTAAGGCCCTGCAGATTTGCTGGGCCTTTTTTATTGGTCTCAGTTTTTTAGCGGTTTACCAGAATTGTTGTGCAGGCTCAGCGAGGCTTCCAGAAGGTCCAGAAGCTGTGTGCCTTCCTGCCCTTTCACCTGATTGCCGCCAAGAAACTCTAAAAAATCCGCCCGATCCTGTTCGGGCAGGGCATTAAGTTTCTCAATCAGGTCAGCATCAGTGGGTTTCAAGCGGGCATATTAGCGTATTGAGTGCAAAATTCCTATCCTAGCTGCCTGACGGGTAACTTGTCACTTCCCTGTTTCCGTCTCTGGCCGTAACCTCGGGCTATGTCCGACCTTTTTGACACAGCCAGTGAAACCTCTGCAATAAGCGATGCGCCGCGTCCGCTGGCTGACCGTTTACGCCCGCAAAAAATCTCCGAAGTCATTGGCCAGCAACAGGTGCTTGGCGCCGATGCCCCGCTTGGTGCGATGTTGGCGGCCGGGGGGCTGGGATCGCTGATTTTTTGGGGGCCACCGGGGGTTGGAAAAACCACCATCGCCCGACTTCTGGCAAATGAAACTGACCTGCATTTTGTCCAGATATCCGCGGTTTTCTCTGGCGTTCCTGAACTGCGAAAAGTTTTTGAAGCCGCCAAGATCCGGCGAGCAAACGGGCGAGGCACGCTTTTATTCGTTGATGAAATACATCGTTTCAACAAGGCGCAGCAGGATGGATTTCTGCCGTATATGGAAGACGGCACCATCCTTCTGGTGGGTGCGACAACCGAAAATCCCTCGTTTGAACTGAACGCTGCTTTGCTTAGCCGTGCACAGGTGTTGGTGCTGAACCGTCTGTCCCTCGTGGATCTTGAGCATCTGGTGCAGCGTGCTGAACGGGAATTGGGTGCGGGCCTGCCACTGAAGGCAGATGCGCGCGCGTCTTTGTTGGAAATGGCCGATGGTGACGGGCGCACGGTGCTGAACCTGATCGAGCAAATTTGGGCGTGGAAGCTGGATAAACCCATTGGAATCAAGGCGCTGTCCACACGCCTGATGCGCCGCGCGGCGGTATATGACAAAAGCGGTGACGGGCATTACAATCTGATCTCTGCCTTGCATAAGTCGATCCGCGGATCAGACCCGGACGCAGCCCTTTACTGGCTGGCCCGTATGTTAACGGGCGGCGAAGACCCGCGTTTTCTGGCCCGACGCCTGACCCGAATGGCGGTTGAGGATATTGGCCTTGCCGACCCGCAGGCAAACGCGATATGTCTGCATGCATGGGAAACCTACGAGCGTCTTGGCAGTCCCGAGGGTGAACTGGCGCTGGCTCAGGCGGTTACTTATCTGGCACTCGCCCCGAAATCGAACGCCGCCTATGTTGGTTTCAAGGCCGCAATGGCCGCGGCCAAGAAAACCGGCTCTGAGCCACCGCCCAAACACATCCTGAACGCGCCGACGCGACTGATGAAAGATCAAGGCTACGGCGACGGATACGCTTATGACCACGATGCCGAAGATGGCTTTTCCGGACAAAACTATTTCCCTGACGATATGAAGCGGGGGGTTTATTACACCCCTGTTGAGCGTGGGTTTGAGCGTGAGTTGAAGAGGCGGCTGGATTACTTCGCCAAACTGCGCATTAAACGCGGCGGTTCTTGACAAGCGCGTGCTTGCAACCCAAAACCCGCCCATGTTTACACCGATTTTACAAGTCGCCATTGGCGGCGCATTCGGCGCTACGGCGCGCTATCTGACCAACGTGTCGCTGACGCGCGCTTTCGGTCACGGGTATCCATGGGGGACGCTCGCGGTAAATATCATCGGATCGTTCCTGATGGGGGTGCTGGTGGTGGTGCTGGCGAAAAAGGGCGGCAACGCCTACGCGCCTTTACTGATGACAGGGATGCTTGGCGGCTTTACCACGTTTTCTGCCTTTTCCCTCGATGCGCTGACACTGTTTGAGCGTGGCCAGGTTGGCAGCGCCGCAGGGTATGTCGCGGGCTCGGTGGTATTTTCACTGCTGGCAATCGTCGGCGGCGTCCTTGCCACGCGGGCGGTGCTGACATGAGCCGGGTGCAGACAGTTAGGGTTGGCAAGGATGAGCCCGAGCAGCGGCTTGATCGCTGGTTTCGTCGTCAGTTTCCCCACGTCCCACAAGGGCGTATCGAAAAGATGTGCCGCAAAGGCGAGATTCGCGTTGATGGTGGCCGAGTAAAGCCCGGCGCGCGCATCAATCCGGGGCAGGAGGTGCGTATTCCACCCCTGCCGGATCCCGGTGCTACCCCACCGCGTACGACCCGGCCCCGCGACTATGTCAGCGACGCAGATGCCGCGATGATCCGCGACTGCGTGATTTACCGCGACGACCATATCATAGCACTGAACAAGCCACCCGGCCTGCCGGTGCAGGGCGGCTCAAAACAAACACGTCACGTCGACGGGATGGCCGACGCGCTACGTTTTGAGCTTGATGAAATGCCGCGTCTTGTTCACCGGCTGGACAAGGATACCTCCGGTGTCATGCTGCTGGCGCGCACGCGGGCTGTGGCAGGCGCACTGACCCGCGCCTTTCGCGACCGCGATACCCGCAAGATCTACTGGGCCATTGTGGCGGGCGCGCCGCTGCCGCGCATGGGAACGATCCGCTTTGGGCTGGTCAAGTCCGGTGGGCACGGCGCCGGGGGAGAAGGCGAAAAAATGCGCTGCATCCATCCCGACCGGGTGGAGGAAACCGAAGGCGCCAAGCGAGCGACCACCGATTATGCGGTGTTGGCGACATTGGCTGCGCGCGCGTCCTGGGTGGCTCTGGTGCCAATTACCGGGCGCACCCACCAACTGCGCGCCCATATGGCCGAGCTGGGGCATCCTATTATCGGCGACGGCAAATACGGCGGATCGGGTCAGGAAAATCTGGGCGATGGTTGGGGTTCCGGGCTAGGGGGAGAGCTGAGCCGCAAGCTGCACCTGCACGCGCGCAGCCTGACATTCACCCATCCTGTGACTGGAAAGAACCTGACGGTGACCGCGCCTTTGCCAGAACATATGCAGCGCAGCTGGGAATATTTTGGCTGGGACGAAACGGACGTGCCCGCCGATCCGTTTGACGAGGCCGAATGATGAGCGCGCCTTTGCGGCTGGCAATCTTCGATGTTGATGGCACCCTGATCGACAGTCAGGATTTCATACTTGCAGCAATGAAACGTGCCTTTGGCGGGATGGGCATTGAACTGCCATCTCGCGAAAAGGTTCTGTCCATCGTCGGCCTGTCGCTGGAGAAATCTATTGGCGTTTTAGTGCCAGAACTTGACGCCGCCGGGCGCGCACAGGCCGCTGACATTTACAGGCAGGCCTTTTTGTCCCTGCGCGAAGAAACCGGCGGTGAGGCACATGCGCCGCTTTACCCCGGCGCGCGGGCAGCGCTTGAGGCGCTTCACGGTGAAGATGAGGTGCTTTTGGGCGTAGCCACAGGCAAAGCAAGGCGCGGGTTGGACCATGTTTGCCAGGCGCATAATCTTGATCCCTTTTTCGTCACCCGCCAGACCGCTGATCAACATCCCTCCAAGCCGCATCCCTCGATGCTTTGGAAAGCGCTTGCGGATACTGGGGCAGAAGCCCGCGATGCTGTGATGATCGGAGACACCTCTTTTGACATCGAAATGGGTGTGGCCGCCGGATATCGCACAATTGGCGTGACCTGGGGCTATCATCCATCTCAATCCTTGCGGGACGCTGGTGCAGATGTGCTGATTGACCGGTTTGAGGAATTACTGCCCGCACTGAACGGACTTTGGGGGAAGGCATGAAAAAGCCGATTTGGAACAAGGTCGCAGTGGCTGAAGCATACGGCAGTTTTGCGGTTGAGCTTGACGGACGCCCGATGCGCACTCCGGCCAAGGCCCCGCTGGTTTTGCCGACGCATGCGCTGGCTGAAATAGTCGCTGCTGAATGGCGCGCGCAGGACGGCAAGCCGGACCCGGCGACAATGCCTGCCACCCGCATGGCCAATGCCGCCATCGATAAGGTAACAGAGCAGTTTGATGAGGTTGCCGGGGTGGTTGCGGCTTACGGTGATTCGGACCTTTTATGTTACCGGGCTACCGCACCGGTTGAACTTGTGGACCGGCAGGTAAAAAAATGGGATCCGCTTTTGGACTGGGCGGCGGATGCGCTGGGCGCACGGTTAAAGCCGGTTTCGGGCATCATGCATGCCCCGCAGGACCCCGCAGCGCTGTCCAGTCTGGCGGATGGCGTTAGTGCCCTCACCCCTTTTGAACTTGCGGCATTTCATGATCTTGTTGCCATTTCCGGCTCGCTGATCGTCGGTTTCGCTGCATCTAAGCGCCTGTTGGGGTTAGAGGAATTGTGGGCGTGTGCTTGTCTGGATGAAATCTGGCAAGAAGAACAATGGGGCAGGGATGAGGACGCTGTGACCCTTAGAGAACGGAAAAAGCAGGATTTTTTTGACGCGAGCCAGTTTTTTGCCGCTTGTGAATAGCATTTTCGCGTTTCGGAAAAAAAAAGGACCGGTTTGAGACGTTTTTCCTTCAATAAACCTTATGAATCACTTGACGTTTTTGTCGATTTTCGACCAGACTTGTCGCTGTTGAGGGGGGAACCCTTTCAAATAACCCCCGGCCCTTGGCCGGTAAAAAGCCCGTAGGGGCGATTAATCAGGAAGAGGTAATCATGAAAAAAACCGTATTTCTTGGCGCGTTGACTATTGCAGGTCTGGCGACAACGGCTGCTATGGCCGGTACGCTGGATGACGTAAAGGCACGCGGCAAGCTGAACTGCGGCGTATCGACTGGTCTGGTCGGTTTCGCTGCTCCAGACGCAAATGGCGCATGGCAGGGTTTCGACGTTGTTGTATGTCGCGCGGTTGCAGCTGCAGTTCTCGGCGATTCAAGCGCTGTTGAATTCGTACCGACAACCGGTAAAACACGCTTCACGGCGCTGGCTTCCGGCGAGATCGACATGCTGGCCCGGAACACAACCTGGACCCTGTCACGCGATGTTGACCTGAAGTTCGACTTCATCGGTGTTAACTATTACGATGGTCAAGGCTTCATGGTTCCAAACTCGCTGGGTGTTTCCAGCGCGAAGGAACTTGACGGAGCGACTGTCTGCATTCAGACCGGTACTACTACCGAGCTGAACCTTGCGGACTTCTTCCGTTCCAACAACATGAGCTATGAGCCGGTGCCGATTGAAACCAATGCCGAAGCTCAGCAGCAATACCTTGCTGGTGCATGTGACGTGTTCACCACCGACGCTTCCGGTCTTGCCGCAACGCGCGCTGCGTTTGAAGCACCTGCCGATCACAGCCTGCTGCCCGAGATCATCTCGAAAGAGCCGTTGGGTCCGCTTGTTCGCCACGGCGACAACGAGTGGGGCGATGTCGTCCGCTGGACACTGAACGCGCTGATCTCGGCTGAAGAGCTGGGCATCACTTCGGCTAATCTGGCCGAGCTTGCTGGTGGCACCAACAATCCTGAGATCAACCGTATCCTCGGTTCAGAAGGCAACATGGGCGAAATGCTCGGCCTTGATGCTGACTGGGCGGTTCGCGCGCTTCAGGTTGCTGGTAACTATGCCGAAGTGTTTGAAACCAACATCGGTGAAAATACTCCGATCGGCCTGTCGCGTGGTCTTAACGCGCTGTGGACCGATGGTGGCCTGATCTACTCGCCGCCGTTCCGGTAAAAACATCTAAGTTTAGGGCGCGGGATTATCCCGCGCCCTTTTCATATAAAGAACAAATCCGGGACCCAGGCGGGATTTAACCTGCCGGAAAAAACCGGACCTGACAGGGATTGTCCTTATGACAACATTGACCGACCCGCAGCGGGAGTCGTTCCGGCTATCTATGCTGCTTTACGATAGCCGCTATCGCTCCATGACTATCCAGATTATCGCTTTGATGGCTTTCATGCTGGGGGCCGCCTGGCTGATCAACAATGCCGTTACAAACCTGGCATTGGCGGGCAAACCGTTTTCCTTCAGGTTCCTGGGTGAACCGTCAAGCTATGACATCAACCAACGGCTGATAGATTACTCCTCGCGCTCGACCCATGCCCGCGCGGCAATAGTCGGTTTGATGAACACGTTGCTGGTGGCCGTTATGGGCTGTATCGCGGCAACATTCTTGGGTGTGATCATGGGGGTTCTGCGCCTTTCCCAAAACTGGATCATCTCGCGCCTGGCAGCGGTTTACGTAGAAGGGCTGCGCAATGTGCCGGTGCTTTTGTGGATCGTGCTGTTAATGGCTGTGGTTGTTGAAACATTGCCGCAACCCAGGGCTTTCCGGGGCGAAAACCCGGAAGCGTCAATGGTGTTGTTTGACTCGGTAGCCATCACAAATCGCGGCATCTATGTGCCTGAACCTCTGTTTGAGAACGGCCTTGGTGATATTCCGGTCCTTCCCGGTTCCACGCCCGAGGCCTGCACGTCCTATTATGACGTGACCGATGCCGAGGGTGCCGGGGTTCTGGACGATAGCTGCGGCAGTTTTCAGATCAGCCTTGATCTGATCGCTATTCTTGCAGTTTTGATTGCCGGACTGATGACACGAAAGCTAATTCTTAATCGTGCGCACCGCATTCAGAACGCAACCGGCGACCGGCCGACAACCTGGCATATTGGTCTTGCGGTCGTCGTTTTGCCAACACTGTTGGTTCTGTGGATCCTGGGTTTTTACCTTGGCTCACCTGAACTGAAAGGTTTCAACTTTCAGGGGGGCACCCATCTCAGGTCATCTCTGATTGCCCTGTGGCTGGCACTTACGCTGTATACGGCAGCCTTCATCGCCGAGATCGTTCGCGCCGGCATCATGGCCATCTCTAAAGGTCAAAGCGA
>JAAEUB010000335.1 GCA_024227755.1 Paracoccaceae bacterium | reverse complement strand
TTGACGCGCTTCTATCTGGGCGGGGCTCAGTCGGTGATGTCGCTTTCTTCAGAAGGTTTATGGCTTCGGCAAGGTGACCAGAACGGTCAGACGGTAATTCACGCCAATAGTGCTGGCCCGGACGCATCCGTTTTATATGACGTTTCATTTTTTTCGTATTCAACCGAGGGCAGCCCCCAAACCCGCATTGCCGCCGCCGAGGCGCGGCTTGAGGAAGGCCGCTGGGCATTGAGCGACGCCAAAATCTGGGATCTGAGCGACTTAAGCAATCCTGAACATTTCTCGGTCAAAACTCCGGCTTATTGGATCGCCTCGACCCTGACGCTTGATCGTATTCAGGATAGCTTCGGCCAACCGTCATCAATCCCGATCTGGGAGCTGCCGGAATTTATCTCACAGCTGAAGCAGGCGGGATTTTCTCCGCGCCGCCATCAAGTTTTTCTGCAATCCGAACTTGCCACGCCACTGTTCCTGGTTGCCATGGTGATGATCGGTGGTGCCTTCACCATGCGCCATACCAGACTGGGCCATACCGGTCTGATGGCGCTCATTACTATTTTATTTGGATTTGGTGTCTTTTTTGTACGCAATTTTGCGACTATCCTAGGTGAAAATGGCCAGATCCCAGTTGCGGTCGCAGCCTGGACGCCGCCGGTTGCGGCGGTATTTCTGGCGCTTGGTGTGATATTGCACCTGGAGGATGGATGACTGGTTTAGCCCGGATATGTGCGGCACTGGCCCTTGGGCTGGTAATGTTCGTGGCGACCAAGCCGGCGCAGGCGCAGATGGCCAGTCTGGTAGCCGACCGGATCCAGGTTATCGGTAATTCGGGCCTTTTGGCCGAAGGCAATGTGGTTGCGATCTTCAACAATGTGCGCTTGAGCGCGACACGCATAACCTATGATCAGGTTAGCGGCGTTTTGAACATCACCGGACCGATTACGCTGCGTAATGAAGATGGCACGATTATTTTGGCAGACACGGCGCAGTTATCATCGGATTTGCGCAATGGCCTGATGCAAAGCGCGCGCGTTGTGCTTGATCAGCAGTTGCAGATTGCTGCGGCCGAGATCAACCGGGTCAATGGCCGTTATACGCAAATGTCCAAGGTCGTCGCCTCGTCCTGTCAGGTCTGCACGGATCGACCGGTGCCGCTTTGGGCGATACGGGCCAGCCGCGTCATTCACGACCAGGAGGAACGTCAGCTTTATTTCCATAACGCGCAACTTCGGTTCATGGATATCCCGGTATTTTACCTGCCGCGTCTACGCCTGCCCGATCCGACAGTGACACGCGCAACCGGATTTCTGGTGCCTCGCATTCGTTCAAACAGCAATTTTGGCACTGCTTTATATCTGCCTTATTTTATCACCCTTGGTGATCACGCCGACCTGCTTATTGCACCTTTCATCTCGACCCAGACAGCCACGCTTGAGGCACGTTTCAGGCAGGCCTTTACCAGCGGTGAAATAATTTTTGAGGGGGCGGTAACCCAAGATCAGATCCTGCCTGGCAGCACACGATTCTATCTGTTTGGCGAGGGGGATTTCGAGCTGCCGCGTGATTTCAAGCTGAGCTTCAGTCTTCAGCAGATTTCGGACATCGCCTATCTTTCTGACTATGGCTTCAACTCGCATGACCGACTGCGAAATGAGGTGGCGGTGACCCGCACGAGGCGTAACCAATATATTTACGCCGAGCTTGGCAGTTGGGAAACCCTGCGCGACAGTGAGATTGCGATAGCTGACCAGTTACCGCTGGCGCAAAGCGATTTCCTGATTGAACAGCGCATCCACCCCGGACTGGTCGGCGGCGAGGCGCTTTTGCGTTTTTCAGGCCACGCGCATGTGCGGCAGTCGGATCTGGATGTGCTGGGCCGCGATCTGGCACGCACAGGCGTCGGGCTGAACTGGCAGCGCGACTGGGTGCTGGGCTCTGGTTTGATTGCCAGTGCCGAAACCGATCTGGCGGCTGATTACTACCAGATCAATCAGGATACGGGATTTGCGACCGAACAGATCCGCGCTACTCAGGCGGTGGCGCTTAATTTGGCCTGGCCAATGTCGCGTCAACTGGCAAACGGTGCCAGCGATGTAATTGAACCGGTGGTTGGCCTGGTCTGGTCCGGGCAAACCGGGCCCGACGCACCCAACGAAGACAGTGCAATGGTCGAATTTGACATGGCCAATCTTTTTGACCTGTCGCGCTTTCCCGGTGCCGACGCTGTGGAAACCGGACTTAGGGCAAATATCGGCCTGAGCTGGACCCGCGTAAATCCCGAAGGGCTGTCTTTTACCCTGGCGGGTGGGAAAGTGGTCCGGCTGGCGGATGCTGGGGAGTTTTCGGCAGCCTCGGGGCTGGATGGTTTCAGCTCGGACTGGCTGATTGGCGGGCAGGTGCAACTGGGCGAGCGAATTTTTGCGCAAGGCCGGGCATTGATTGCCGATGATTTCTCGGTCACCAAAACCGAAAGCCAGGCAACCTGGCGCGGCGACAAGCTTTCGCTGGCAGGTGGACATGTATGGGTCATGGCGGACGCTGCTGAAGACCGACCCGATCCTATTCATGAATTGACCCTTGATACTTCGTATCAATTCAACAGCAGCTGGGCTGGCAGTTTTAACAGCCACTATGACATGGAAGGCGGAACCGCAACCAAAGCCACGTTGGGGCTGGAATACCGCAACGAATGCATCGTTGTTGACCTTTCACTCTCGCGTAACTTCACCTCGTCAGGTATTGTCACCCCAACAACTGACATAGGTTTTGGCGTTGAACTGACTGGATTTGGCGGCGGTTCGGGCGCAGGCGGAAGATCACGCCAATGCAGCGGATAAACGCACAGATGGCAAAAGCCGCGTTGATGGCGCGAACAAATGCTGGAACACGGATAAGAACACGGATACACCTCTGGCGACAGATATACGAAGAACGGAAAAACGCGATATGACAAAGACCCTGTCCACTCAGTTGTCCGGGCTGACCCGACTCAGCCTTGCGATCATCCTATCCACGCTGGCGGGGCTTTTCGCCCTGACCGCTTGCCTTAGTCCTGGCAGCCTTCAGGCGCAAAACCTGTTTGCGCCGGTTGCCAAGGTGAATGACCGTGTCATCACGGCCTATGAATTATCACAGCGGATGGCGTTTTTGAGGCTCTTGCGGGCCCCGGGCGACGTGCGTGAAATGGCAACAAAGCAATTGGTGGAAGAACGCCTGCAGCTCAGTGCTGCCGAGAATTTGGGGGTCGCTATTGACGAAGAAAAACTACAGGAAGGGATGTCGGAATTCGCCGGGCGTGCTAATATGGAAACCGCACAATTCATCACCGCCATCGCCCAGGGTGGAGTGGCTGGTGAAAGCTTTCGCGATTTTGTCAAAGCCGGCATGATCTGGCGCGAGGTTGTTCGCGCAAAGTTTATTGGCCGGGTGAATATCACCGAAGCTGAAATTGACCGTGCCGCAGCAGGCGCGGGATCAGGCGCCCGGCAGATCAGCCTTGAATATGCACGCTACTTCATTCCCGGCGGGCAAAGCTCCGCCGCATTGTCCGAGGCGCGCAAAATCCAGCAGGACGTCGACACCTGTGACGACCTTTATACAATTGCCAAAGGCCAGCCAGAGGATGTTCTGGCGCGCGACACCTTGCCAGTCGGCGAAATTCCGGCGGATATTGCGGGCGAGCTTGCCCGTCTGGACGAGGGTGAAGTGTCAACGGCGCTGACCCGTAATAACGGTGAAACGCTGGTGTTTTTGATGCTGTGCGGACGCACAAGTGTTCTGGCGGAAGAAATTTCACGCGAAGATATCCGTAATCAGCTGAGCAGCAGACGGCTGGCGGTATTAGCAAATTCGTATCTGGAAGACCTGCGCGCCGACGCCTTTATCGAGATTTACTGACACTCATGTGCGCCCTGCCCATAGCCCTGACCATGGGCGAGCCTGCCGGCATCGGACCCGACATCACCGGCCCGGCATGGCAGTGTTTGCGTCATGAGCAAAGCTTTTTCTTAATCGGTGATCCGGCGTTTTTGCCCGGTGATGTGCCCGTCAAGGTTATTAGCAACCCGGCCGAGGCAACCAGGGTAATGCCCGACGCCCTGCCGGTATTGGCCCGCGATTTTTCGACCCCACGTGTGCCGGGCACAGCGCAGGCCAGCCATGCACCGCATATCATTGCCTCGATCCACGAGGCTGTGGTTTTGGTCGAAACGGGCCAGGCCGCCGCACTAACCACCAATCCAATTAACAAAAAGGCGCTTCAGGATGGCGGCGGTTTTGCTTATCCCGGCCATACCGAGTTTCTGGCGGCTTTGGCCAATAATGGTACCGGAGCGGATCATGTGGTGATGATGCTGGCCTGCGACGCGTTGAAAGTGGTGCCTGCCACCATCCACATTGCGCTGGTGGACGTCCCCAAAGCCCTTACCAAAGAAGGGTTGCGGGCAGTGATCCGAACCACACACTCTGCCCTGCGCCGCGATTTTGGTGTTAAAACCCCGCGTATCGCGGTTGCAGGTCTGAACCCACATGCGGGCGAAGGCGGGGCGATGGGGTGGGAAGAGATCAGGGTGATTGCCCCCCTGCTTGATGAATTGCGCGTCGAGGGGCTGGAAATTGCGGGGCCGTTACCCGCTGACACCATGTTTCACCCGCAAGCGCGCGCGCGCTACGACGTGGCCATTTGCATGTATCACGATCAGGCACTGATCCCGATCAAGACGCTGGATTTTGCCAGCGGCGTCAATGTCACCCTTGGCCTGCCCTTTGTGCGCACCTCGCCCGATCATGGCACCGCGTTTGACATCGCTGGCACCGACGCGGCTGACCCGGCATCTTTGATTGCCGCATTGCGGCTGGCGCGGCTGATGGCGGATGCGCGCAGCTCATGAGCACAATCGACGCCCTTCCCCCCCTGCGCGAGGTCATCGCCACCCACGGGTTGACGGCTAAAAAGTCGCTGGGGCAAAATTTTCTTCTGGATCTCAACCTGACCGCCAAAATTGCCCGACAGGCGGGCGACCTTAGCGCCTGTGACGTGCTGGAAATTGGACCCGGACCCGGCGGTCTGACCCGTGGTCTTCTGGCCGAGGGCGCGCGCAAAGTACTGGCGATTGAAAAAGACAGCCGCGCCATGGCTGCCCTTTCTGAGATCGCCGCCGCCTATCCTGACCGGCTGGAGGTGCTGAACGCGGACGCGCTGGAGGTTGATCCACTGACGCATCTGAGTACTCCGATCCGCATTGTTGCCAACCTGCCATACAATATCGGCACCGAGCTTTTGGTGCGATGGCTGACACCGCCTGAATGGCCGCCTTTCTGGCAAAGCTTAACCTTGATGTTTCAGCGCGAAGTGGCGATGCGTATTGTTGCCCAACCGGGCTCAAAAACCTACGGACGTCTTGCTATTCTTGCTCAGTGGCGCAGTGATCCCCGCATTGTCATGGATTTGCCACCCGAGGCATTTACCCCGGCACCGAAAGTGCGTTCCGCGGTTGTACATCTGAACGCCCTGCCCGCCCCACGCTTTCCAGCTGATGCGCGCAGCTTGCAAAACCTCACCGCGCGTGCCTTTCAGCAACGTCGAAAGATGCTGCGCGCCAGCCTGAAAACCCTTGCGCCGGATATCGAGGATCGACTGATTTCCGTCGGCATCAAACCCACACAGCGCCCCGAAGAAATCCCTCTGGAAGCATGGTGCGCCCTGTCGCGTAATCTCGAACAGATTTAGCACCCTGCCTTTCATCTTGGTAAAAATACTCCGGGGGTTTGGGGGCTGGCCCCCAAGAGGGATGCGTTTTGGGGCTGGCCCCAAAAAGAAGCTGTTTAGGAATGCTCTTCTGCCGCAGCCGCCGCCAATGCTTTGTTATAGGCCTTCAATGCATCGACATGAAACAAGCCCCCCCACAATTGCGGCGGATCACCTTCACCGCCTAGGGTCACGACTGGTATGAAGTCGACATTGTTGGCGTCAAACATCGGCATTACTGCCTCAAGCGAGGTATTGCCGTCTACATAGCTGCCGTCGGCTATCAGCTCCCAGCATTTTTCCGGGTCCGCAGCTTTTGGCGCATCCTTTGCCCGCATCAACCCGGCAACGCGCAGGGTCGACAAAAGATAGGCTTGCGGACCGGCGGATAAATGCACATTTCGCCGCTCTAGCAATGTCAGGAAATAGGATCGGTGCACCAGCCTGCTGGCCAAAGCCGACGACAGGGACACCGCCGCCATCACCGCAATACCAGTCTGCCAGTCCCCCGTCAGCTCGAAAACTATCAGCGTTGTCGAAATGGGTGCGCCCAGCACCGCCGCCGCCACCGCGCCCATCCCGGCCAAAGCATAAATCGTTTCAGACCCCGACACGTTGGGGAACAATGCCGTCGCCATCAGGCCAAATGCCAGACCGGTCATTGCGCCGATCATCAGGCTGGGTGAAAATATGCCGCCGCCCATGCGCCCGCCCAGGGTGACAGCAACCGCGAAGGTCTTGATCATGGCGAAAATGATCGCTTCATGCAGCAGCAATTCACCGGTCAGCGCCGCTGATGTGGTTTCATAGCCAACGCCGATCACATGGGGAAAAAAGATCGCCACCGCGCCAAGTATCAATCCTGCCAGTGCCGGACGCAGAATGCGCGGCATGCGGGTATAGGCATAAAAGCGCCCGGCGATTGTATCGCTCCAGAACACCGCGCGCATGAACACCACCGCCACCAGGCCCGACACCAGACCGAGCAGGAAAAAGGCCGGTAATTCGACATAGAACGACAATGATCCATCAACCGGCAGGTGGAACTCGGTCACATTGCCAAATTCCAGCCGGTTGATGACAGTTCCGGCAACGCTGGCAATGGCGATGGGGGCGAAGGCGCGCACGGCGAAATGGCGAAGCACCACTTCAAGCGCGAAGATCGCCCCGGCTATTGGTGCGTTGAAGCTGGCCGAAACCGCTGCCGCCACCGCGCAGCCCATCAAATCACGCGCAGTAATGCCACTTGCCTTGATGCGAACCGAAACCCACGCCGCCATCAC
>JAAEUB010000334.1 GCA_024227755.1 Paracoccaceae bacterium | reverse complement strand
GTCTGGAAGAGCGCAGAAAAGCCAGGGCGGCAGAAAAGGCGATTGAAATTGCTTTCAAGGAATTTGCACCACGCTGGCCGACCTGGGTGCATGACAGCGAACCGGCTGCACGAAAGGCTTGGGGTTCGTTGAGCGATGAGGAACGCGCCCAGGCGGTGGCACGATTTGAGGATTATATCGCTGCATCAAAAGTGGCTGGCCGTACCCAGACCTGTTCGCTGGCCAGATATCTGGGCGAAAAGAAATGGGAAAAACTCGAACCGCCCGAACCGAAAGCCGACCAGCCCATACGCCTGAAACCCTTTGGCAAGGGCTGGATGATGCACCGGTTTCAGCTGCTTGATCGCGGCAGGGCGGCGTGGCAGGCGAGCGGATATTTGCGGAAAATGATTGATGATGGCAAGGGTGAACTGGTCACCGATGCGCGCCATCGGGGGGAATTTCCGCTTGTTGCAAGGCTGGATGAGGATGCGCAAGCGGGCAGGTGCGCGGTGTTGCGCTCCGGTACACCAATGCCGGAAATCGAGGGCTATCACGCTGTTGAGCAGGGTTCGCCCGAATGGGACGCATGGGCGGCGTGGCACCGCGACAATGACTATCCCTGGATCAATCCGCCAGAACATCACAAATATATCTGGTTGCCATCTGTTTTGCCTCACGGCGATTCCTGCGCTGCGCTCCGGGCCTCCGGCGGGGCGACAAGCGCTTCGGCTATCGCCTCAGATGGTGCCATGAATAATCGCGGTAATTTAGAAAAAGAAGCGAAGCCCGAGGCAAGCGCCGAGGCGCGACAGCGCGCCCGCGCTGGGCAGGCGCAAAGCGGCAAAGCTACTAATTGTGCGCCCGTGAGCGAGAATAACCATGAATGATGTCAGCGCGTTGCAGGCGATGCTCATCAACCTGGCCGGCCGCTTCCAGCGCGAACTGGCGGTTGAGGAAACCTATATTGCCGGGCTGATCAACACCAACCAGGTGCACCGCGGCCATTGGACCAGGGCACACGGGCTGCGCGAGAAACTGAGGAAATGCAGGATGTTACTTGAATATCTGGAAGTGTTGGAAAATGGGAATTGCAATGACTGAAACAACCGAAGCACATGCGTCGGCCCCCTCAATCATCGAGCCGGTGCCAATCATGAAAGAGTGGATAACCTGTTCCTGGTATGTTGCCACTGTGAGGCGGATGCGTACACCACCGCGCCAAAAGCGCGAGGATGTCAAAGCGCTGGAGGCGATGCAGACGCTGGGGATCCCCGCGTGGTATGCAACCGGCAGGCGGCGTGAGAGCCGGTGCGGTGCCAAGGGACGCAAGCGCATGATTGGCTATCTGATGTTTCCCGGTTATCTGTTCATTGCCCATGATGGCGACCGGGCCAAATTTGCCCGCAGTCTGGGTGTGCGCCATATCAGCGGCATGCTGGGTTGTGATCAGGGATGTGGCTTTGTGCCATTAAGGGTGCCGTCCTATGCCATGCAGGCGCTGTTTGCCGGTGAGGAATTGCGCCAGCATCATCTTGAGATCGAGAGTGAACC
>JAAEUB010000333.1 GCA_024227755.1 Paracoccaceae bacterium | reverse complement strand
GAGGCGGTAAATATCCCGGTCATTGCCAATGGCGACGTCACCTCGCCCGGCACCGCCCGCCAAGTGATGCAGGCATCAACGGCGAAGGGTGTCATGGTCGGGCGCGCGGCAGGGGGGCAGCCTTGGTTACCGGGACTGATCGCACATGAACTGTTTGGCGGCGCGCGCCCGAAAATCCCACATGGTCGGGCTTTGGTTGACATGGTGGCCGCGCATTACGAGGCCAGCCTGTCGTTTTACGGGCAGCATCTTGGGGCGAAGGTTATTCGTAAACATTTGGGCTGGTACATGGATCATGCTGCCACCCCAGCCGCGTTGCGGCGCGAAGTTCTGACTGCGCCTGAACCCAATGTCCTGCTGGCGCTGTTGCCGGACGCTCTTTCTTGCGAAGGGCTGGCGGCATGATGACAAATGCGGAAAACACGCCGGAAAATGTGCTGTGGAATTCACTGCCGATGCCGGCTTTTATCACCGATGGTGCCGGGCGGATATCCGACGCCAATACCAGCGCCGAGTTTTTCCTCAATGCTCCGCTGCGCCGCCTTGTGGGGCGAAAACTGAAAGGTGTTCTGTGCAGTGACGCGGCTTTGACACATGCCTTGCTGCGCGCCGAGAAAGACCACGGTGCTGTGTTTTTGAACAATGTCGTATTGAATGCGGGTTTGGAGCAAAAGGACGCTGACATCCAGATATCTCACCTTTCAGGTGAGGAAAGCCATCTGTTGGTTTTGGTTCAGCTGCGCAGGTTTGGTGACAATCTTGGCCGTGGTGACACGGTTAAGAAGGCAGCGAGGTCGGCGATCGGCATGGCAGAAATGCTGGCCCATGAGATTAAGAACCCCCTGGCAGGTGTCATCGGGGCGGCCCAGCTTCTGGCGATGTCGGCAAGCCCGGAAGACCGCGAATTGACCGAGCTCATTGTTGGGGAAAGCCACAGGATAGTTACCCTTTTGGAGCAGGTAGAGCAGTTTGGCAATCTGCGCCCACCTGAGTGTAACCCTGTGAATATTCATGATCTTCTGGACCGATCACACAAGTTGGCCAAGGTCGGGTTTGCCTCGCATATGGAGTTTCGTCAGGTTTATGACCCGTCCTTGCCGCCAACCTTTGTCGACGGCGACCAGATGATGCAGGTATTCTTGAACCTGATGAAAAATGCGGCCGAGGCGGCGGGCAAGGACGGGCAGGCGGGGGGCGTGATCACGCTTAAGACGTCCTATGACCACGGGCTAAGCATGCGCGGACCGGACGGGCAGGACACGCGCCTGCCGCTGCAGGTTGAGATAATTGATAATGGCCCGGGTATCGCGCCTGATATTATGCGCCAAATGTTTGAACCCTTTGTTTCCGGTCGCGAAAACGGCACCGGGCTGGGCTTGGCGCTGGTCAGTAAGATCCTGTCCGACCACGGCGCCTGGATCAGTGTCGACAGCAAGGAAGGGCGTACGAGTTTTCGCCTTTCTTTGCCCGTGGCCCCGAAAGGAGAAAGCTAAATGGACGGTACAGTTCTGGTTGCTGATGACGACCGCACCATTCGCACGGTTTTAACTCAGGCGCTGACACGCGCCGGGTGCCGGGTGCATGCGACCGGTTCATTGGTAACGCTGAAGCACTGGGTCGAAGAGGGGCGCGGTGATCTGGTGATTTCGGATGTGGTCATGCCCGACGGTAATGGCCTGAAGGCGCTGCCCGAGATTGCCCGCCTGCGCCCGAACCTGCCTGTTATCGTAATTTCCGCCCAAAATACTATCATGACCGCCATTCAGGCAGCCGAGGCTGAGGCATTTGATTACCTGCCCAAACCGTTTGATTTACCCGACCTGATGAAGCGTGTTTCGACCGGGCTGAAGGCGACGCGTCAGCGCAAGCTGCCTCAACATGAGACATTAGACGAGCCCGCTGATCAGGATTTGCCGCTGGTCGGGCATTCCCCAGAAATGCAGGATCTGTACCGATTAGTGGCACGGGTCATGAACACAGATCTGCCGGTGCTGATAACCGGGGCCAGCGGCACTGGGAAATCACTGATCGCGCGTGCGCTGCATGATTATTCAGACCGGCGCGAATGGCCCTTTGTAATTGCCGGGGCGCATGACCTCGAAACCCCTGAAGGCGCAAAGGCGCTGATTTCCAAGGCAGGGCAGGGCACATTGTTGTTTGATGAAGTTTCTGATCTGGATGTTTACGCGCAGGCGCGTTTGACACGCCTTCTTGACCGGTTGGGCAAGAGCGCCCCGCGGATTATTACCACATCGCAAAAAGACCTTAGCGATGAAGAGTTTCGCGAAGATCTGTTCTTTCGTCTGGCTGGCGTGACCATCCCGGTGCCACCTTTGCAAAACCGGCTTGAAGACATCCCCGAACTGGCAGCGCATTTCTTGACTGCCGCGGCGCATGAGGGACAGCCCAGGCGGCAATTGTCATCCCACGCCGTCAAGTGCCTGCGCACCTATAGCTGGCCGGGAAATATCCGGCAGTTGGAAAACACCATGCATCAACTGAGCGTCACGGCCACCGAAACGGAGATCACCGTAGGTGAAATTGAGGCTGTGCTTGGCAGCCTGCAGGATACGGCGCGCCAGATGCATTACGGAAGTGACGGTTTGAGCGCGGCAGTGGCGCATCATATCAACCGGTATTTTGATCTACATGGTCAGGCATTGCCACCAGCGGGGCTTTATGGGCGCATCCTGCCTGAAATTGAGCGTCCGCTTATCGAAATTGCGCTTGATGCCACGGGTGGAAATCAGGCGAAATGCGCGGATCTGCTGGGTTTAAATCGAAATACCTTGCGCAAGAAGCTGACAATGCTGGGTATAGAGGTGACACGCCGCAGAAGATTGATGTAAAACCGCAACAGGCGTGGCAATTACGCCGCAGATTCGGAAGCCACGCCGATCAATAGATTTTGAGGGGGGCGTGGTGCCACGCAGTCCGGAACAGGGTTTTTCATTGGATCGTCTGGCGCGATTGCGCAGACAACGCAGGCTGAACACGCTTGCGGGCTTCGCTTTGGTCATTTTGGCACCGGTTCTGGCCCTTGCCACCTATCTGGTATTTGGACCGATGGATCAGGGCACGCAGAGCGTGGCTTTGCGCCTGATCCTGTTAAGCGATTTTGTCTATGTAATGGTGGTTGCCGCGTTAGTTTTGTCGCGGATTGCCCGAATGATTGCAGCAAGGCGACGCAAGTCAGCGGGTTCTCGCCTACATTTGCGCCTGACCGGCGTGTTCGCCTTACTGGCGCTGATACCCACCGTACTGGTGGCGGTTTTTGCGGTTTTGACGGTAAATGTTGGGCTGGAAGGCTGGTTTTCCGACCGGGTCAGCCGGGTGGTAGGAAACTCTCTGGAAGCAGCCCAAGCCTATGAGCGTGAACACCGGGTTGGGCTGGAAACTGATGCCAGCGCTTTGGCGCGGTTTTTGAACAGCGAACGTCAGGCACAGCGGATTTTGCCGGATGCGGTCCTCCGACAGCTTTTGAGCCAGGCACAGACCCGGATACAACGCGGGTTGCGCGAGGCCTATGTGATAGATTCGGATGGCGAAATTCGGGTGCGAGGCGACAGTTCCTATCTGTTTGATTTCGAAAAACCCACGCCCGAGCAGATTTCAGCGGCCCTTGGCGGCGAGGTTGTGATTATTGAAGACTGGGATCTGAATGAATTTCGCGCCCTGATCCACCTCGCTGCATATTCCGATCACCTTCTTTACGTCAGTCGTGACGTCGATGGTGAAATCCTGAACCTGCTTGATGAAACGCAGGAAACCGTCGCGATCTACAATCAAATCGAAAGCGACCGGGGTCAGCTTTTGTTTGAGTTCGGCCTTATCTATATGGGATTTGCGGTAATTTTGATCCTGGCGGCCATTCTTTTGGGAATGTGGTTCGCCGAACGTCTTTCCGGACCTATTGGCCGCCTTGCCGGCGCGGCCCAAAGGGTTGGTGCCGGGGATCTGGCGGTGCAGGTGCGTGAAGAGGCAGGGGATGACGAGATTGCCATGCTAGGGCGGCTTTTCAATCAGATGACCCGGCAGATCAAAGGCCAGCGCGACGCCCTGATGGAAAACGCTGATCAGATCGAACGCAGGCGGCGGCTGTTTGATTCGGTGCTTTCCTCGATTACGGCAGGGGTTATCGGGTTGGATGAAAACGGCAAGGTGACGTTTTTGAACCGCGCGGCGTCGCGCATGCTTGCACTTGATAAAACACAAGGTATGGACGAGGAAATCTCGCTTTTAGTGCCCGAGTTTTATCCGCTTTTTCAGCGCCTTACCAAAGGAAGTAGTGAAACCGCACTTGAAGAAATCAGAATGACCCGTGTTGGCAAACAGGAAAACCTGTTAGTGCGGATGGCGCTCCGACGCGGGGAAGGAGGGTCGCTTGAGGGCTATGTGATTGCATTTGATGACGTCACAGACCTGGTTTCGGCACAACGCCTGGCAGCCTGGGGCGACGTGGCGCGGCGCATTGCCCATGAAATCAAGAACCCGCTGACGCCAATTCAACTTTCCGCCGAGCGCATTAAACGAAAATTTGCCAAGACGGATGGCGAGGACAACGGTGTCGCGCCGTTGACTGACGTGATCATCCGCCAGACAGGTGACCTCAGGCGTATTGTCGATGAGTTTTCAAAGTTCGCACGAATGCCCGAACCCGAGCGGCGTCAGACCGACCTGACCAAACTGGTCGCCGACGCGGTTTTGCTGCAACAGACCGGCCAGGTAGGGGTAGATATTTCCGCCGATTTGTCGGCTGACGCGTGCTTATTGGATATTGATGCAACAATGATCTCTCAGGCATTAACAAACTTAATTAAGAACGCAGGCGAAGCGACGGAAATGTATACGGAAAAGAACATCGAAGATACTGAATTCAAGCCTCAGATCAGGGTGTCGATGAGGCAAGAAAGCGACCGTGTACTAATCACTATATCAGATAATGGCATCGGCCTTCCCGCAGACAGGGCGCGCTTGTTTGAACCCTATGTCACCACGCGCGCAAAGGGCACGGGGTTGGGCCTGCCAATTGTTAAGAAAATTATCGAGGAACATGGTGGCACCATGCATCTGGAGGATGCTTCCGCCTTTGAACCGGGTTCACATACCGGGGCGATGGCGGTTGTAACCCTGCCGGTTGAGTTGAAAACGTAAGGAAGAAAAGAATATGGGCGATATTCTGATTGTGGACGATGAACGAGATATCCGTGAACTAGTCTCGGATATTTTGGTCGATGAGGGCTTTACCACAAGGCTGGCCGGTACTTCGGATGAATGCCTGGCGCGACTTGAAAGTGAAGAACCGGCTTTGATGATCCTCGATATCTGGCTGAAAGACAGCGACATGGATGGTATCGACATCCTAAAGCTGGCCAAAACCGAATACCCGGAAGTGCCGGTGGTTATTATCTCGGGCCACGGCAATATCGAAATTGCAGTGGCGGCGATCAAGCAGGGCGCCTACGATTTCATCGAAAAACCGTTCAACATTGACCAGTTATTGGTGGTTATTGGCCGCGCAATGGAAACATCGCGCCTGCGCCGTGAAAACACCGAACTAAGGCAGCGCGAGACAGAATCGGCCGAGTTAATTGGATCCGGTACATCCTATAAGGCGTTGATAACTAACCTGGAAAAAGTCACCAAGTCGAACGGAAGGGTGATGCTGTCCGGCCCGGCGGGCTCTGGTAAGGAAATTGCCGCGCGTTTCATTCATTCAAACTCGTTACGCAAGGATGCGCCGTTTGTTTGTGTATCTTCCGCCTCTGTTGAGCCTGAGCGCATGGAAGAGGTGTTATTTGGTCGCGAGAGCCCGGAGCGTGGAATTGAGACTGGCCTGTTGGAAGAGGCCAATGGTGGGGTGCTTTATTTTGACGAGATTGCCGACATGCCTATCGGCACCCAGTCAAAAATTCTGCGGGTGCTGGTCGACCAGCGTTTTCAACGCGTCGGGGGTGGGGACCGGATCGACGTTGATATTCGCGTAATCTCCTCGACCGCTCGCAATCTGGAGGCCGAGGTGGCATCGGGCAATTTCCGGCAGGAATTGTTTCATCGCCTTGCAGTGGTTCCGATATCGGTGCCGGCGCTGGCCGACCGGTTGGAGGATATCCCCGAACTGGCCACGTATGTCATTGCGGGGCTGAACAAGTCGCAGGGCCTGCCGCAACGCGAATTGTCAGACGAAGCTATCGCCATTTTGCAGACCATGCACTGGCCCGGCAATGTTCGCCAGCTGACGAACGTGGTTGAGCGGGTGCTGATCCTGGGGGCCGGAACCGGGCCGTTCAGAGGCAGCGAGATCCCCGATGTCGGCAATTCCGCGTCTCAATACGACG
>JAAEUB010000332.1 GCA_024227755.1 Paracoccaceae bacterium | reverse complement strand
TGCCTGAACTGGGGAAATACTCGGTCATCACTTCACATTTGCCCTTGTATTCATCCCAGCCAAGCGCGCCCAACAGCATCACCGTGTCGTGCATTGATCCCTCGCCGCAGCAGTAATCTGCGTATTCCTGAAGCATCTTGATGAAGGTCGCAAATTCCCCGTTTTTCCACATTTCCAGAACATGCAGGTCCATCTGCCGGTTAAACTCGGACGATATGGTGAAGGTGCCGTTATTGGCGGCGTAATCATCATTGGGCCAGATCTTGTGGCTAAGCGAGCCTGAGGCAACCAGCAAAACCTTGCTGTCACTTTCCTCGATTGCCTCGCGGATCGCCTCGCCCAGCTTACGAGACGAGGCATGGCTGTGCACAGTGCACCAGGCGGCAATGGACACGACTTTGAAATCACCCTCGCGCGACATGAAATGCATCGGCACCAAGGTGCCGTACTCCAGCTCAAGACTGTCAAGATGGTGCGAAAGGGTGAAAACGCCCTTTTCAACCGCCTTTTCTGCGATCAGATCACCAAGGACTGTGTTGCCCTGATAATCATATGGAAGATCTTGAATAAACTGGGGAAATTCGTTGCTGGTGAAAAGCCCCTTGAAACGATGGTTGGCATTGATGTGATGGCCCGCATTGACCACCCAATGGGTGTCACAGATCACCACCGTGTCGGCGCCTGCTTCCTTGGCGCGGCGCGCAATTTCGCGGTGGCCGTCGATGGCGGGTTGGCGTTTGCCTTCAACTGGCCCCGGTTGCTCGGACATCAGCATCGTCGGCACGTGGGTCATTTTGGCTGCTAAAACGATCTCTCCCATAGGTATTTCCTTCCTTTTTTAGGTTCCAAGGCGTGGGATTATGTGTGTTCCCGTGGCCAGCCCGATATGTTTTGTTTCCATATAAAAATCGAACGACCAGTCGCCACCGTCACGCCCGATGCCACTGGCTTTGACGCCGCCAAACGGGGTGGGCAGGTGGCGGACGTTTTCCGAGTTCACCCAGATCATCCCGGCCTCGAGAGCATGGGTGAAGCGCATGGCGCGGGTCACGTCATTGGTCCAAACATAGGCGGTGAGG
>JAAEUB010000331.1 GCA_024227755.1 Paracoccaceae bacterium | reverse complement strand
TTCCGCAACGCCCGCATCGTCATTATTTCAGATGGGGGATTGCCTGCCGAACTGCCCCCGCTGCCCGTCGAATCCATCTTCTTGCCAGTGGGCGAGAGCGGCGAAAATCTAGCCATCTCAGCCCTGGCAACCCGCAATACCGAAGGCGGCATTCAGCTTTTTGCGGCGGTGAGCAATGAAGGCATCATAGATCGCACCGCGCTGTTTAGCTTGAATTTAGACGGCACCCTGTTTGATTCACGCCGCATCACCGTGCCAGCCAGCAGCAGCGCCAACCTCACCTGGGATTTACCCACCGGCACCGCCACCATCTCCGCCCAGCTCACAGAAAATGAGGATGATTTGCTCGCGTTGGACAACACCGCCTGGGCCGTCCATGAAGGCGGCGTCACCAATCGCACGCTGCTGGTAACAGAAGGCAATCTGTTTTTAGAGCAAATTTACAGCGTTCTCCCCGGCATCGAGGCGTTTAAAACAACGCCAGGCAGCGACACGGTCAGTGAACCATTTGACCTGTACGTATTTGACGGCGCACCGCTGCCAGACCCGCCCCCTGCAGCAGATATGCTGATCATCAACCCACAGCCGAGCACCTCAAGCGACCTGTTTAGCCTCACCAGCGTCTTTTCAGACACGACACCAATTGGGCTGGCGGATTCGCCGCTGCTGCAATTT
>JAAEUB010000330.1 GCA_024227755.1 Paracoccaceae bacterium | reverse complement strand
GCCGTTTTGCGAATATCTGAATGGGAGGCCAGCGCATCATTGCCAGAGGCAACCTCCAGCGCCAGCATCGATGCCAGTAAATTTTCGGCCAGCACGCCGCGCACGCCGCCCGGCAGCGATTCAGGCAGCGCAATGCAGGAGATGGAGCCATTTTGCACCCCCTGACTGCCAGAACCCCGCGTTACGAGCAGGCAGCGGGCTTCCAAATAAAGCATCGAACGCCCTTCAGCCATCCCCATCAACGCCTCAGAACCGGTACCAGAGGTCTGACGCACTTTAATGCCGCGTGAGGCGTAGGCGGATGTGAGGAATGCTTTTGACCAAGGGGTATCGTCGCCATCGACAAACGTTTGCTCAGTGCCGTAAACGGACAACGTTTCGGCATAGCTAACCAACCCTTTCAGACCTAAGCGTAAACCAAGTGCTTCTTCTACTGCGCATTGCGTTAATACACCACCTTGCCCTGTTTGCGTACCAATGAGGACGGCTAAAGCGTTTAACGGGGCCATCCGCGCGATCCGCACCGTCGTTTCTACTTCTGAAAAGCCCCGCATAGCAGCCTCGGCTGCATCGGCCGCCAACAAAGCGGGATGTTCCTTCCAATTGGTAACGTGGGCTTGATTGGCGGGGGTTCGTCGTACTCGCAGCTTGGCTAACCCCATCATCATCTCTAGCACGTTAAGATGCCGTACGATGTCAGTTAATTTAGCTGGCGTACAACCACCTGCCAACCGTTGTATGGCTTGCCGAGGCACATTAATATCGACGATCATGCGCGCAATTTG
>JAAEUB010000329.1 GCA_024227755.1 Paracoccaceae bacterium | reverse complement strand
CCAAGGACCGGGTTACTTTCACCACATGTTAAAGCATATTTCCCAAATATTCAGAGTGTTATTTCTGGTTTCATTTTCCGGCCTGACACATATTGCGCCCCTTAATGCACAATCCGCAGAGGAAATTACCATCATTTCAGCCGCACTCTCGCAAATGCGCGCGGGCGAGTGGGATGAGGCGGCGAAGACGGCAGGCCCCCCAGGGTCGGTTCCACGCGACATTATTGAATGGCACAGGTTAAGGGCCTCACACGGAACATTTCCCGATACACTCGCATTTTTGAACCGCCACGGCGACTGGCCGGGGCTGAAGCTTCTGCGTAAGCGTTCAGAGCTGTCAATTCCACCGGATGCCAACCCGGAAGATGTGCGCGACTTTTTTGCCATCCAACCTCCGCAAACCGGCCATGGGGCGCTGATGCTGGCGCAAGCCATGACAGCGCAGGGCGAAGTGGAGCAGGCCAAGGCCCAGGCGGTACTTGCGTGGTTTTCCCTACCCATGAGTACCAGCGAAGAGGTCATGATGCTGGACGCCTTTGCCGACGCGCTTACCCCCTATCACTGGGCCCGGCTGGACATGTTGCTTTGGCGCGGTCACAGCACGGGGGCCAAGCGGATGCTGGGCCGCGTGGACAGCGCCCATCAGGCGTTGGCTCAGGCGCGTATTGGGTTGCGTGACAAGGTGGACGGGGTGAATGCCCTGATTAGTGCCATTCCCCAGACGCTTCAGGATGATCCGGGCCTTGCCTATGAGCGTTTCCTGTGGCGCGCCACCAAGGGGCGAAATCAAGACGCCATTGACCTGATACTTGAGCGCAGCACAGGCGCAGACGGGCTGGGCGAACCCGCCCGCTGGGGATCATGGCGCAGAACCTTGGCGCGTTGGTCAATGCGCGACGGGCAGGCGCGTCAGGCTTACCGACTGGCTGCAAACCACCACATTGCCGAAGGAAGTAACCGCAATGATCTGGAATGGATCGCGGGCTATGTCGCCTTGCGCAAACTGGATGATCCGACAACCGCGCTGAAGCATTTTCAGGCCTTCCGTGATGGGGTTGATACACCGATCAGCCTGGGGCGCGCGGGTTATTGGCTTGGGCGCACCTATGAGGCACTTGGGCAGGCTGAAAAGGCGCAGGCGTCGTACCTGTTCGGAGCGAGGCATCAGACATCATTCTACGGTCAGCTTTCTGCCGAAAAGGCAGGGGTTGCGATGGATCTGAAACTGACCGGGGCCGAGCAATTTGACGGTTGGAAAAGTGCAGCCTTCTGGGATGACAGCAACATGGTTGCCGGGCGGCTGCTGCTGGCGGCAGGCGAGCGATATCTGGCGCTGCGCTTTGCCCAGCACCTTTCTGAAAGCCTTTCGCGTGGTGAGGTTGGTCAAATGACTGCCTGGGCCGAAAGCGTCAATGCACCCTATTTGCAGGTGAAGCTGGCAAAATATGTGCTGAAACGGGGCTTGCTTTTTGAGCGACCATATTTCGCCCTGACCACGTTGGGTACAGGGCGAAACGGGGTGCCGCCTGAGTTTTCTCTGGCGATTGCGAGGCGTGAAAGTGAATTTAACCCGACAGTAAAGTCAGGCGTCGGTGCGTTGGGCATGATGCAGCTGATGCCAGCCACCGCACGCGATATGGCGCAGGAGCTTGAGGTCGGGTACTCTGCCGCGAAGTTGATATCTGACCCGGAATACAACATCCGGCTTGGGACCGAATATCTGGCGTATCTTTTTAGCGAGTTTGGGCAGAACCCCGTGCTGATCGCGGTGGCCTATAATGCCGGGCCGGGACGTGCCCGTTCTTGGAGCGCCCGGATGGGCCACCCCGGCGCAAGCAGTGTTGATGTGATTGACTGGATTGAGCATATTCCGTTTCGCGAAACCCGCAATTACGTCATGCGCGTCATCGAGAGCCTTGCCGTCTACCGCGCCCGCCGTTCCGGTCAGACCACGCCCATCCGTTTGATGGAAGAGTTGAAACAGTACTGAGCACTTAAGCCATCCGGCGCGCACGCCACAGGGTAAACAACCCTGCGGCTACCACAACACCCGCTCCGACCACCACATTCACCCCGATGCTCTCGCGAAAAACCAAAACCCCAAGCACCGAGACAAACACCAGTTGCAGATAGGCAAAGGGCTGCACCACGCTGGCCTCGGCGACTTCATAGCATTTGATCAGCAACCAGTGCCCTAATACCCCTGTCAGGCAAAGGGCTGCCATCCAGATCCAGTCAGGACCAGTCATCGGCTGCCAGAACCACATTCCTATGGCCGTCATCACAACCGCCCCGGCGATGCCGGTCCAGAAAAAGCTGGTCGTGGCACTGTCCTTGCGGGCGGCATACCGGGTCAAAAGACCATAAAGCGCAAACAAGAAGGCTGCGCCCAACGCGACAAGCGCATAGGGTGAAAACACCCTTATACCCGGCTGCAATATAATCAGCACACCGACAAATCCCACAAAGATCGCGCCCCAGCGCCGCCACCCGACCTGCTCGCCCAATACCGGACCGGAAAGGGCGGCAATGATCAGCGGATAAGAGATAAATATCGCATGGGTCTCGATCAGACCAAGCATGACAAACGCGGCTATGGTCACGCAGATCTCACCCGCCAGCAGCACCCCCCGGAATACTTGCAAAAGTGGCTGGGTGGTGGCCGCCACGGCCCGCACTCCACCTGGTTTGCGCGCTGCTATTGCGATGACAAACAGGGCAAAGAACCAATAGCGGATCATCACCACCATAAGAACGTTATATTCCCCCGCCAGATGGCGTGAAACGCCGTCCTGCACCGCGAAGACAAACGTCGTGGCCACCATCAACCATATGCCCGCACGCGCGTTGCTTTCCTTCACGCCTTATCTCCTGCCAGTCGCCCGACGCTCATATGTCGCTTACGTCCAAAACCGGCCCGGCGTTCGACCACAAACCCCGCGGCCTCCAACCCACGGCGCACATGGCCAGCGGCGGTGTAGGTGGCAAAGGTGCCGCCGGGATTGGTGTGGCTTGCAACCACCTGCATCAAATCAGCGCCCCATAATTCCGGGTTTTTTGCCGGGGAAAACCCATCAAGAAACCACGCATCCGTCGTTCCATTCCAACGCGCCAGCATGTCGCGTGCATCGCCGATGATAACCTTTACCTCCAGCGCGCCAATCTGAAATTGCCGATCTCCGCGCGACCAGCGCTGCAAAAATGCTGCGGCCAGATCAGACAGTTCCGCAAAGTCCTTCAAAGCCGCCGCAATATCATCCGCGCGCAT
>JAAEUB010000328.1 GCA_024227755.1 Paracoccaceae bacterium | reverse complement strand
CCCATCATCGTCGATACCGACGGTCACCCCCGTATGAAGCTGGTCGACGGTAACTATGAACTGACCACCAGCGCCGAGATTTTAGCTAACCTCCGGCCCGCTTTCCGTTCAGGCGGAACGGTGACCGCCGGCAACTCATCCGGCATCAACGACGGGGCAGCGGCGGTGCTGCTGACCTCGGCAGATAGGGCTGAAGCGTTAGGCATGAAGCCGATGGCCCGCATTTTGGCCTCGGCCACGGCCGGGGTTGATCCCCGCACTATGGGCTATGGTCCCATCCCGGCCACGCGCAAAGCTCTGGAGCGGGCCGGGTTAAGCGTCGCCGATTTGGACTTGATTGAACTTAACGAAGCCTTTGCCGTCCAGGCCCTGGCGGTGATGGATGAATTAGCGCTGCCCCCGGACAGAACCAACGTCAACGGCGGCGCTATTGCTCTGGGCCACCCGCTGGGCTGCACCGGCGCTCGCCTGATGACTACAATACTACACGAAATGAAACGTCGCCGGCGAGAGGGGGCGGCCACCTCGCCCTACGGTCTGGTGACCATGTGTGTCGGCGTGGGACAAGGTGTGGCCTCGGTGATCGAATGGATTGGAGAATAGATTGTGAAACGTCGTCGCCATGACCGCCGGCCGCGCATGATTGTGGCCGACCCTTTACCCGATTTACCGCGAATTCGACCGCAAATGACCATGCTGGGCCGGGCAGAGTGCTTGCGCATTCACCAGGCTTCATGTGAGATCCTGCGCAAAACCGGGGTTCTTGTTTACTGCGAGGCGGGTCTTGATCTGTTGCGTCATGCGGGCGCAGTGATTGAGGATAATCTGGCCAAAATTCCGCCATCGCTGGTCGAGTGGGCCCTGGCTGCAGCCCCGAATGCCTTTAATTTGTACAAACGCGGCAGCGATGACGTGGCCCTTAAGCTGGATGGCCAGGGCGTGTACTTTGGACCGGGCTCAGATACGCTGCGCTATCTCGACCCGCGTTCGGGCAGCCGCCGGGATTTTCAGCTTGCTGATCTGGCCGACTGCATGCGTGTGTGTGACGCCCTGTCCGAAATTGACTTTGTGATGTCGGTGGGCATCCCGCGCGATGTGCCAACCGAAACCTACTTTCGCCACCAATTTGCGGTCATGCTGCGGCACACCACCAAACCCATCGTCTTTGTCTGCGATGGCCTGGCCGATATAGAAGCCATTGCCGCCATGGCCGCGGCTGTGGCCGGCGGCCCGGGCAAGTTGGCTCAATACCCGAATATTCTGCTCTACTCCGAGCCGACCTCGCCCCTGCAACATTCTTTGGAAGCGACCGAAAAGCTGCTATTTTGCGCCGAGCAGGCCATTCCGATTACCCACTCGCCCGCTCCGATGATGGGCGGCACCGCCCCGATCACCATTGCCGGCGCGGTTACGCTGGGCAATGCCGAAGTACTGAGTAGTTTGGTCATGCACCAACTCAAGAATTCCGGCGCACCCTTCCTGTACGGGCACGGAGTCCACCATCTTGATATGAAAGAGATGGTCAGCGTTTACGGTGCCCCGGAATTTCAACTGGCCCGGGTCATGGCCGCCGAAATGGGCCGCTTTTACGCCCTGCCGGTGTGGGGCTACACCGGCCACACCGATAGCAAGGTGGTCGATGCTCAGGCCGCGGCCGACGCCCAGTTGGCGGCTATGGTGGCCCTTATGACCAAAACCAATCTCAACCACGATGTCGGTTATCTGGAAAGCGGCTTGACCGGCTCACCGGAAATGATGGTCCTGACCAATGAGATTATCTCGATGACCCGGCGCTTTGTGGAGGGCGTGCGCGTCGATGATGAGGCCCTGGCCGTTGAGGTGGTTCACGAGGTGGGGCCGGGCGGGCAATTTATGAGCCACGAGCATACTATGGCGCATTGGCGCGAACTGTGGCTACCCCAGGTGTTCGACCGCCAGCGCTTGACGCCGTGGGAGGAGCAAGGCTCAAAAGATGTCAACGCTCATCTGCGCGACGCGACGGTGGCCCTGATGGATGGGCACAAGGTCGAGCCGCTACCGGACTCGGTTGAGCAGGAGATTGAGTCGGTGCTAAAAATCTGACTTGATCCGGTCGGAATTCTCTTTTTTAGATTTGCTACCGGACACTTTTTCAAGATAAAGAAAAATGGAACGCGGATGACACAGATTGGACGGATTCTCACCGGTCTTTTGATTACTTTTGTTTAAAAATCTGTAACTACCCAGCTATAGGTGCAACGCACTTCACGAAGCGCCCTACAAGTACAAATTTTGCCTGTGTTGGGCAGCTATTTGCAAGAAAAAGCGATTTGCTAAGTGCGT
>JAAEUB010000327.1 GCA_024227755.1 Paracoccaceae bacterium | reverse complement strand
CCCCGATGACGGGCTGTTTATGGCAACCACGAACACAGCGGGTCATATGCTGATTAATGATGGTACAAACTTTAACCCCGTTGCCATGTCAGGTGATGCCACAATCGCAAGCACGGGCGCACTTACAATCGCCAACGATGCGGTTGAGGTCCCCATGCTTAACTCCACCACAGATCCCGGCGCAGGGCAAGACGGATACTGTTTGACCTATGCCGATGGTACCACCAACTTCGAATGGGTCGATTGTAGCGTCGCAGCAGGCACTACCACAGCGCTGGATGATATCACGGCGGCGGATGGTGATAACACCATTGCCAGTGGCGCTAATAACCAGACATGGAACTGGGCGCTTACAGGCGCAGAAGCAGGGATAACCTTCGGGGAAAATACCGCCTCAACGGGAGGCTCTGATGATCAGGCGATTGTCGATATCAGAACACTTGCCGCCTCTACGGCGATGCCTTTATCGATTTCCAATCTCGGCGCAGGCCTGTCTCTGGTCGTTACTGATCAGGCTGCAGATACTTCGCCCTTCGTCATTGATGCCGACGGTAATGTCGGGGTCGGGGTCGGTACGCCGCTTGATCCGCTACATATTGTCGGCGGTGATATACGCCTTGACGGCACAGCCGCCAACGAAGCGGGTTGTTTCCGCTTTAATGACACATCGGATGAACTGGAATATTCCGATGATTGTGCCACCTTCACCGCGTTTTCCGATATTGCCGGCAGTGTCACCGCGGGAGCTGATACGCAAGTCATTTATAATGCCAGCGGCACATTAACAGGTGAAGCGGCCTTCACCTATAATGCAGTAACAGATATGCTGAGCATTGTTAATTCAACCATCACAGGCGATCTGATAATCCCCGATGACGGGCTGTTTATGGCAACCACGAACACAGCGGGTCATATGCTGATTAATGATGGTACAAACTTTAACCCCGTTGCCATGTCAGGTGATGCCACAATCGCAAGCACGGGCGCACTTACAATCGCCAACGAT
>JAAEUB010000326.1 GCA_024227755.1 Paracoccaceae bacterium | reverse complement strand
TTTTAACCGCGTCGGTTACGTCCATGGTCACGGTGCCAACTTTGGGGTTTGGCATCAGGTTGCGTGGGCCAAGTACTTTACCCAGACGACCAACAACCGGCATCATGTCCGGAGTTGCGATGCAACGATCAAATTCGATCTTGCCGCCCTGAACGATTTCCATCAGGTCTTCGGCGCCAACAATGTCAGCCCCAGCAGCCTTGGCTTCTTCGGCTTTTGCGTCGCGGGCAAAAACCGCAACCCGTACCGTTTTACCAGTGCCATTAGGCAGGCCGATAACGCCGCGGACCATTTGGTCAGCGTGGCGAGGGTCAACCCCAAGCACCAGCGAAATCTCGACAGTTTCATCAAACTTGGCTGTGGCGTTGCCTTTAACAAGGCTGACCGCTTCTTCAACGCTGAGGTTGTCTTTGCCAGCAAAGGCTTCGCGTGCGGCGCGGGTACGTTTTCCTAGTTTTGCCATCTTACTTCACCTCAATGCCCATAGAACGGGCCGAGCCCATAATGATTTTCATCGCTGCTTCGATGTCGTTGGCGTTAAGGTCAACCATCTTGGCCTCGGCAATTTCGCGTACTTGCTTGGAAGTCACGGAACCAACGGTTTCGCGACCCGGAAGGTTCGCACCCGATTTCAGCTTGGCCGCTTTACGCAGAAAATACGACGCCGGCGGCGTCTTGATGTCCATGGTAAAGGACTTGTCCTGGTAATAGGTGATGATGGTCGGGCAAGGGGCACCCTGCTCAAGTTCCTGTGTCTTGGCGTTGAACGCCTTGCAGAATTCCATGATGTTGATGCCGCGCTGACCCAGAGCGGGACCTACGGGCGGGCTTGGGTTGGCTTGACCTGCAGGGACCTGCAGCTTCATCGTGCCAGCTAGTTTCTTGGCCATGTGGCCTCTCCTTCTTTCAACAACACCCGAACGCGTTCGGGCATCTTCGGTTGGCGTGGTACGGCGTCACGGGCGCGCCCGCTTTCCTCCCACGCATTTAACGCCTGTTACCCTTGCTTGGTAACCTGCGTGAATTCCAGTTCGACCGGGGTGGCCCGACCAAAGATCGACACTGACACTTTCAGGCGCTGGTTTTCGTCATCCACGCCTTCGACCATACCGTCAAAGCCTTCAAACGGTCCGTCGGTGACCGACACCTTCTCGCCAACCTCAAAGAATATGAGGGTGCGCGGAGCCTCGGCACCTTCTTCAACCCGGTTAAGAATTGCGTTCACTTCAGCATCACGCATTGGCATCGGGCGGCCCTGAGGACCCAGAAAGCCGGTAACGCGATTGATCGAGGTGACAAGGTGATAGCCTTCGTCAGACATCTCCATACGCACCAGCACATAACCTGGCATGAAGCGCCGTTCGGCGGTGACTTTCTTGCCGCGACGGATCTCGATCACCTCTTCCGTAGGCACCAAAACCTCGTCAAAGTCTTCAACAAGACCCTTTTCGACAACAGCATGATTGATCGCTTCGGCGATTTTTTTCTCGTAATTCGAGAGAACGCTCACCGAATACCATCGTTTCGCCATTTCTGCCTGCCTCGTGTCATTGACGGTCGCCCGTCGAAAATTCCAATATTTCCAAGCGGTTATCCCGCGCTCGCCCAAACAAAAAGCGGCGCGCAAGTCGAATCATTGCACGCCAGTTCTGTAAGGTCCGCCCGCAGTACCCCCGAAGGGCGCTGAATTCAAGGGGTTATTCGCCCGGATGAACCTGCCGGAACAGCCGGTCATAGGGATCTTCTGTGGGCTTTTTCGCCGTTCCAAAAGACAGAAACCCGCGCGCCATTTCCTTGAGTTTGGAAATTCCCGCGATCATTACCGCCCAGAATCCAACCAGAAACAGCAGCGGGAAAAGGGAGTTCGTCGGTCCCGCCTGGATCAAAACAAATATGACAACCACGGCAACAATTAGAACGCTTTTGGGCAAGCGTTTGATGCTTGCTGCACTTACCGCAAGCTTGTCCACCACCGAAGGCTTGGGCGCCGCTTTCACCGTGGCTTGGGCCTGAGTTTCTTGGACTTGCTGGGTTTCCTGGGCAAGTCGGCGTTGATTAATCCGGCCAAGCGGGCTGTCGGCAGGTATGGCCGTGGACATAGCGGGCTGGGGTCGCACAGCCGACGGCCCTGCCCCGACAATTGGCCCATCAGCAAACGCATCCACCTTGGCGGGTTTGCGTGCCGGGCGCGAGCCGCCTTGGTGCATCATCAACCTGGCCACACCGAACAGCGCGACCACAGCTGCAAAAATCAAACCGTTCAGACGTGTCTTTGGCGGGGTATCAGAAGCGGTCAGAGCAACCTCGCGCCCCTTGAAGAATGGCGAAAGGAAAATGAAGTCGGGCGATTTGGTCAAGCCTTCATCACTGAATACATCCGAGACATGGCTACCTACACCATTATTGGAACGGCCAAAACCATTGAACGTATACTGAAACTGGCTCTGAGATGCCTCAAAGTCATAAAACTGATTAAGGTTTTCGGCGAACCATTCCCATTCGGTGTCATCAAGGACAATTGCGGCACGCGCCACTTTGGTTTCTTGCGTGTCACTCTGACCAAACAGCACATACAAGTGATGGCTGTCTGTTTCGATAGTGTTTGTTTCTTCGATCAAGTGATAATTGTAGTCAAAATTGAACCACCCGGTAACGGTGACCTCCTTCACCGGGCTGATATCAGTCGCGCGCCTGAAATCGCTTAGGTTTACCGCCTCAGGCGCCGGGCTTTGCAAAGCTGCTTCGCGTTTGGCGCGGACGTCCAAAGCCGACTGGTGTTCCTTTTCAGCCAAATAGACAATGCCACCAGCGATAAAAAAGTACGTCCACCATGGGAGGGCCAAAAAAAGTAAAAATAGGCGTACCATCAAAATCCCCTTTGTCGTGTAAAATGATTTCACACGGGTTTATGGGGGGTTTTGGACCCATCAAGGGCCGAATTGTGGAAAAAATCGGACGAAGCGTCGGTAGTGTTAGCCAAACATTCCCAAGACCGCGTTCAAGCCCGAGCGGATGCCAAGATCAACCAGCGAAAAGAAGACTGCGGTAAGGGCTGCCATGGCGAATACCATTGCCGTGGTCAAAAGCACCTCGCGCCGTGTCGGCCAGACGACCTTGGAAACCTCAGCGCGTACTTGCTGGATGAACTGAAACGGGTTTGTCATAGCCATGATCTGATTGCCTTTTCGCGTTTGGCTGTCAAATACGCATGTCAGCGCAATAGTTCAACCCCGTGAATCACCCGGATTACTCTGCCGCCATTGCAGATATGCTTTCTGCCTTGTGCAATGCACTTGCCACCATGAGGGCGGCAAATTCCGGGGATTTATGCACCCAGTCATTATTGGCCCGCGCATCCGAGGTGGCATATTCGGCCTTGGTCAGGGTGTCACTTGTTACGCTCTCGTCAGGTTGTGGTATCAGGGTGAAGCCCGCATTCGCTGCCTCATCGCCAAGTATACGCCATAAAGCAGCGCGTTCAGCCTTGGTAGATCTTACCGCAAGTTGTTCCTTTTCACCCTGGCTGTCCAATACATTCTGGCTGGGAAGTGAGGCCGGAACAAACATTACTGTGGCCCCCGCATCAGCAAAGGCCTGAGCAAAACGCCATGCGCGTGTTTTGTTGGTCCAGCGCGAAACGATGGCTTGCATCGCCGCACTGGATAACTGCCCTTCGGGCTGGCGCTGATGTTTGAGAATTGACGTGAAAAACTCGTGCGGGCGCAGGCGCGCACCGTAGAAAATGAACAGATCAAAGTCCTGTGGGCCAAGGTCTTCGTGCGAGCCGCCGCTAATCTTGCGCACCATATCACGCACCGACGCGTCCGGGACAATGCGGCCCCTGTGCCAGCGCAGGGCACGAAAAGACGGGCCATCGGCACCCCAGAAAGTCACTTTGCGCCTGCCGGTATCAATCAGCTTTCCCTGCAATGCCCGTTGCACCGAGGCAATATGACTGTCACCAAAAATACAAATGTCACCGCGAGGCGGAAGGCTTTTAGCTTGCGAAGGCATTCAGCAACTCCTCTTCACATTTTACATCATTATGCTGGTTTCGAGCAGTGACGCGGTCGCCTTTGCTGCCCTTTGCCCCGGATTTGACTGTTGGCTTTCCCTGCCCGCCAAAAGCCGTCTTTTGGTCGGCAAAGAAGTTTTGCATGACAAAGCTCACGCCCTCAGGCACCACCGAGCGCATATTCGGCGCATAGAACATACCACGAAAGGCGGGGGCGGTGATAATCTCGTATGACGGGAAGTAGTCGACAAAGTCGTGATCCTCGGCAACCATACCGGCAACCGCGCGCAGGACCGACTTGGAATATGTGGTGGCAGGCAGCACGTGCTGGCCACTTGCGGTGGCGGTCAGGGGCACGGGTGACACGGTCAGCAATATCTTCAGCTTCGGGTTAGCTTTGCGTAATACCCCAATCGCTGCCTCAAGATCAGCTTGGATGGCATCCGGGCGATGATTGCGAAATTCGTGTAAATCCGCATCGTACTTGCCCGCGGCCGTACCGGGGCAGGATGCGTATTCAAGACCACTTTCACGATTGGCCCAGCTTTCGGTGAGGCCAAGGGTGAAAACAATCAAATTGGCCTTGCTCACCGCTTTGCGGATGGCGGCATAGAGCGCCTGACGCGATGCCAGCAATTCATCTTCGGAGGCAAATCCTTGGGGTTCAATTACAGGCCGCAGAGGGTCAAAATACCGCCCGGCCTTTTGCCAGACCTCAGTAGGATCATCCGCCAGCCCATGCGCCTGCTCGATCCATTGGCGCAGCATTCGGGTGGTGTAGATATTGCCGGTACGAAACGAAAATATGCCGTAGTTGAAGGCCTCGGCGTCCTTGGCAAGCATAAGCGTTGGCGCGGGTTCGGCGTTGAACCATTGATAGCCGCGGGCGGCAAGGGCACGCCCGATATGCTGGGCAAAACATGACCCGGCTGTAACGATCTTGTCAGTCTTGAAAACCTGAAACTTCGGTTGCCACAAGCCCCCGATCTGAAACGGGCTGACGGAACCAACGGCACTTTTCCAAAATGCATGGGGTTGCAGGCCCTGATAGGGATTTTTCATGAAATACGCTCACCTTGCCTCAAAAATCGTCCAGACTTCAGCCCGGATCGTTACGGCAAGTATAGGCCTCACTTAATCCATGTCAAATGTTCGAGCAGGATCCAGGGGAACTGTGACAAGTGCCCGGCTGCGGTACTGACCTGGGTGGTGAAAATGTTGCGGACAAGCACCAGAACCAGGATGGCGTGGGGCCTTGTCAGTGCGCCCTCAAGCCAGGCGAGGGCACCTTCCTCTCAGGCAACGATCAGGACCGCGCCGTGCCAGCCTCCCGTGTTAGTCAAAAAGCAGCTGGGTCGCCGCAAATGCCTTTAGACGCAAACAGAGATTTTTGGCGAGCTAAATCCACTGACTTACCCGCCGGGTCTTTGTGATGCCGTGATCTTTCGCCTCCGGGATCGGTCTTACTTACCCCGCCCGGCCTTACCCGCCTGCCAACATCCTGGAAATCGCCTGAAGGATAATTCCGTTGGTATTTAGGTCCGAATACCCTTTGGTAGCAACGCCGCGATTGGTATAATAGCTGGATACAAAGCCAAAATCGGTTTTGCCGTTTTCGCGCACAAAGGATACCAGTTTATCTGAGTATTCATGTGGGTGATGGGCAGCCCAGAGATAGGCCCCTTTGGCGCTTAAAGACAAGTGATCATGGGCGAATTTCTGGTTGTGAAACTCGGCCTTGTCAGACGTCGCCACCACAATCCATTCATCGGTTTGCGCCCCGATATCGAGACCTTGATAAGTGAACCAAGGCTCGCGTTCGATTGAGCATTCCGAAACACAAGTCAGCGTGCCGGATTTTTCATATTCACGCAGCTGGGCGGAAAAAAGCGTATCGGCCAAAAACGAGCTTTCAGTAGACATGCCAAAATCCATCGCCTCAAGCAGCAGCGGTTCAGTTCCAATGATCCCGATATTGTGGGCGGTGTGAAGCAACTCCATCTGCCCATCAGCGGCAGATTTTCCTTCCGTCACCTCATAGGGGGACTGTGCTTCTAGCCCCCACAACCGAAAGGATCTGGCGGCATAATGTCCACAATGAGATTCAAAAACCGGTTCGAGTTTTTGGTCAATTACAGAGTGAATTCGCTTATCGACAACGACTTTGTCCAAATCCCAGGATTCGACGAGCGCGCTGACATCCACATTTGAAAATGGATGGTCCACAAGATTTAATAAGGCCGCAAGCAATCTGCTTGAATCGCATGCATCGAAATTCCGGTTGCCGGAACCATTGCGGTCCGAATGGATCCACTCCTGTGGCAACAGGCGGTCATTTGATGATCTGCCGCGAATGTTTGCCATTATTTTGGCCATCCGGGCGCGAAACCCATCACGCGACAGAATGCCGATGTCTGCAGCCCCAATAAGCCCGTTGATGTGGCTTGCCATTTCCCACATCGTGATAAATTCAAGCCGTGTGCTACTGCTACCTGATTTCGCGACGGTCGACGGGCATAATCCTGTATTGGGATTGGTCATCTGTTCAAAATACTGCCAGGCAAGTTTTGCATCTTCAAGCAGGGCCTGGCGGTCACCTGCTCCGATTGGTTTCCTTACTGGCCGCGTCGTTTTGCGCGCGCTCTCAACCTGCCGGAAGCGAGAGATTACACCACCACCAGGGATCCGGTTTCGAGCGAATACTGGAACCGGGACAAATTCGGAAACGCCAGCACGCGAGAAGTCAATCAACACTCGCCTTGCCATTGCCCGTTGTGGCCGGGTCAAAAGTGTATCGGGTGAGATGGTCAGAACAAATTCGCTTGTTGAAGAGCCATTCAGGCCCGCCAGGTTGGAACCAGCGAAAAAGGACTGTAGCGGCAAAACCGGCAAGCGAAGATGTGCGTTGGCGTCCAGCCCCTGCCGCCCACCGGCCGGATCAGAAACAAGAACACGAAAACCATCACCGTCCGATACCCCCCCTGAAAGGGAAACCGGCATCGATTGCGTCACTTCTTCTGGTTGAAGATCGGTTTGACTTAAACCACTGGGAACCCAATACCCCATCTGGGAAAGCAAAGGCGAGGTTTCGGGAACTGGTCCATGAGAATGGGCAAACCCGAGTTTTAAAAGCTCAGCGCGGAAAAGCTCGAACCCTTCGCCGAGATCGGGATTACTTGCGGCGGGTTCAAAGAGATGCAGCCCGATAAACCGTTGAAATCCGAAATTATCCCTAAGGATCAGGTCAGCCAGGTTCTGGTTGCTGATATGCCCGGCAATTTCCTGCTCGAGCGCAACTTGTGCATAGTCAGCGGCAGAC
>JAAEUB010000325.1 GCA_024227755.1 Paracoccaceae bacterium | reverse complement strand
CGGCAGATGGCGGACGTTTTCCGAGTTCACCCAGATCATCCCGGCCTCAACCGCGTTTGAAAACCGCAAAGCGCGGGTCAGGTCGCTTGTCCAGAGATATGCGGTCAGGCCGTACGGCACGTCATTGGCGATGCGCAACGCCTGTTCTTCGTCGTCAAATTCAATTGCCGTCAGGACAGGGCCGAATATCTCCTCCTGAGCTATGCGCATGTCGGCCTTGGCATCCGTGAACAGTGTCGGCTCAACGTAGTACCCGTCACCCGGTACGGCCTTGCCACCCGCGGCAATTGTCGCGCCATCTTCCGTGGCAATGTCGAAATACCCGCGCACTTTGTCCAAATGCGTCTGGTGAATCAGCGGCCCGATTTCGGTCATCGGATCCAGCGGGTTGCCAACCTTGATCCTCTTGATCCGATCAGTAAGCTTGCGCAAAAACTCTGGCGCCACGGATTTCTGGATCAACAGCCGGGAAGAAGATGTGCAACGCTCGCCGTTCAGCGAATAAATCATGAAAATCGCCGCATCCAGCGCGCGCTCCAGATCCGCATCCTCAAATACAATCGCCGGGTTTTTACCGCCCAGCTCAAAATGAACGCGTTTAAGCGTTTCGGCACCCTGCTTCATGATCATGCTACCGGTGCGGCTTTCCCCGACAAAGGCGATGGCCTTGATATCGGGGTGTTCGGTCAGGGCTTTACCCGCGTCCTCGCCATAGCCATTAACCAGGTTCCAGACCCCCGGCGGCAAACCAGCCTCATCCGCGATCTCCATCAAAATTCGCGCCGTCACCGGCGAAAACTCGGCCGGTTTGTGAACGATAGTACACCCAGCCGCTAAAGCCGGAGCTATCTTCCACGTTGACAGCATAAAGGGCGTGTTCCACGGGGTGATGACGCCAACCGGTCCTATGGGCACGCGGGTGGTGATGTTCATCAGGGTCGGCGATGGCAGCGACTGACCATCGCGTGCGGCAGGTGCCCGGTCGGCAAAAAAGCGGAAGTTTTCGGCACCTCGCAATGCTGCCTTGGACATGAACCTTATCGCCTGTCCGGTGTCATAGCATTCACACAGTGCAATTTCTTCCGCCCGTTCCACGATCAGGTCAGCAACGCGGTGCAAAATCTTCTTACGCTCGAGCGCGGGAAAATCACGCCATGTGGGGAAGGTGGCTTTGGCAGCACTTGCCGCCGCGTCGATGTCTTCGCCTGAACTGCGTGCAACCGCGCAGATATGGGCCTCATCTACCGGCGAGTGGTTTTCAAACGTCGCGCCCGAAACAGCAGGGCAGCTTTTACCACCGATATGGTTCATCACGCCCGCATCGCGAAAGCGCGACAGGTACCGGCCAAGTTTTTCGGTGTTTTTAGTCAGTTCAGACATTATCGGCATCCCTGTTCAGGTGGTCGCGGATTGTGTTGAGCTTTGGGCTAAGCTCAGGGTCGATGTCACGCATCTCCATTGACAGCGCCAGCGGATGCGTGGCCAACACGGGTGCCAGAAATTCCTGCGCCGCTGCAAATATCTGCGCGGTGGCGGCTTTGCGCGTCTCAAGATCACGACCCGCACGCAAGCGTACCGAAATATCGACATATCCATGTTCCTGATTGCCGTCCGCGACACTGACGTGATCGGCGCGAATGGCGCGCACCCTGACACCGGCAAGCGGCAAAACTCCGGTATCAATCGCGGTCAGGCGCAACGCATCGCAAAAGGCGGCGAAATCTATCAGCTCTTCCAGATTGGCCGAGTAATCCAGTGTAATATGCGGCATACAGTTTCCCTTATTACTTGCGATGTTAAGTAAATTACTGGAACCTGTCAACGCTCAAAGTATCTTGTTTGCACAGCCTATAGGCGTCATTAGAGGCTTATGAGTAAGACCAAACCAAAAAACAGCGCCAATTCCGGCCTGCGCCCGACATCACGCGCCCTGCCAATTGCGCTTTTACGCACCCGTGAACACATCATGGAACCGATACGGCCAATGCTGGCAGAAATCGGGCTGACCGAGCAGAAGTGGCGGGTTTTACGCATCCTTACCGAAATTGGCCCGCTGGAACAGACCGCCATCGCCCGCCATGCCTGCCTTTTGCTACCAAGCCTGACCCGGATCCTCAGCAGGATGGAGGCTGATGGCCTGATCCGCCGGGCTCAGGATCCTGACGACAAACGCCGAAGCATTGTTCAGATATCAAAACAGGGCTCGGCCCTGATTGAAGCCCATCAACCATTCAGCAATCAGGTTTACCGGGACCTTGAAAAGAAATACGGCCGCGAAAAGCTGGATTTGCTACTTGATATGCTGGAAGAGATTCAGGAAATCAAATTCTGAAGGGCGGCTTGCACCCGTTAATTGCCTGACCGCGCAAACGCGGCAATCACCTCAAACGCCCCCATCACATTCTCGCGCATGGTTTCAAACTGACCGACCTGAAACCGGATTACCGTTTTGTTGTCGATACGGGTTTGCGTCACATAAATGCGACCGTCTTCATTGATGCGCCCAACCAGGTCAAGGTTATGCTGATCCAGATCGTCAATGCCTGCGGGCGCATGGCGAAAAGTGAAAAGCGAAAGCATCGGCTCGGTGATAATTTCGAAATCAGCCGCCTGACGAATGCGCTCACACAATTCCCCCGACCATTTCACATGGTTGCGGATCATCGCGCGCAATCCTTCCAGCCCGTGGGCGCGCAGCAGAAACCACAGCTTAAGCGCGCGAAACCGGCGGCCCAGGGGCACCGACCATTCGGAAAAGTTGATAAGATTATCCTTGCCGTGGGTTTTCAGGTATTCAGGTTCGATTGCCAGAGTTTTAACTGTCTCCTCCGGCTGACGGATAAAATGCGCGGTACAGTCAAATTGCGCCCCCAGCCATTTATGCGGGTTAACAACGACAGAATCCGCCTGATCGACACCCTCCCAATAATGGCGAAATTCCGGGCAGATCATCGCACTTCCGGCCCAGGCGGCATCGACATGCAGATAGAGGTTGTATTCCTTTGAAATCGCCGAGATGGCGACAATATCGTCGCTGGCACCCACGCCGGTAGAGCCGACACAGCCGATGATACCTGCGGGAAGGTAACCCGCCCTGATATCGTCCTTAATCGCCTGCTCCAGCGCCATTACATCCATACCCCGGCTGTCGCCCTTTACCGGAATATGCACCAGATTTTCCTGACCGATGCCGCTAACCCAGATTGCCCTATCAATCGAAGTGTGGTTCTGGCCCGAGGCATAGATGCGCACGCGCGGCCCCCCGGCCAGCCCTTTCTGGTTTCCCCGCCACTCAAGGGCGCGTTCACGCATGGTAAGGACGGCCACCAAAGTTGCCGAAGAAGCTGAATCCTGGATCGAGCCGGAAAATCCATCCGCCAGCCCAAACGCCTGCCTCAACCAATCTATCGTGGCAATCTCCAACTCGGTCGCTGCGGGCGAGGTTTGCCATAACATGCACTGGGCCGCCATCGCCGTCACCAGATATTCCGCAACCACCGAAACCGGGGCGGCATTGGCCGGGAAATAGGCGAAAAAGTTCGGGTGCTGGCAATGGGTCATGCCCGGCACGATAAAGCGTTCGAAATCTTCGAATATCTCTTCCATGCCCTCGCTTTGCTCCGGGGGCGAGGGGGCGATGTGGCGGGCAATATCGCCGGGCGCAACCTGCGAACGGACCGGCCGCGCGGCCAGAGTTCGGCGATATTCAGCGCCCCAGTCCGCAGCCTTGCGCGACCATTCCCGAAATTGCTGGTTATCCATGAAACCCCCGGTTTTTGCCTTTTTCAGATGCGCCACCCCTGTCACCAGGTTCGCTTCGCACAGTTGATATGCGGCTTTCACAGGCTTAGGGTCAACCCAGCCCGCCCGGAAATACCACTGAATGTCCAAAGGTCCCAAATATGCCCACCGCCCAAAACCTGCGTGCTGCCGCCATCTGCCTGATTTGCACAGCTCTGACCCCCGCCGGCCTGCAAGGCGCTGACATGCGCGACTGCCGCCTTGATGCGCTCAGTTTTGTAGACCCGTGGGGGGGTGCGGTTTTTCAGGTCGAGAGGGTCGGCGAGGCGATGGACTATTACTGCGGCGAAGGGCAGGGCGAGTTGGTGGTCACCAAAGACCCCACCGAAGCCTCTGCCTGCCGCGGCCCTTACGGTGATTTGATGCTTGAGGGATCGTATAAAGGCTCACCCGACGACGACGCCCGCAAGGTAACGGCAATCTGGTCGGTCATCTGGGGATCCCCCTGCTGCGGGTGGGAAGCGTATGAGACCACACGGGTCCCCGCCCAACGTCTAGCCAAAATCAACTGGTACCCCAAAGGCACCGCCCCACCTCTGGGGACACAACCTTACGCCTCGATCGATGAGGTCTACGGTGAAAACCCATTTTTTAACCCGCTGATCGCGCTGGCTTGCGCGCATGATTTGCCCTGAGGGGTTTCTCCTCTTTGCCCGGATCGCCTGCGATCCGGTTCGCGCCCGACCTCTTGGTCAGGCGCTAAGCTACAAATTCTGTTCAATTGTCCCAAGGAGCAAAACACTTCGCCCGGGACGCTTGCGGCCCGGGCTGCACCCGCCCGCCGCCCGGCGGGTGCAAGCACCCACCCGTGCGCGCGCAGCCCTTTGTAGGGCTATATGTCGATTGGAGGTTTTATTGGTGCCTGTGGAACCTCAATAAACTGAGGTATCTCAGGAGCTACCGAGCTCAACCGTTCCAGTAAGTTTCCAACATCCACTATTCCCGTGGCATGGGACACCCCAGCAGCAATACTACCCCAAAAGGCAGTTGTGGCGAGTTTTATACTTGTCTCGAAAGCAGTATCGCCCGCGCGCTGCCATCGCGACTTTCCCTTCTCCTTTGCCAAAGCCGCATTCAAGGCCTGAACCGTCGCCACCAATTCCTTAATCTGCGCCTCAAGCTCCGCTATTTTTTCATCGCTTTGCGACGACGCTGCAATTTGGCGCAGTATGGGTGGCAGATGCGGCAACGGCTCCAAAGCTTCTGGCAATTGATTGACATTGGCATCTGCAAAATACTGCTCCATCGCCTCGTCAATTTGATCCGCAACTGACGAGGCGATCAGGGCTGTCGTCTCAGGTTGCGCGACCAACCTTTTTGCCTGTTCCTTTACCTGCGCATGATCCAGCGGTTTGCGGTCATAATTCTTCCTGATCCCCTCAATCAACCCCGCAATATGCTCCGGCCCCTTCTCCCAATCCTCATCCGGGATCAAAGCCACCTCGCGCTGCAGGTCCCAGTTCATCGGATTGCCGTCAAGAAAGCCTTGGTACCAGTCGCGCCAGAAGGACCATTCAGGACGTTCCAGCAGATCAGGTTTACCTTGTAATGCTTGAACCAGCTCTTGCGGCTGTCCTGCATCATGCCAAAGCGGTGTTTCAAACAGCTTTCCTGGCTCCATTATTGTATCTTCATAGGCGGCGGCATCGGTGGCATCGGCGGCGGCGGCATCGGCGGCGGCGGCATAGGCGGCATCTATGACTTCGGGGGTTGGTGACACCGCCGCAACCCCCGAAGTCAAAATGGCACGGGCTGTCAATAGTGCAAGTTGTTTTTCCCGATCTGTTGTCTGATCAATATGGGTGACGAACGGAAAAACCCGCAAAGCTGCCCGCGCTGCGATCTTGACGCAGGTTTCACGGCTTTGCTCTCTCAGCCAGTTCTCAAATTCATTCCGGTCCACTTGCGCCTGCAATCCCGTAAATCAACCCTTGCACCCTGCCAGCAACGCCGCACCCGATCAACCCACCTTGACCCCCCGGTCATACCCCGCCATATCCCCCTCATGACAACAGACCTCGCACATATCCGCAATTT
>JAAEUB010000324.1 GCA_024227755.1 Paracoccaceae bacterium | reverse complement strand
TTACGAAAGCTCAAGGATGCGATCCCGCGCAGCGAACGCCCGCCGCGGACAGAAGACCGCCCTGTTCCCCGGCAGTGGGAGGGTGACCTGATCGTCGGCGCCAACAACAGCTATATCGCCACGCTGGTCGAGCGGCATTCCCGGTTTGTGATGCTGGCAAAGGTTGCGAACAAGGACACGCAAAGCGTCATCACCGCCCTGATCAAGCAGGCGCGCAAACTGCCAAAAGAGCTCTACCGGTCGCTGACTTGGGATCGTGGCTCAGAGATGACGGACCATGTGAAGTTCACCATGGCGACCAAGATCGACGTTTACTTTTGCGATCCTCAATCACCGTGGCAACGCGGTAGCAATGAAAATACCAACCGCCTTCTGCGACAGTACTTTCCCAGAGGGATTGGCATGTCGACATATAGCCAGGCCAAATTGAGTGCAGTCGCGAGGCAGCTAAACCAGAGGCCCAGAAAAACCTTTCAATATCAGACCCCGGCTGTGAAGTTCGAGCAGTGTGTTGCAGCGATCCGTTGAACCCGCAGGGATAGAGCAGACATCTGGCCGTATCGGCTGAAAGTCCGGTTTACTTTAGCAAACCGGACTTTGGCGAGTGCGGGGTATTTGGCAGCCACGCAGTTGGTTAGCTGTCTACCACTGGCGAATGTACTGAATTGACACAGGTCTCAACCAGCCAGTTTCTGAAAATCGAGACGACCGGTCTGTTGGCACTTCGTTGCGGGATAGTCAGGCAATAGGGCTGGTTTTGCGCAAGGGACAAATCGAAAGCTCTTACCAACCGCCCCTCAGCGATGGGCCCAGCCGCCAGAAGACCCTGACAAAGGATGATGCCAAGTCCAGCGGCGGCTAGATTAATTGCCATGATTGACGAGTTAGCCACCAGCCCGCGGCCGGTCAGGTGATCCGTTTCGATGCCTGCGGCCTGAAACCAGTTGCGCCAAGCCGGGAAGGTCGCCGCAGCAGGTCCCCAGTCGGTGTGGATCAACGACGCGTCCCCCAAGTCTTTTGCCGACTTGAATGGACCTTGGCGTTTCAGGAAATCCGGTGCGCAGACTGGAATAACCACGTCGGTCACAATCTCCTCGGTCGCGTGCGTCTGATAGTGGAACCGGCCATAGGAAAACCTGATATCGATGCGGTCACGCTCAAAAGAAACCGGGTCGTTGTCTTCGCGCAGGAAAATATCTGTCGCGCCGTGGTGGGCGGCAAACTCGGCAATCCGTGCTGGCAACCAACTTGACGCCACCGATGGTGGGGCCGAGATGGTCAGGCGCGACCGGTGCCCAGAGCCCATTATCCGCTGTGAAACATCATTTAGCTCCTCAAATGCAGCGCTTAGCCGTGGCAGGATTTCAAGGCCTGCCTCGGTCGGTGTGATGCCGCGATTAATCCGGTAAAAAAGCTTGCGCGCCACCTGTTCTTCAAGTGATCGGATAAGCTGGCTGATGGCTGCGGGCGAAACCGAAAGCTCGCGCGCCGCTGCTGCAAAGCTTCCGGTGCGTGCGGCAACTTCCAGTGCTTGCAGACCCTTCAGGGATGGAAGGCTGTTCAAGGGACCTCTTTTCAGTAAGGTTATCTTTTCATATAGCCAGATTATCTCGTTTTTCAAAATGAAAATCTTTTGGTACGAGGGTTTGTTCACATTTCTGGAGGATCGGTGAAATGCTTGCGAAGGATTTTCCCCAATTCCGGCCCGTATTGCCGGGGACCAGGGATGCCGCCATAGCGATAACCCTAAATGTGAACGATCAGGACCAAGTTCTGTATGTCACGGCGAGCGACAAACTTTCGCGTGTTTTACGCCGATCCCTTGATCTTACCGGGTTGAAAGAAGGCTGCCTGGAAGGCGAATGCGGGGCTTGCACGGTCTTAATCAATGATGAGCCAGTCAATTCCTGTCTGGTGCTGGCATTTCAGGTGCAGGGAAAGCGGATTTTGACAATTGAGGGGATGGAAGCCTCAGAAGGCAGACTTTCCCGGCTGCAGCAGGCATTCCTGGACAAGGGTGCGGTTCAGTGTGGGTTTTGTACACCCGGGATGGTTCTGTCCGCACAGGGGCTGCTTAATCGCAACCCTCATCCCGACGAGGCCGAGATCCGCCATGCGCTGGCGGGGAACCTGTGCCGTTGCACTGGCTTTCAAAGCATCGTCGAGGCGATAAAATCCGTGGCCGTGCAATGACAGACTTTGTACGTGCCGCCCGACCGAATGATCTTGGTGATGTAACGGCAATTACAGGCCGGTCCACTGGCTCGATCGCCTTTATCGCTGGCGGAACCGACCTGATCATTGCGCATGAGAATTTGCCCTGGCCCGATCTGATCATTGATATCACGGGGATTGCAGAGCTGGATTTCGTTGACGTGACCGAGACGGCCGTCCAAATCGGTGCCGCAACTACGATGTCCACTTTGGACAGGCACAAGGGCATTCGAAAAAGCTTGCCGCTGTTGGCGCAGGCCTCTGCTCAGGTGGGCTCGGCTCAGATCCGCAACAGGGCAACCATCGGTGGCAATATAGCAAGCGCAGTTCCAGCTGGTGATTTGTTGCCGGTTCTCAAATGTCTTGAGGTGCGAATTGAGATCCTGCGTCACGATGGCCGGACCGAGGTCCTTGAATTCGACGATGTGGTTGTTGGGAGCGGGGAAACCAGTCTTGGAAACGGCGACCTGATCACGGGGATCGTTCTGCCGCTGAAACACGGCGCCAACCGGATCAGCGCCTTCGCCAAGATCGGCATGCGCGAAGTATTGACCATCGCCCGCCTAAACATGGCAATTGCAGCCAATTATGATCAGGCAGCCAATCGGGTCAGCGATATTCGCGTTGTCGCCGGGGCGGTCGGGCCACTACCTTTGCGGCTGCCTGCGGTCGAGGCTGTCTTTCAAGGCCGCGTCATTGACCAATCGCTTGCCGATGACTTTTTGAATGCGCTGGTTTCCGAAATCGATAACGCCATTCCCGGGCGCTATTCCCAATCATACAAACGCCGCGCAATCATCGGGTTGGGGCTCGATCTGCTGCGGGATCTTTTTGATCGAGAGTTTTCGCCTGCATTACCCCTGATGGAACCCGTATGAAACACATCTCAAAAGCCATTCCGATCCTTGATGGTTACGAAAAGGTCAGCGGCAGGCTCGCCTATCTTGACGATATGCGGATCGATGGAATGGCGCACGCAAAACTGGTGTTAAGCACGGTTGCACATGGCAAAATTATCCGAATTGATACCGGAGTTGCCAAGAAGCTTCCGGGGGTGATCGAGGTTTTCCATAAGGACAATACCCCGCAAAATACCTATAACAGCACCATCTGGTTTGAGGATCAGGAAGAGCCTGAAGACGAACGCATGTTTCCGCCTATCGTGCGCCATATCGGGGACCGGGTGGCGGCTGTGGTGGCCGAAACCGCAGAAATTGCGCTTGAAGCCGCAAGGCTGATCACGGTCGAATATGAGGAGCTGCCCGCCTTTTTTGACGCCCAGAGTGCGCTTAGGGCAGAATGGAGCCCGCAGAGCGCGGGGCAAGATCCGGCAAAACCGAATTTGGCCAATGAAACGGTTTTTGACTACGGCGATACCGACATGGGTTTTGCTGACGCCGATCTGGTAGTTGCAAGCACGGTCACAACCCCCAGAACCCACCATTGCGCAATGGAAAACCACACATGCGTCGCAATTCCCGAACCTGAAGGGCGCGTATTGATCTTGTCACCCTGTCAAAGCGTGTTTTCCGTGCAAATGGTTACGGCCCGTGCATTGGGGATACCGGCCTCGCAACTCCGGGTGGTCAAATCACCGATCGGAGGCTCGTTCGGCGGCAAGGCGGAACCGGTTCTGGACCCATTGTGCGCCTACTTTGCCATGGTGCTGGATCGCGCGGTTGGCATCTCCTTCAACCGGACTGAGACCTTTACCGCCACACGAACACGCTCGGGCGCCGAAGGCACCATCCGCACGGCAGTGCGCCGCGATGGGCGCATTCTGGCACGAGAGACGGATGTTTTGATTGATGTGGGCGCTTATGCGACCGGCGGGGGTTTTCTTCCAGGGTCAATGGCGCAAAGGCTGTGCCGGCTCTATGACATTGGCAGCCAACGTTTTCGAGGCCGTGCGGCCCTGACCAACACAGTGCCTTCTGGTGCTTACCGGGGCTATGGCTCGCCCCAGATCCACGCGATATCCGAGATCAACCTCGATCTGATTGCGCGTGAACTGGGCATGGATCCGGTAGCGTTTCGCGTTAAAAACCTTATCCATCCCGACACGGTTGATCCGGTGATGGGTGTATTAGTCGGCAATGCTCGTATTCGTGATTGTGTCGAGCAGGGCGCCGAACGTTTTGACTGGGGAAAACGCTGGCAACGCAAGACCGACAGCGGGCGTATTATGCGCGGCGTCGGCATGGCGTGCGCTACTCATATCAACGGCTGCTTTCCTGGTTATCACGAGGCGACCACCGCCACCATGACCTTGCGCCCAGACGGGCGACTTGATCTGAATTGTGCGCTGCACGACCTTGGTTGCGGATCCAACACTACACTGGCGCAGATTATTGCCGAGGTGTTGGATATTGCGCCCACCGACATCGTTTTCAGCCCGGTGGACAGCGATACCTGCGCCTATGATCTGGGCACAAGAGCCAGCCGGATGACCTATATCGCTGGTGAGGCTGTACGCCGCACCGCCGAAGCTCTCAAAGTCAGGATTAAGGCCGCCGCCGCGTTGGAGCTTAACTGCGCGACCGGAGATCTTGCCCTTGAAGATGGGAGTATTGGCTGTAAAAGCACACCGGTGCGCAAAGTTTCCCTTGCCGCCCTTGCCAGGCTATCGGGGGACCGTGATCTGGTTCTCAGTGCGACTGAGACTTACCGCGCCACCGCCAACCCCGGCTCATATGCTGCCCATTTTGCCGAAGTCGCGGTTGATACCTTAACCGGTATGGTCAACGTGCTGAACTACCTGGCCGTCCACGACCTTGGCCGATCTATCAACCGCCAGTTGGTCGATGGGCAAATCCACGGTGGCGTGCAAATGGGGATCGGATATGCGCTGTTTGAAGATATTAACATCAACCCAAAAACCGGCGCGATGAAAGGCAACAGCTTCAGCCGTTACCACGTTGTCAATGCGCCTGAAATGCCCACAGTTGATATTCTGCTCATCGAGAACCCGGAACCAACCGGCCCATTTGGAGCTAAGGCGGTTGGTGAACTTGCAACCATTCCGGTGGCCCCGGCCATCGTAAATGCCATCAACCACGCCCTGAATATCCGGATGACTACATTGCCATTAGCACCAGAGCGCATTGTCGCCGCTCTAACTTAGCAGCTCTTGTCTGCTTTCGGCACATTGCTACAGTTGGTGCACCGCGCGGCATCTGGCAGTAAGGGCTCGGACCCGTCATTCATCCACAAAAAAAAGGCCCCGCCGATTGGCAGGGCCTTCGTTTTGAATTTGCGCTCTGATCAGCCTGCGTTGACGCTTAGCCCCAAATCAGACGCCATGGCAGCGATCTCGACCGCTTGTTTGGC
>JAAEUB010000323.1 GCA_024227755.1 Paracoccaceae bacterium | reverse complement strand
CGCTCTGCCTGTCCTCGCCCTGATGGCGCTTGCGCTTGGCTTGCCCTATCTCTGGGCGTTTATTCTGCCTGAAGGCATACCGGGGTTGCTGGCGAATTTCGTGCTGTCTGCGGTGGTAATAGCATTCGCGGTTCTCACATACTTCGTCGCCTTCTACGCGGGCCAGAATGCGATTGTTGTGGAAGGCCTGCTTGAGCGCCCCTCAGCCTTCGCACCCTATGCCCTCGGCTGGATAGCCAAGGCCGCTTTGGCATGGCTGCCTATGCTGATCCTCGGTGTGGCGGCGCAACCGAAACGCTGGAAGGAGGTGGTCTGGTGAAACGTCTGATTAAACGCGGGCTGATGTTTGGCAATCTGATCCGGGTGGAAAGCCCGGCATTGGTTGATCGTTATAACCGCGCGCTGGAAAGCCTGACCGGCAAGCGCACTGCGCTCACCGAGTTTCACATGGATATTTCCGGCTTCAGCCCGGAAGTGGGCGAAGAGTTGCAGGATGCGCTTTATCTTAATCCCAATGGCTGCAACCGGCAGTTTATCATCCTCACCACCGACCAGCGCACCGCTCCGCTTCTGAATGCCAAGTTTTCAACCTCGCGCGGCATCCTGCGCCAGTTTATCACTGAAAACGAGGCCAAGCTTTTTGCCCTTACCGCGCATGATGCGGTGGCGGGCGAGCTTATGAACTCGGTGTTTGAGGTCGGTACCGCAGCCAAGGTTTTCGATATTCGCAAGATCGTGGTCGAGGCGGATACGACCGGATCACATGTGGCCAATGCTCGCGCGCTGGCAGATAAGATTGATGCCTTTCAGGGCGAGCCCGACGCCTGGTTCGACGACGTGTTGATAGCCGAGATGATAGGATTGGCCAAGCAAACCGGCGACGTTACACGAAACCCGATAATTCTGGATAAGCCCAGCTATTCTCAGGATAATTTCTATACGTCGCATTTTGGCGGGCTTTATATTTTCCGTGATGTTGCGCAACCGGCGGCGATCGCGATGTCGGGGAAAAAGGGGCTAGGAAGGCTGCCGATTGCTGACGTTTTCAGTACCGATGAACCCAATGGCATCGCCACCTTTCTTGAGCTTAACGAACTGGTCGAGCCTGTGATCAAGGCTCGTGGAGTTAACGGTGCGCGGATACTGCGCGAAAAGATGGATTTTATTCTGGTCGATGCGGCGGCTGGTGCCGGGCTGGATCTGGGAGACATGACGCCGCGTGATCTGCGCCATGTGGCGCAACGCATGGGGGCGGACCTGCCGGTGGCTTTCAAGGGCTTGGCGGCATTGGTTCGCTGGGCTGAAAATGACGGAAAATGGCCGCACATCACCTCGGACCATCCGGCATATTTCTACACCCTGCGCGCACGTCCTTCGCACCCTGACCGCGACCTGATCAATCAGATGTTGTCCGAATTGGCGCCACTTGATTTCCGTCAGTTATTCATCTGCCACAAGGAAGCGTTTTATGCCGCCTATGCCACTTGGCCGGATGAAAAGCGTGAATTTGTGGCAGAATTCCTGTTTCGTGATTATATGGCCAATAAGGCTGGCGCGCGTGAGGCGCTGTTTGGTGGTCGTGAGGCGGTGGAAAAAACCCCGCAAGCGCCACCACCGGTCGAAGACCTGATCGCATTGGTCGGGCCTTGGGGTGCTGTAAGGGGAGGACGTTAATATGGGACTTGTCAGGCTGGTCATCTTTGGCTTCATCGGTCTAAGCATAATATATTTTGCAATAAGCATTTATTCGCGATCCCTCAGGCGCGAAAAGCTAGAAGATATCTGGGCCGAGGAAAATCCGGGCTCGGACGACATGGAGGCGCGCGCGGATTATGTCGATAAGGGTATTGAAGAGTATAATACTGGTTTCAGACCCAAACTGATCTTGCTGGTATACGTGGTGCCAGCGGTAATCGTCATCGCCACACTTGTAGTAACCAACTGGAATTGAGGACATTATGCGTATACTCAAAAACACTATCCTGGGCCTTGCTCTTTTCCTTGCATTCGCCCTTTTGCATTACGTCCTACCGCAGCATGACGTGGTGCGGATTACGTCGACCGAAGTAATCCGAATGGATTTTACAGCCTTCAACCGAATGTTCTTTGCTCAGGCTGATAGTGGCACCAGCGAACTGACAACCCGTGATATGCGCCTGATCAACACGATGAAGCGTAAAACATTCCTGTTTGGATTCATCGCGCGCGATAGTGAAAAAGTCATGGTCTACCGCAATGAAGACACCGGCTGGATTTGGCCGCCCTATTTCAAATTTGACAGCTCGGATCTGCATGCAGAAGCGGCAGCGGCCATTTCCGCGCCCGGAGCTGAACAATGGGCGGTGGTCACCCATTATGGCTGGCGCAACCGGTTTTTTACCATTTATCCGAACGCGGTTGGGATCAGGCCGATTGATGGGCCGGACGAACGGATTATTCCGTGGTTCAATATCTTTTTCTTCGTATTCTGGGCGCTCGCCATTTTGTTCATTCGCGCCATGTGGCGGCAGTTTCGTGAGCGCACGATTGATCCCGCGATCAGCGATGCGGGGCAGGCCTGGGACCGTGTGGATGAACGAGCGGATGAAGCAAAGGGCCGCTTTGGTCGCTGGTTGGGGACCTGGCGCAAAAAACCAAAATGATAAAGCGTTATATCTGTGTGGGATGAGCGGGAATGGCTCGGGCTGAGCGTCGCCGGATCATAGCCTCGCGCCAGGCGATGAACCCGACCGCGGCCATGATTATCACGCCGCCTAACACGACAAAACCGTCCACCGGTTCGCCAAACACCAATGCACCCAGTGTCACCGCCCAGACCAGTTGCAGGAAGGTAACTGGCTGCGTTGCGGTTATTGGCGCCGCAGCCAGTGCACGCGACATTGTGTAGTGCCCTGCCGTTGCAAATGCGGCGACAAGAAATAGCCAGCCAAGTTGTGACAGGGTCGGGGGGACCCAGACCGCGATGGCAAATGGTGCCAGCCCGATTGTAACGGTGACTGACAACATCGCCACAACCATGGTGGCGGAAAACTCAAATGTCAGGCGTTTTGCGACAAGGAAGGAGCCAGCAAAGCCCAGTGTTGCCAGCAATTGCGCGAAATGTCCCAAAGAAAGCTCGCGAAAGCCTGGCCGCAGGATAATCAGCACCCCGATCAGGGCGGCAACAATTGCCAGAATTCGCCTGGCAGCGAAACGTTCACCCAGAAATATGGCTGCACCGATGGTGACATAGACCGGGCTTAAATAACTCATCGATGTTACCTCGGCGATAGATATCTGGGTCATGGCAAAAAACCACATCATAACCGCAATTGTGTGAAAGCCGCCGCGCAGGCTGAAAAGTGCCACAGCCCTGCCAGTCAAACGCGTCCTCAGCATCTCGGGTATCATCGGAATGAGAAATACGAGGCCCAAAAAGTAACGAATGAAGGCGGCCTCGGCTGCCGGAACGCCACCACCGACATGCTTTACCAGCGCCGTTACCGCGACAAAACAAAAGCCAGTGATCAGCATCCAGAAGATGCCGACAAGTGGTTGATGTTCGGGCGTGTTCATATGGGCGACTTGATCTTAGCCGTGACCAAAGCGCAAGCCCCATTGGGGTGAGTTCGCCCGATTTTAAAGCTGGGCCAGAACCTCGTCCGACGCTTCGAAATTTGTTGTAACGCGTTGGATGTCGTCGTCATCCTCCAGTGCATCAACAAGCTTCATCAGCTTTTGCATGGCTTCAAGGTCCATGTCGGTGGTCATGCTTGGCTGCCAGATCAGTTTGGCGGTGGTGCTTTCGCCCAAGTCGGCCTCAAGTGCGTTCGATACCTCGTTAAGGTCCGTGTCGGAGCAGATGATCACGTGACCATCGTCCGAGCTTTCGCAATCGTCCGCGCCCGCTTCAATCGCTGCCATCATCACGGTGTCGGCGTCACCCGCTTCGGCAGGGTAGGTCACTTCACCCTTGCGGTCGAACATGAAACCAACAGAGCCGGTTTCGCCCAGATTTCCGCCGTTCTTGGTGAAGGTTGAACGCACGGTTGACGCGGTGCGGTTGCGATTGTCGGTCATGGCTTCGACAATCACCGCGACACCGTTAGGGCCGTAACCCTCGTAACGGATCTCTTCATATTCGTCACCTTCGCCGGCGGTGGATTTTTTGATTGCGCGGTCGATCACATCTTTCGGCACCGATTGGCTTTTTGCTTCTTTCACTGCCATGCGCAGGCGAGGGTTTTTATCCGGGTCCGGATCACCCATTTTGGCGGCAACGGTGATTTCCTTGGACAGCTTTGAAAACAGTTTGGAGCGTACCGCGTCCTGACGTCCTTTACGGTGCTGAATGTTTGCCCATTTTGAGTGGCCTGCCATGCTTGTCTCCGACCTGAAATTCTGTTCCCGGTTCCTTACCCCAGCCACACCCTTGGCTGCAAGCCTTGAGGCAGATGGCATTTCTTCAACGGGCTACAACGCTCGCCAAAAAAACACCCATCTTGAAGGGTCATATGGTCCGGAATTGGAAGATCTGCGGGGCGCGGACGTAGCCCGCGGGCTTCCTCAGGCGCGCCCGTATGCCTCGGCAATTGCCACCTGCATGGCGTCATCAACGCTGCGATCACCCCAGGCGACCAGTTGCAAAGCCGGATAAAACCGCTCGGACGAAGACACCGCGGTTGAGATCAGCCGCTCGATCTGTTCCGAGCCGACATATTGCCCACCGCTTAGCACCAGGCCGTAGCGGTAAACCATCAGACGTTGCTCAAACCAATAAGTGAAGGCCCCGGCCCAGCATTGGTCATTGATCCGGTTCAGCGCTTCATAGATCTTGGGCAGTTTTTCTTCTGGCGGCTCCATTTCAAAGGTGCAGATCATGCGCAAAGTTTCGTCAAATGGTGACCAGGCAAGGGTGATCGAATAGGTTCTCCACTGGCCCTCGACGGCCATAGCAATCTGGTCTTCCGCTACCCTGTCAAAGTCCCAATCCCGGAATTCGGCCAGAGTTTCAACGATATCAATCGGGTGAATTTCATCGCTATGGGTAAACTGCTCAGCTACCGGCATGACATGCCCTTTCAGTTTTTAGCCCAGCGAAAGCAGCTCCGCAAAAGCTATGTGCCTGTACAAGGTCCGGCGTCTTCTGCGCCATTACCTTCTATATATAGTAAGGGTCAGGTGATTCGGGTGTAAAGGGAAAGTTTGCCAGGTTTTCGACTTGTCCACAGAAATTTTTGCTTTTTGCACAGGGAAGAGGCAAAACGACCCGCAAATATCAACGACGATATAGGCTGACAATTTTTGTTGGTTTCTATTGATATATTCCAGACAGACCCAAAATACAGAACTGGACCCGGTCATCGGGAAAGATGTAACTTTGGGCAAACGAATGTCAGAAACTCTGTATAAAGCACTGGGGTTAAGCAAATCGGCCACTCAGGCTGAAATCAAGAAGGCTTACCGTAAACTGATGAAGCAGCTGCACCCGGATCTCAACCCGGGGGACACAGCCGGTGAGGAACGCTTTAAGGCAGTCACCGCTGCCTATGATATTATTGGCAACAAAGATTTGCGTAAACGCTATGATGCCGGCGAAATTGACGAAACCGGTCAGGAAACACCCCAGAAGCAATATTATCGCCAATATGCCGACAAGGATGGGGCCAACCCATATGCTAACCAAACGGGCTATGGCGATATGGGTGAAATGGATGACCTGTTTCAACAAATGTTTCGCAACCGGCGGGCAGGTGCCCAAGGTGCCGGGTATCAGCAGGCGGCCTATCGCGGAACTGACCGGCGCTACCACATGAAGATCAGCTTTCTCGATGCCGCTCTTGGTGGCACGAAACAGATACAAATGGCAGACGGAGCCAATCTGAAAATTCAAATCCCGCGGGGCATAGATGACGGTAAAACCATCCGCCTGAAAGGCAAGGGTGAGCCGGGAATAAACAAAGGCCCTGCCGGGGATGCTTACATCCAGGTGGAAATTGAGGGTCACCCTGTTTTCCGTCGTTCAGGGATGGACGTCGAGGTTACCCTACCGATCACGATTTACGAGGCTGGCCTGGGTGCCAGGGTCAAGGTTCCGACCCTGCGGGGGCCCGTGGGGCTGAAAATTCCTGCGGGTGCTAACAACGGCAAGATTTTGCGTCTGAAAGGGCGTGGAATTGAGGCGGCGGCTGGAAAGAAAGGCGATCAACTGGTCAGGCTGGCCGTGGAAATGCCCGCTGAAATCAACCCGGAAATGGCAGCGCTGCTTGAAACATGGCGCGAAAAACACGCCTATGATCCGCGAGGCGAGATGATGAAGGGGGCCGCCAATGTTTAGCGAACGTGATACTATCAGGCAGGTGCCCGGCCTATCAAAATCCCGGCTGCAAATTTGCATACGCGAGGGTTGGGTAAGTGCGGCTACTGGTGAACAGGGCCTGAGCTTTGCAGAAATAGACGTGGCCCGGTTGCAACTGATCTGTACCTTGCAGGATGATATCGGGGTGGACACGGATTTGTTGCCGACCTTGTTGTCACTTCTTGATCAGGTCTATGGGCTTAGGCAGGATTTACGCGATGTTATGCGTGCGGTAGACGCTCAGCCATCGGATGTCCGGGCGCAAATCCTGCTCCATGTGAACGAGCAGCTTTAGGATAATTCAAAGCCGGGCTGATGTCAGGTTGCTGAACTGCGTCGACGCTTTCGGACTATCCAGAACGCCATGGACGCCACAAAAAAGGCTGTGACAGTCAGCACCATCATTCCCGCGATGAATACGCCCAGCGAGGGGATCAGGGGTGAGGTGCTGGAGATGAATGGAAGCCACGCCATCTTACCGGTGACAAGTACGCTGCCAATGGTAGCGGCGAAAAATCCGGCACCGGTCAGGGCCACCAGCCCGGTCACCCCGGCGGCGAAAGGTGCGCGCCTGATGCCACGGCGCATACGCCCCAGCGCGCGAAACTGCTTGCCCACATCCTGCTGCATCGCCATCAGCGAAGGTACCACCAAAAGCACCAGAACCATGCCAAAACCCAGCCCATAAACCAGCGTAACAATCGTTGGTTTGAGGAACTGCGCCTGTTCAGAACTTTCAAACAAAAGCGGTGTCAGCCCCAGTACCGTGGTCAGGGTGGTCAACATCACCGGGCGAAGCCGATCTGCTGTGCCATCTACAATGGCCGGAAGCAATCCGCGCTCGGCGGCATATTCGTCAATAGTGGTGACCAGCACGATGCTGTCGTTGATGATGATCCCCGTCATGCCCAGAAGGCCGACGACCGAAAACATCGACATGGGTATCCCCCAGGCGTTATGACCGTAAACAGCACCGACAAGGCCGAAAGGGATGATTGCCATTACCACAATCGGCCGGGTCCAGCTGGAAAACACCCATGCCAGCGTCAGGTAAATCCCGATCAGACCCATGGTCAGCCCGGTCACTGCATCGGCCATAAAGGCGTCTTCCTGCTCGGCCAGCCCGCCAAGGCGGTAAGTAATACCATATTTTTCTGCCAGTTCAGGCAGGACAATTTCGTTTAAAGCTGTGTCTATTTCGTCGGCCCTTGCCGGATTGCTTTCATCAACATCCCCAGTGACAGAGACCAACCGCACCCCGTTTTCGCGTGCCACGGTAGAAAAGCCACTATGCGAAGTTACGGTGACGATGTCGGCAAGCGCCACATATTCGCCGGTCATCGTGCGCATTTGAGTACGGTCCAGAAAGTCTGCGGTCAACTCGCCTTTTGGCAATTCAACGCGAATGGTGGCGCTGCGCATCCCGTCGGGATAGGTCGCGGCCTCAATGCCGTTCAGGCGGTTCCTGAGGACTCGCCCCAAACCATCAATGGTAAAGCCCAGCGCCTGCCCCTGCGGGGTCAGTTCCAGAACCAGCTCTTCCTTGTCATAGGCCAGACTATCCTCGACCGCGCTGACTTCTGGAAACTGGCTGACTGCCTGCTTGAGGTCTTCGGCTGCTGCTTTCAGAACCTCACTTGATGCCCCTATCAGTTCCACGTCCAGCGCGTCGCCGCCTGGACCGAAGCGGCCACCGCGAAAGCTGACGACTTCAAGCATCGGGTGTTCGGGGACCATATCTTGTAATTGCGATACGAAGCTGAAAGAAGAATAACTGCGTAGATCCGCGTCAATAAGCTCAATCGAAATTGCCCCCAGCAACTCGGGTTCTTTGGATTCAACACCGGCAAGCCCGCGCCCCGCGGTGCCGCCGACTTCGGCAACAACGTAATCCAGCGGATTGATGCCATGCTCGACTTCCAGCTGCGCGCCCAGTGCCTCGGTTGCCTCTTGTAAAAGGCGCATCATTTCCAGAGTGTCGTCACGGGTGGCACCGGGGACCATGGCAAAGTTACCGCTGACCGAGCCCATTTCCGGGCCTGAAAACATGCGAAATTGGATGTCCCCGCGTACAAAAAGCGTGACCTGGCTGATCAGCACCAGAACGGTTGCCGCCATAACCGGGTATCTCGCCCAGATCACCAGCCGCATCATTGGGTGAAAAACCCTGTTGCGAAACAGGCGAAAACCAGCATTTACAACCCGCGAGGGCCAGTCATACCAGTGGTTTTTGTTTGTATGGACAAGAGCATGGCTCATGTGGTGCGGCAGGATCAAAAAGCATTCCATCAATGATGCCGTCAACACCATCACCACTGTAAAGGGAATGTCGAAGATCATGTCGCCAAACCGCCCGCCAATCATCGCCAGGGTGGAAAATGCAATGATCGTGGTGATGGTTGATGAAAACACCGGTGGCCACATGCGTTTGGCAGCGCTCTGAGCGGCGATAAGCGGGCTTTCACCCAGTTTTCGCACCCGGAAATCTGCGTGTTCTCCAACCACAATTGCGTCGTCCACTACGATACCCAACGTGATGATCAGCGCAAAAAGTGAGATCATGTTGATCGTCAGCCCAAAGGCGTACATCAAAGCAAGTGCCGTTGTCATCGCCACCGGAATACCCATAGCGACCCAGAACGCCGTGCGGGTATTGAGAAACAAAAACAGTAAGATAAGAACCAGCCCTAAACCCATTGCGCCATTGTCCAGCAGAATGTTCAACCGTCCGGTGATCATCTCGGCCCGGGT
>JAAEUB010000322.1 GCA_024227755.1 Paracoccaceae bacterium | reverse complement strand
CCCTAACCTCGACCCGAAGGCAGCGTCCGGTCATGAATTCAAGGTCGCCATCGATGATCTGCCCGGCAAGCAGTGGGTTCAGTAAGCCTGAGACCAGCCTGGCATGCAGGCAGCCCGGTATCAGCGACATCGGCTTCGCCAACAGCGAGGGGAACAGGTGTCTGGGTTTAGCTGGGGTTGTCAATTTGAATCGGGTCTCGCTGCAGTCGTTTTGTCAAACGGAAAGTAGGGGTGAAGTATAAACCCAACAAAATTTTTAACAAATAAAACAATTACACCCCGGGTCTGAATGCCACTTACCTAAGCCCCAAACTATTGTCATCCCGGGCTTCTCAGACTTTTAAGTGATCCACCGAGCGCGGAGTCTCGGTGAGCAGCATGTCGCGAACCTTTTGCGCGGATTCAGACAACGGGTAGTCGCGCCGCGTGATGAGGCAAAGTTCGCGTTCGACTCTCGGGTTGGTCAGCTTGCGAAAAACCAGGGAGGGATGCATATGGCTTGGTATGGCGAGTAACGGCAGCACCGTGACCGCCAGCCGCGCTTCCAGTATTCCGCCGAGCGCGGCCATGGTCAGCACCTCGTATTCCGGCGAGCGGATGGACTCGGGGCACCCCTCGATCGCGTTGATCAGTTTGTAGACACCGGTGTCTTGCGACATGCCGACGAAGGGGAAGCTTTCCAGTTTGCGCCAGGCGAGGGGTCTGGTGCTTTTG
>JAAEUB010000321.1 GCA_024227755.1 Paracoccaceae bacterium | reverse complement strand
CACCAACGTCTGGTTCTCGTTTTGTGGCGAGCCCCTGTTGATGCCCGATCGGCTGATCGAAATGTTGAAATACGGCGAGAAGGCTGGCCTGCGCTCGCTCAACCTCAATACAAACGGAATGCGGCTGACCAATGACGTGGCTAGGCGGCTGCTTGACACAAGCCTCTCGGTGATCGTGATCGGGATTGATGGCTTTGAGAAAGAGACCTATGAAAAATACCGGGTCCTTGGTAACCGTGACACCGTTTATGACAACGTCCAATTCCTGCTTGAAGAGCGTGCGCGCCGCGATGATGGCCCTGAGATCATGGTCCAGTTCATCGAAATGGACGACAACATTGAGGAGTTCGAACCTTACCGCGAACACTGGCTTAGCCTCGGGGCCACGGTGAAGCTGCGCAGGCAGTTGAGCTGGGGCGGGAAGTTCGAGACCGCGATTGATGTCGCCGACGAAAAGCGCATCGCCTGCCCGTGGTCAATAACCATGATGCACCTGTTCTGGGACGGCCGGGTGCCGCGTTGCCCCGGCGATACCGAGGGCGAAGAAGATGCAGGGAACGCTTGGGACGATACCCTGGTCAATCTGTGGGACAATCTGAGCGGCTATCGCCAGCTTCACCTTGAACGCAAGTTCGACGATCTTCCCGAACGCTGTCATGACTGTACAGACTGGAAGACCGGCGCCTCGGTCAAGCTGCGTCCCGGCGACGTGAAGCACCTTGAGCGTGCGACGTCGGCCCAATGACCACCCTGTACCTGTGCGCAGCGGGCAATCCTGAAGGTGTGCGGCTCGCGCTTCAAGTGAACGACGCTGCCCAGCGCTGGGACCGCATCGTCATTCTGGATGACGATCCCGTCAAGTACGGGCACAAAATTCTGGACGTCCCGGTGGTGGGGCCCTTCGGGGCGCTGGCAGATCATCAGGCTGGCGACGAGGCGGTTAACCTGGTCGCTCGCTCGACCAAGGGGCGCGACGGGGCGCGGGCGAAAATCGAAAGCTTCGGAATTGCGCTCGTCAGTCTGATCCACCCTTCGGTGGATCTGCAAGGTGCAAATATAGGACAGGCGGTGACCATCTATGCAGGGTGCACGATCTCGGCCCTGTCGACCGTTGGCGATAACGCGATCGTCTTCACCCAGGCGGTGCTTGGGCATGGGGCCACGCTTGGCGCTGGCGCCGTTCTTGCGCCGGGCGCAGTGGTCAACGCGCGGGTTAAGGTGGGTGATCGCGCCTATATCGGTTCCAACGCATCGGTGCTTCCTGACCTTGAGGTCGGGGAAGATGCCACGGTAAGCGCGTGCTCGGCAGCCGTGGGTGACGTTCCCGCTGGCTGCATCGCCCTTGGCGTACCCGCCGAGGTCATTGGCGGGCCACAGCCAACAGCCCTTCCTGCCGCTACGCAAGGGGAAACCTATGAAAGTGAACCAAGCGCCGACTCCTCGGGCTCTCTTGAGGAAGTGCGTGCCATTTTTGCCAAGATCCTCGAAACTCCGTCCATTGGCGGTGATGTCAATTTTTTCGAGGCAGGAGGCAATTCAAAGCGCGCCCTAGAGCTGCAAGTTTCGCTAAGAAACCAACTTGGCGTTCCGGTAACGATTGTCGACATTTTCCGGTTCCCCAGCCCTGGCCAGCTCACGATCCACCTGTTCGGTCAGGCAAGCAAACCCTCGCGCCGCTCGCGGGCGTCCATCCGCCGCCGACATCGTCAGGCTCACTCCTGAAACCTTCCCCATTGGCCAGCCCAGCGCGGCTGGGCGCTGCGAACTCAGCTCGGGTAAATGCTTCAGCTTCCCTGCCGGGGCAAGCCGCGAGGTCGACAAAAAAAGCTTCAAACCACGCCAGCGAGACGGAATTCTGAACGCCCTTAAACCGGCAACATTGACCTAGCGGCAAGCGTTTTTTGAATACTCGCCATAGGCTGTATACAGTTCGGAAATGATAATATCCTGAGCCGCAATCTGCTCGTCATATTTTTTCAGCAACACGTTGAGATACGCGATCATCTCGGCTCGTTCCAGCAATCGTCCGTATATCTGTCTCATGCCCGCAAATTCATCAGCCGCCTCGAAAAACTCATAAATTGAATAGGCTGTTGAAACCGGACCAAGAACTTTGCCTGCCGCAGTCGATACGGCACCGGCTGCTTTTCCCGCCAAATTTACTACCTTCTTACTAACATATTTTCCAAACCATTCCAAAGTCCGTGATCCGACCTCACTTAAAACTGCTGCCCCCAACGCCTTCGCCAGATGCTCCAAAACTGAATCGTCAGTCATCAGTTTTTCCCACTCGACAATATCTGTCGCCTGTTCCTTAGAAATCTGGTCCCGTAATTTTTGAATTTGGTTTGTGCGGGTTTCAAGCCCCTGCTGGGTTTCCTCGATACTTTTCAGAATTTCCCTGAAGCTGAATTCATTTTGCTGTTTTATCCATTCTTGGGCTCGGCTCGCGCGAAATTGCAATTCCTCCCAGCTATATCTGTCAAGAAGGGCATCATTACCCTTATTGGCGTTCATCTCATCAACAATTATACGGCCCTCACGGATGCTTTTATTCCATGCGTCCCGCTCCATCCTGAATTCGGTACTGGGGTTTGCATCCTGTGCCCACGAAATAACGGGTGCACCAATAGACAAGCTAATAATCATGATGCTAGCGAGAAGTTTTTTGAGTAATTTGATCATTCTGCAAACTCCTCGATAACGGCCTGTTCAGCTTGCAGTCTCAACTCCTCGATACGTGTGGCAAAATCAGGAACCTCTTGTGGCTCACAATCACAAAGTTCCGCTATATCTGGCATTCCTGGAGTTTCAACAATGTCACGATGCGGCGCGGTTGCCCCAATCCAAAAACCCGTACTGACCATGATTTCATACAGCTCAGCAAGTTTTGGCTCTATCGCGCAAGCCTCGGAAATAGCCTTTTTGAGGTCTTCATTAGAGCGACCCTCTGGAAACCTGACGAAAGACACATGGCATTGGAATATTATGGTTATCTCCATGTAACCTGCGAAAGCGGTTGCCCCGACCATCATAGGATCACCACTAATAATCGAGGTTCCATACACCTGTTCGACACTTGGGATTGTCCCTGCGCTCCATTCGCCACTTATCGGCAGCCCGTCTTCCCCGGTTTCAGGCATTTCAGGTGTGCCAAACAAAGGCCCGAAACACGCAAGCATTGGTTCAACCGTATCCGGACTATCTGACTTGGGGGCGTCTGAAGTAGGTCTCGTATCAGGATTGGGGTTAGGATTAGGTGCCGGGTTTGGTTGCGGGACTGGCCCGGGCTTCACCGTTCCATCCGAACCACCGGCCGATGTGCAGAAAACACGATCCCCGCTAATCCGGTATTTCGCAACCCCATAAGAAAGGCGACATGCTTCGGCCAAATCAATATTTTGCAGTGTAAACCCGCCAGACGCGCCCGGACGACGGCAATAATGGACGACGCCATTGGGTTCAGCACGTTTTTCGTAAACGCTATTTGGGAAGTTTTCGTTGCAGTACCGGTTGAAATCAGGCGCTCCAACATCATTCGCATTCGCAGCTGGCGCATCACCGGCACTGCCTTCACAAAGCACTCTGATACCAGAGATTTCAAAAGTGCGGCTTCCGGTGGTCAGAAAACAGGCTTCTCCCAAATCAATACCTTGTCGCGTCCCCCCTTGAACACATGCGTGTTCAGTACCCCATGTCTGGGCAAATCTCTGATACGTGCTGTTGTTGACTTTGGCTCTGCAATATGCGCTGAAGTCGGCATCGGTCTGCTGTGCCTGAGCCTGATTGGCAAAACTGAAACTCAATATCAAGGCTGTGAAAGTCGCCGCCAGAGCGACAATTATGCCCTTCCGAAAAGCATAATCGCCAAACAAACAAGACTTGCCCATGGCGCAACCTCCCTGTAATGCACGGACAGCATACATTTTTTCCCAAAAAATGCACCCGAAGAATAAAGCTTCCACCGCCAACAGGGCCTATCAGCCCCATTGCCGTGAACCCGTCGAAGCTCCGCGTTGCGGTCATTTTCAGCTCTGAAAGTTAGGTCAAAACCGGGCTTACTCAGGCGCTTTCAGGTCATTCAAGCTCTGCCTGATACCCAAAGATCCCCGGCAGCCCACCTGTATGCAGCATAACAACCTTTTGTCCGTGCTGGATATGCCCCCCTTTCAGGAGCCCAAGTAGACCTGCGAAGGTTTTGGCGGAATAGACCGGGTCAAGGAACACGCCTTCAGTGCGCGCCATCATGGTTAGCGCCTCGCGGGTAGTGTCGCCAATTAGGCCGTAGCCCGGCGCTAACGCCCTGTCCCATGTCAGTATGTCGCCCATGGTCATGGCCGGGTCGATATCCATCATTCCCGCCAGTTTATTCAACACGATTTTCAGTCGGTTCCGCTGCAAATCACGATCGCGCCTTACGCAGATGCCATAGACAGGTGCGGTTTGGCCACTCAGGCGCAATCCGGTCAGGAAACCGGCATGGGTCGACCCGCTGCCTGAGGGTACCACGGCCACATCGAAATCACTGATTTGCCAGCTCAACTCCTGCGCGCCGACGACATATCCCAGCGCACCAAGTGGCGGATGATCAATGCCAAGATGGATCACATAAGGCTTGCGCCCCTCGCTGCGCAATTCCTCTGCACGTTTATGCAACGCATTGTCTGCGCCAGCTTCGTCCTCGCCCAGAGGATAGCTGATATGCTCCGCACCAAGGATTTTGGTCAGCAACACGTTGCCGGAATTGTAATAATGCGCACCCATACCCGGAACACGCTCTTCCAGTTGCAACACGGATTTAAGGCCCAGACGTGCCGCTGCGGCAGCGGCAGAGCGAACAAAATTTGACTGAACTGCACCGGTTATCAAAACCGTATCTGCGCCCTGCATCAAGGCTT
>JAAEUB010000320.1 GCA_024227755.1 Paracoccaceae bacterium | reverse complement strand
ATAAACAGGATGCCCGCGGCTGTTTCTCCCTGGGAGACGAAAAACTGATCACCGAGTATCAGGAATTGCGTGTCGCCGCGGTCAGGGATGTCGAGGGTTATCTGAATGCCGGCCGCGCCATGGCCAGGCTCGCGGACGAACCGATGGTGCAGGATTTACACGGGATTGATTGCCCAACGCTTGTCATTGCCGGTGAAACGGATCCCTATTGCCCCCCGCGGGCGTCTGAAAATATCGCCCGGGGCATTCCTGGCGCTGAACTGGAAATCGTTCCGCGGGCAGGTCATTGTTTGCACTGGGAGGCAAGTGATGCCACCAATCAATTGATTCACGATTTCTTGAAAAAACATCCCTGAATAGAATACGAGCTTTAGCGATGAACGAGGACACAGGCAGTGAAAAACAGGAACCGCCGTTAATCTGGGAAACCCGCGGTGCGGTGGCCATTATCCGGCTGAATCGGCCAAAGGCGATGAATTCCTTCGATATGGACCTGATGCGGGAACACCGCGAACGGCTGGAAGCATTCGAGGCCGATGACGAGCTTCGCGTGCTGGTTTATACCGGCACCGGGCGTGCCTTTTCAACCGGTATCGATATCAAGAAGGCGCCGGACTTTTTATACCTGGAACCCAAGGTCAGAACCAGCCACTGGGTTACACCGAACTCCCTGAATATCAGTAAACCCACCATTGCGGCGATAAACGGATACGCCTTCGGCGGGGGCTTCGAACT
>JAAEUB010000319.1 GCA_024227755.1 Paracoccaceae bacterium | reverse complement strand
GGAATGCCACGACAGCGGCGGAGGGGGGAAGGTTGTCCTGTCCCGGAATGCGCACGCATTTTCCTTCGCAATCAAAGGTCATGCCATGATAACCGCACTGGATGGTATCATCGATGCGTTTGCCCAGCGACAGCGGCAGCAGGCGGTGTGGGCAGCGGTCCTCTAGTGCTATGACTTTACCATCGGAAGCGCGGAACATGACCATCGGTTGTTCAAGAATGACCACACGGCGAAGTTCTTCGTTAAACTCTGAGGCCCATCCGGCGACGTACCAGGCGTTTTTAATGTAGTTCATTTGCTCTCCTCCCAAAACATCAGTCAGCGCAGCCCGTCCTCTCCCTTGGCATCCTTTGCTTCCAGTCCACCAACCCGAGGCAGTGGCCTGCCTGACTCGGTGACCGCGACGGCGACCAGTATTTCGTTGGCACGGGGGGCGTCATTGACGCGAACTTCCATGCCGTCGAAATGGGAACGGACATAGGCTGCATCCTTGTGGCCGAGCGGAATATCCAGCGGTGCACCAAGCCCGCCCATTTTTTTGGATGATGGTACAAGGGCTGCTCCCTTTTCCACCGCTTTGCGCAAGGGAGCGCCAAGGCGCGGATGGAGAATGGCCGCGGCATGTTCGAGTTCGCCGTTTTCGCCGACCAGTGCCGCCTTTCCATAGCTTTCCGCTTCGGATGGCTTGATATCAAGGGCAGCAACGGCGCGCTCGCCAAGCAGGCCACCGAGCTCTTCACCGATTTCCATCAGTTCTTCAATATCCTGTTGAAAGCGTCCGGCCAGTGGGTTTTCGATCACCGCGATCGCCGCAGCGCGTCGGGTTGGCGGTGATATCTGCTGACCGATTTCAATTCTGGTATCTTCAACCACGGTAATCAGTTTACGAATTTTTGCCTTGCTCATCTTAATCCGTCCTCGCCTTTTATTTCCGATGCCAGCAATCCGCCGCAACGGGTATGAATTCTCGGGCCGGTAGTCATCACCAGGATTACCAGCATTTCGTCAGCTTTCGGCGCGTCATTGATGCCGACTTCAACAGCGTCGAAATGGGAGCGCACATAGGAAGCATTGGCATGGGTGACCGGCACATCAAGCCGCGCTCCGACACCACCGACTTTCTTGGTCGACGGGACGATCGCCATCGAGTTTGAAACAACCTCGCGCATCGAATAGCCGCCGGGTGCATGCCAAAGGGCGCCATGTTCCAGTTCTCCGGCGGAACCGATGATCGCCCCTTTGCCGTAGCCCTCGATATCATCTGCCTTGCACTGCATGGCAGCTAAAAGGTCTTTGGCCATTTGCAGGCCGAGGGGTTTCAGATCTTCGATAAACGGGGTAATTTCCTCGACATATTGTCCGGCATACGGGTTGTGGATGACGGTCGAGATCGCCCCGCGCCGGTGCGGCTTTTCAGCGACCGGACCGCCCTCGTGGAATATGTCTTCGATTGAGACGACGGATTTTCGGATAATTACGTCAGGCATGGCTGATCCGTTGTTGTTGAAATTTCAAGTGTGACGCATGAACAGGGGGCTGGTCAAATGACCAGCCGACAATTCGTTCCCTGCCTTGAAGGCAAAGAAATGCAGCCAGGACCGTTCCCCTGTCACAAAGCCTTTTTGCCGTTTTTTCCCCAGCCTCAAGTGCTGTGGCGATTTCTTCTTCGGACAGTCGACCCACGGATGTGGTTACCAATTGCGATCCGAGATCGCTGTCGGGGGACAAATTGTCGGCCGGTTGGCGGGCTATGGCAGGATTTCCCGGCAGATCAACCGCGTTGGCAATGATCGTTGCAGCCGCATCTGCAACGGCTGAATTCTCGGCAAATACAGTAACGCTGTCGGCAATGCCGAGCGAATGACTGCGTCCATGGTGGCCGCTGGTGGCAATACCGCGGATGGCGGATTCGCCGTGGATTGTGGCCCGGGTGACCAATTTACCGGAGCGAGGGTCAGCTACCACCCCGATGTTGAATGTGCTTTCCGGTGTGAGATGAAGGGCGATATCGCCACCATTGTTGACACAAGCCTTGTTGAGGTTGGTGTTGGTGCACATGGCAGCCAGCATCTCACCGGCAACGCTACCGGCAACCGCTGCCATTGGGGTAATAAAAGATGGGATGTGGGTTTTGGCCGCTGCATGCATCGCCTTTGCAATGTGGCCAATTGGGGCAGGTGTGTCCGGGGCGATGGCGGTGCGAAGCAGCGGGAGTTCCTCAACCAGTTCATCCAGAATGGTCTGGAACCTCTCGGCTGCTTGTCTGTAGGCAAGTGCGATCTCATCTTTTGTTCCGAATGCTTCGACAATCAGGTCAATCGGACCGTGATTGAGGTGGAGCCGCTTGTTGTCCGGTAGTGGTATTGCTTGAAAAGCCCTGCTCATCGACTACCTCCGCCAGTCTTGTCACTCCAACTGTAGTTTCCGGCCTTTGTTGGCCAATTTTTCTCGTGCTTGCTGGCAACCTTTGTTTGACCACTCAACAGGTGATCTTTTTGCAGGCCTGTGTTGCCTTTCATCGCATCCCTGAGCGGCAAGACATATTCCATATGGCCGCCCAAAGCCTCGTAGTCATCGCGGCGCATGGTGAACTCTATCGGGGCGACGAGGGCGGGGGTGGGCACATAGCCAAATGAGTTTTCCGGCATCTGGGTAACATCGGCCATGATGGTGATGCCACCACCAGGCCACAGATAGGCGGGGGCGCCGCCGCAGGACACATGGGTGAGGGCGCTTCGTACCGAGCGGGTCAGTTGCACCGGGTTTTCGGTGACACCGGAGCGGAGCGAACCGCCAGCTCCGCCCATGAACAGCACCGAGCAAAGGGCGGGTTCGCAGTTTTCTTCAATGCGGCGAACCGACTTCATCAGTCTTTGCGGCATTGGCTTTTCGACGGGCTGAAGGTTGTCGTCAAGTTCGTAATAGGCGAATTGTTCGCCGGTGGTGGAAACCATCAGCAACGACTGGTCGGGTTTGGCGATATCCGGTTTGAAGTCGCCAAGAATTTTCAAGGGGTCGTCCAAATCAGTACCGCCCCAGCCGGTGCCGGGAACTGCGACCTGAAAATAGCGCCCGGGAGTGGAGCGGCGACCTTTGATCTTGATGCCGGACGGGGGCCAGCCGATGACCTTGCCGGCCTGATGTTCCGACATGACGCCGGTGATGTGATCATCGACGACAACAACCTCGTCGACAAGCCCCCTCCACTGAGCGGCAAACATGCCGATGGTGGCCGAGCCGCAGCCGACCCGCATGCGCTCTTCCAGCTTGTCATTGATGATTGGCGGATGACCGGCCTGCACCAGGATGGTAACACCTTCATCGACCGACATTTCAACGGCCAGACCATTGCACAGCTGCATCAGTGAATTGCAGGTAATGCGTCCTTCCTTCTTGCTGCCGCCGGTGAGATGATGCACCCCGCCAAGCGACAGCATTTGTGAGCCGTATTCGCCGGTGGTGACGTGGCCGATCGGTTCGCCATCGACCCTGACAAGATTACTTTCAGGCCCGAGATGGCGATCGGTGTCAATTTTAACCTTGGCCCCGCAATAGGAGAAAATGCCCTCCGTCACCACGGTGATCATGTCGATATCTTCAACTTCGCGGGAGACGATGAAGGGAGCGGGCTTGTAGTCGGGATAAGTGGTTCCAGCACCAATGGCGGTGATGAAGCTTTCAAGGTCCGATATGATATCACCGTCCCATTCAGGCTCTTTGTCCAGGAAAGGCACCAGTTTGCCGCCGGCCTCTTCAGTTCGCTCGACGATGATCAGTGGATCAAGGCGCAGCAGGTGTCCGTCCTTGTTGGCGTAGCGGTCGCAGGCGCCGGAGCGGCCTTCGGCAATGTAGCACATGACCGGACAGGCATCACAGCGGATTTTCGCAGGCTTTTTTGAAGCATTGCTCACTTGCCAACCTCCGCTTCAAGTATGGCCGCGCGCACCCTTGGCGGTGTTGCCGGTAAATCGCGAACCACAGCGCCGGTGGCATCACGGATGGCATTGAGAATTGCCGGTGCTGTCGGGATCAGCACGTGTTCACCCAGACCTTTGGCGCCGAACGGTCCTTCTGCGTCCTCAACCTCAATAATGATAGAAGTGATTTCGGGCATGTCGCCAATCGTCGGGATCAGGTAATCATGAAGGTTTTCGGTTTTGCCGGGGATATATTCCTCCATCAGGGCGAGGCCGATGCCTTGCGCGATGCCACCCTCAATCTGGCCCTCCACCAGCTTGGGGTTGATTGCCCTGCCGACATCATGGGCGGCGGTGAGATGGTCCAGCTTGACTGTGCCAAGTTTGGTATCCACGGTCAGTTCGATGATCTGTGCCCCGTAGCCATATTGGGCATAGGGTATGCCCTGGCCCTTTTCATCCAGTGGAACCGTTGGCGGGTCCCAGGTTTCCTCTGCCATAAACACATAACCGCTCTTGTCCACTGTCATTGTTGACAGATCAATCTGTCGACTGCGATCGGCCTCCACGAGCAATATTGCGCCATCGCCAATTGTAATTTCGGCTGCATTTGAAACATTGGCGTGGCGCAATATCTGCTCGCGCAGAGCGAGACCGGAAAGTCGGGCGGCATTGCCCGAGATGAAAGTTTGCCTGGAAGCGGAGGTCTTGCCCGCGTCAGGGG
>JAAEUB010000318.1 GCA_024227755.1 Paracoccaceae bacterium | reverse complement strand
GATTGCCATCCGATATTTTGCGCATCGCTTCCCATGCGTGCGCCCCCCAGACACGGCACATTCCAGGCATGGCCCAGTTCGACGGCCATCATGTTCAGCGGCAGCGGCACTTTGGATATGTATCCGCCCGTGCGCGGATCCATCATGGAGACGAACACGGCATGAAACACAGGTGCCCCTGGAAAAGCCAGTTGCAACAGCACCATTCCGCTGACTGCCTCCGCATCCCCCACTGCCAGTGCCCCAAGCGGTGTGGCCGGTGCGGTGCTGAACATGGTTGTCATCGCCATAAAACTGACCGGGATGCCGGCTTCAGCATAGGTCAGCGCGCATTCGATCCCATGTTGATCGTGCGACATCGGGGCGATGGTGCAGATATTGGCGTTGACAGGCGGGCGTTTTTTAACCTGATCCTCACCGCCGGCAACGACCTTGGCCATCTCTACGATGTAACTGGCCAGCTCTGGAAAAACCGTGGTCGCGCCCCTAACGTGTTTCAGGGTATTGGTCAACATGGCGTGGCAATCATGCAGAGGGGCCGTGCGCCCGTGATCCTGCGATGTTACGGTTGACCACATGAAACTGAACATGGGCAGCGCGTCAACCACGCGCGTAATACATTCAAGGTCCGCCTTAGTTGACGCCCGCAGGCGACCCAGTGCGTGATCCATCACATTTACACCAGTGCCAGCCGTGCAGATATAGCAATTTTCACCATCCAGCTTGAGATCGAAGCGTGGTTCGCGTCCGGCGAGTACGAACGAACGGGGTGCCGACGAAAGCGCTTTTTTGACCAGGTGCGGTTGAATTCGGACGATCTGCTTGTCGAAGTCCACCCTAGCACCGTGGTCGGCGAAAATTGCCAATGCCTTTTCCGAGGGTACATGGACTCCGACGTTTTCCAGCAAGTTCAGCGTACTGTTC
>JAAEUB010000317.1 GCA_024227755.1 Paracoccaceae bacterium | reverse complement strand
GCTCACTGGTCGCAGCCTCGACCAAGAGGGCCGAGCCGATTTTCACGACGATGCGACGGGCCGTGTTCAGGGATGCCATGTATCGTCCTCGTCTGGCGCCATTTCTGCCGTTTCGGCCTTTTTAATGCGCAGGCGGTCAGCGGATATCTGCGACCTCAGCGCGCGTAGTACATCCGTCACCCCTTCATGGGCAACGCTGGACATCAGCATGACAGGGCCTGCCACCGCCTCAAGCTCGGCTTTCTTTTCAGCCCGCTCATCTGCGTCCAGCGCGTCAATCTTGTTCAGGATCGTCAGGCGCGGTTTTTCGGCAAGCACGCCGCCATATGCCTCAAGCTCACCGATAATGGTCGCGTAGTCTTCGGCCACATCCTGGGCCGTACCATCCACCAGATGCAAAAGCACCGCGCAGCGCTCAACATGGCCCAGGAATGTATGGCCCAGCCCGCGTCCTTCGTGTGCGCCTTCGATCAGGCCGGGAATATCGGCAACTACAAATTCGGCGCCATCAACACCGACAACCCCAAGATTGGGCACCAAAGTAGTAAATGGGTAGTCCGCCACTTTCGGGCGCGCATTCGAGGTTGCGGCCAGAAAGGTTGACTTGCCGGCATTTGGCAGACCCAAAAGGCCGACATCGGCAATCAGTTTCAGGCGCAGCCAAAGCGTTCGTTCGACCCCGGGCTGGCCGGGATTGCCACGCCGGGGCGCGCGGTTAACTGAGCTTTTGAAATGCAGGTTGCCAAAGCCGCCATTACCACCCTTGGCAAGCGTTATTCGCGCGCCCAGACTTGCCAGATCTGCGATTACCGTTTCCTGATCCTCGTCAAGAATTTCAGTCCCCACCGGCACTTTCAGGATGATGTCGTCCCCATCCGGGCCAGTGCGTTGCTTGCCCATGCCCGGGGTGCCGTTTTTGGCAAAGAAATGCTGTTGATAGCGAAAATCGATTAACGTGTTCAGCCCGTCAACTGCTTCTGCAATGACATCGCCGCCGCGCCCACCGTTGCCGCCATCAGGCCCGCCATATTCGATGTATTTCTCACGCCGGAACGACACGCAGCCGCCGCCACCGCCACCTGAGCGGATATAGACTTTGGTGAGATCGAGGAATTTCATGGTTTCTGCCTTGTTTTGCTTGGGCGAGCGATAGCGGGAAATGCGCGAAGGCTCAAGGCTTTGGGCGTTCAAGTACAAAGTTGCGCATGGGAAATTGGCCGCCGCGCGCCGCTGAATTGCCCATTGAGGGCGCGGCTTCGCGAAACCCGAGCTTTTCCAGTACCCGGATTGACGCGGGATTGTCGGAAAACACGCCCGCTGACACTGAAGACCAGTCGTAGGTGGCAAAGACATGGGCGATAAGTGCGTGCCCAATTTCGGTTGCATAACCATTGCCCCAATGGGCCTGTGCGAACATGTAGCCCAGCCCAGGTCCATCAGAACCAACATTGACGCCCATCATACCGACCAGTTCCGCGCCCCGAAACACCACCCCGACCATGCCTTTGTCGCGGGGATAGGGCGTGCAGCGTGACTTGGTGAACGAAATATCGGCGGGCCACGGCCAATTTGCGGTCATGTTCACAACCTCATAGTCGGAAACCAGCATATGCAGGTCTTCAAGGTCGAAAGGCTGAACCCGGCGAAGCACCAAGCGATCGGTTTTGATCCTAGCGTCCATTGTTGGCCGCCCAACTCGCACGAGTCAGAATCACTTTTTTCAGTGTGACTTCAGCACCTTGCGCGCGAGACTTCGCGGTTTCCTCGCCGTCAGGCCGGAAACCCAGTTTGCACAGGACATTCCATGAGGCAGCGTTGCCGGTAAAATAGCCTGAGCTAAGCGCGTCAACGTCACGCGTGGAGAAATAGTGATCTATCAAAGCGCGAGCAGCCTCGGACATGTAGCCTTTGCCGTGATGGGCGCGGCCCAGCCAGTAGCCAAGTCCGCCACCAACGCCAACCACACCGACCAGTCCTTCGGCGGCGATGATGGCAAGCGCATCGAGCGGGTCGGCGGTTTCCAGATAATCCAGAAATTCATGCCCGTCCGCCTTTGCATAAGGAAACGGAACCACCGTCAGCCAGCGCGAAACCTCAAAATCGCTCAACAGCTGAACAATGGCTGGAATATCATCGCGGGTAAGAGACCGCAGCGTCAGACGCTGAGTTTCAATCCTGATTTCCTGTTCCACATCAAGGCCCTACCCCATCTTCCGGATGTAAGTCCAGGTCGGCACATTGACACGGCGCGCCACCGAATGGCTTTCCGCATCCCCAATATACTGAAACTTCGAATTGGTCAGAACCCGAGCCGAGACCGGATTGTCCTGAAACACCTCGGCAAAAATCTCGCGGTTCTTTAAGGGATTGGCCTTGATCAGGGCCGTCACCGCCTCGGAGGCCAACCCCGAGTTCCAAAAGCCCGGCGCCACCCAATAGGAAAGCTGTGATTGCTCACGATCCAGCCGGTTCAGACTGATCATGCCCAGCACCTCACGTCGCTCAGATCCTTCGCCGTCCATGACCCAGACAGCTTCGCCTTTGCTGGCGCAGGTGGCGCGTTTGATAAACGCCTCGGTCGCACCGGGCGGTAACGGATGCGGGATGAAGGGCGTTGCCTGCGCCACACGTTTGTCAGCCATATGCATGCCAATTGCACCGGCATCCGAACGGCGTAGGGGGCGTAATATGAACCGGTTGGCTTCAATCTGCGGCTGGTGGCTAATCTGGTCAATTATCATGGCTTTCCCTCCTCGAAAAGCATGTCTTCCTTCGTGCCAGCGACACGCGAGTACCAAGGTATATTGGGTCATGGCCTGGGGGTTTCCCGGATTTACGACCCACAATATCTGATAAATTGGTAAACACTTTGCGACTGGTTTTTCTGGTGGTCTTTCTGGTTGGATCAGGTTGGTCTGAAAATGAAAAAGGGCCGGCGTTTCCGCCGACCCCTTGAAAATTCTGTTTTCAGGTTTTCGGCTACTCGGCGGCCTCCGCCATTGGAAGGACCGAAATAAAGGTGCGGCGCTTAAGCCCCTTGTGGAACGTCACCTGACCTTCGACCTTCGCAAGGATCGTGTGATCGCGGCCCATGCCAACGCCTTCGCCCGGCCAACATTTGGTACCGCGCTGACGAATGATGATATTGCCGGGGATCACGTGTTGACCGCCATATTTCTTGACGCCAAGACGCCGGCCCGCTGAATCGCGACCGTTACGTGAGGAACCGCCTGCTTTTTTATGTGCCATTCTCTCTCTCCTTAGCCTTTAGCCAATTTCTTGGCCTGGTCGATCCAGCCTTCGCGATCAATGCGACCTTTGAACGACAGTTTCTCGTCCATAGCAGTCACATCGTCCGGCGTCCATGCCGCGATTTGGGCAAATGTGGTCACGCCAGCGGCATGCAGTTTCTTCTCAAGCGCTGGGCCAACGCCAGACAGGGTCTTGAGGTCATCCGCACCAGCCTCAGCCTTAGGAGCCGCCTTCTTGGCCGCAGGCTTTGCTTCGGCTTTTGGCGCTGCTTTCTTAGGAGCCGCCTTTTTGGCGGCAGGTTTCGCTGCCGGAGCAGCAACACTTACCGAGCCTGCACCAATCGCCGCCATCACGCCGGATTTGTCGGCACCTTTTTCAAGGATCTCGGTGATGCGCAGAAGCGTCAGTTGCTGACGGTGCCCCTTGGTGCGTTTTGAGCCGTGCTTACGACGACGTTTGACAAAGTGTATTACCTTGTTGCCCTTGATCTGGTCGATCACCTCGGCCTGAACCCCGGCGCCATCAACCATGGGCGAACCAACGGTGCTGCCAACCATCAAAACTTCGTTAAACTGAACTGTGTCGCCAGCGGAAGCTGCCAGTTTTTCCACCCGGAGTGTATCGCCCGAGCGTACTTTGTACTGCTTGCCACCGGTCTTGAGAACCGCGAACATCTTGTCTTTCCTTCGTATCCCGCGTTCTGTGGCCCCGGTATCCCGGTGTTTGGCGGCACCCTGGTGGGCACCTCTACCTCGAACTGCGCGCCATGACTGGCGGTGTTTCAAATATGTTCACTGGTCAAAACATTGGTCTTGCCAGAGAGCGGGCTTATCAGGGCTTGCGGGCGCGAAGTCAAGAGGCAAAGCGCTACAATTCCTCTTGCACCAACATCCTTGCAGCTGCCGCACCCAGATCTTCGCTTACCCGTTCAAGCATGTCATCAAAACCAATGAAAATGGCATTGTTGAGGGCTTGACCAGCTTCGGTTTCCCAAATCGCCAGATTGGCCTGCATGTCGGCACGGTCCAATGGCGCATATGCCATGGTCAGAAAGGCAAACATCCATTCGCGCGTATCAATACGCATGGCTTCTTCCTCGCCCCAGACATCCTCCAAAATCTGCGCTTCGCTTAACCCAGGTTCCCCTGCTGCCAGCGCGCGCAGGAACAATACATTGGAATTCATTGCCCCAATCACATTGCGCTCGATAAGGTCGTTAACCTCGATATAGGCGCGGATTGCATCAGCATGAACGCTGTCTTCGGGGTTTTGGCGCCACATTGCGCGCGCTTCTTCTTCGACATCACGGATCAGAAATGCCCGGCGTGCACTCAGTTCCAGCTCCAACACCCGTTGGGCGGGCTGACTTTCGTAAAAGGCGATCAGTGTCGTCAGATCAACACCCGAAAGCGCCTCGCTGAACCCTTCGGTGACGATCATTTCCAGCCTGGCCACATCATAAACTTCGCGCATCGCCGCCTGCCAATCACCCGCAGCTGGTCCATTAAACAGCACCTCTTCGCTTTCAAGGGCATATTGCAGGCCTTCATCACGCAGTATCTCAACCGAGGTTGATAACTGCATCAGCTCATAAAGCCGGTTAATACGGGGCGTATCTGCATATGCAGGCAAAGCTGTAAGCACAAAGGCGACAACAACAAAAACAATGCGCATTTTAGATATCCTGTTGCGGGGCCAGATCGGCCAGAGCTGCGGCAAGACGCTCATAGCGTTCGGCCATTACTTCAAACTGAATGGCGTTTAGAACCTCATACACCGCCTGCATTTTCGGGTTTTCCAGCGCCTCGACATACAAGACCAGATCTTCGTCAGAAAGATCGCGGTAAGCATAGGCCGATCCCAAAACTGCATAGACCTGCACATTTTGTCGTATCTCCTCGGCCTGCTCCTCCAGCATACCACGCAGATCTTCTTCGGACATTTCAAAATCAATCGACCCCGCCGCCATCGCCGCCAGGAAATAACGAAGCTGAATTTCGATCACTGAACGGACTGACTGGTCGACCCCCCCGATGGCGTCCCCCATATCGCGGTAAAGATCAAGGCGGGGTGAATCTTCCTCGACCAGTGCGGTCACGATATCTTCGGCAGCACCGTATTTGACTTCGTCTGGTGTCATATGGGCCTCGTTCTCGATCTCGACCAGATGCTGACCCAGATCGGAGGCGTAAAAGGCAGCGCCGTGATCCACCAGATCCTCGGGCATGACCGCCTCCATCATGTCAAGCGTACGCTCGATCATCTCATCAGGGGCAAAGACTTCTTCCGCCAGCCGCACCCATTCGCTGCCAAAGTCATTGGGAGCATCCCCTGCCAATCCGGGACCGGCCATAGCACCCTGTTGCAGGCTTTCAATTGCTACATCAAATCCGGTGATCTCAAGGAATGCGCGCAACTTGGCGCGGTCGGCAGCAAAGGACGCAACCGAAGTCACCAGCAAAACCAGCCCCGCCATTGCAACGGATCGGGTAAAGAAATTGGGGCGCAAATTCATCATTGAGGCTTTCCATATTGGCATAGTTTCGGGCTTTTCTCCGCACAACCTAGTGGGCCTGTTCGCCCCTGCCAAGGCCAACCGGTTCAGAACCCTGTGAGCGGCGATGGTCTGCCTGACAGATAAACCCTAAAAATAGGTTGCAAGCGGCGCGCACAGGACCTAAACCGCCCCAGATCCCCGCGGAGAGGTGCCGGAGTGGTCGAACGGGGCGGTCTCGAAAACCGTTGAGCCTTCACGGGTTCCCAGGGTTCGAATCCCTGTCTCTCCGCCACCACCCATTTGCAGGCGGTGAACAGAGTTTCTTCTCATTCTGGATTTGCCGACGTTACAGCCTTGAATACCCCCCTGTCTTCAGCCGAAATCCCGCACCGTCTGGCAAGTTTTGTAAAAATTTTGGCCAATAGGCTTGTCGAACTGGACCAACAACAAAACATGCACTAGCGTGAGATTAAATATAATTGAATTAGGGTTAAAAATGGCCGGGTTTGATAAATATGAGCATCCTCAAAGTGATGTTCACCATTCAACCGACCCACGGGATTTTGGTTGGGTCCGCGAAAACGTCCCATGTCAAACAGCCTGCCCGGCGGGCACCGATATCCCGGCATACATCTGGGCGATTATGGAGGGCAAACACGGTTTGTCCTATGAGATCAATCGCGAGGCAAACGTGCTTCCTGGGGTTCTTGGGCGGATCTGCTCGCGCCCGTGCGAGGATCAGTGCCGTCATGGTCTGCCGGGAAATGGCGAACCCGTTAGTATCTGTCATTTAAAACGCTCGGCCGCCGATCTGAAAAACCGTGGCCACCGCCTGAACGAGAGCCTTTTCGGGCCATCGGGTAAGAAAATCGCAATCGTTGGCTCTGGCCCAGCGGGGGTTGCCGCGGCCCATGACCTTTCTTTGATGGGGCATGACATCACGGTTTTCGAACGCGAGGACAAAGCCGGTGGTATGCTTAATTACGGGATACCCGAATTTCGTCTTCCACGGGATGTCTTAGGTGAAGAAATTCACAATGCGTTACGGTTGGGTGTGGATTTGAGGACCGGGGTTACAATCGGTAACGGCGAAGATGAGACATCCCTGTCGGCGCTACGCGAAGAATTTGATGCTGTTCTTCTGGCCACTGGCTGTATGGCTGCGTCGCAGATACCTTTGCGCGAAGATCCCTCGGGCAGCCAGGTGGAAAAGGTAGCCAATGTCGAATACGGTTTTGATTTCCTGCTTGAAATGCATCGTGGCATCGCAAAAAGCGTTGGCAAACGCGTTGCAGTAGTGGGGGCCGGGTTCACCGCACTTGATTGTGCGCGAGTGGCGCGCCGATTAGGCGCTAAGGAAGTGACAATTCACTTACGCACCACCGAAGAATACATCCCGGTTACAAAAGACGAAATTCTTGAGGCGAAAAGCGAATCCGTTGCATTGTCGGGGCTGCGCACTCCAGTCGCGCTCAACTCTGATGATCGGGGTGCCTTAAATGCGGTCGAGTTTGTCCAGAACCGGCTGGGCGGTTGGCGAGAAGACGGGCGACGCAAGGCCATCGCGATTGATGGCTCTGAGTTCAGTTTTGAATGTGATACCCTGCTTGTGGCTATTGGCCAGAAGACCAATCATGATTTCCTGGATGCAGATATGAAACTGGATCGCTGGAAGAACGCCGAGATAGATGCATCCGGCATGACGTCGCTTGATGGCGTGTTTGCAGCCGGGGATTATGTTAAAGGTGCAAGCACCGTGATCGAGGCGGTAGGCCAGGGCCGAGAAGTTGCAAAAGGTATCGACACGTGGCTCATGGGTAAGCCCCGTTATCAGCAATCAGTACGTATCGAACAGGTCACTGAGCCACTGCGCCAGCGGTCATACGATTTCATTCCGCGCCACCACATGCGTACCGAAGAGATCGAAGCAAGAAAAAACAACCTTACCCAGGAAGTTGAAAAGGGGTTTAGCGACGACATCGCCCACGAAGAGGCAAAGCGCTGTTATTTGTGCAACCTCAACTATAAAATTGATGTTGATAATTGCATCTATTGCCGGGCGTGTATCGAGGTTGCACCTAAAAACTGCATCAAGATGGTCGAGGGCATTGAGATCAAGGAAGACGGCACTTACGGGCAATTGCTGGAGACCGGCGAATGGAACCATGTCGGGGCGATCTGGATTGATAACACGCAATGCATCCGCTGTGGTGCTTGTTACAATGTTTGCCCGACCAAGTGCATTACTATCACCCGCAACCAATTAGTAACGCGGGAGTTCGAAGAATGAGCGCGCCCCTTCATTACGTCATCATCGGCAGCGGAAGCGCCGGTTTTGCCGCCGCAACCACCCTTCGGCGCGCCGATGACGATTGCCGTATTACCATGATCACCATGGACGGCCTGCCATTTTATAACCGTTATGATCTGCCTCAGGTTTTTCACGGGCGTCATGACTGGCGCGACCTGCTTGCCGTGCCGCCCGCGTTTTATGACACGATGCGGATTAAACTTCGCCGCCGCAGCAGGGTTGTGGATGTTGACGGCTCAAAGCAACTCGTGTCCCTCGCGCATCAGGAGACGGTTCATTATGACCGCCTGCTTGTTTGTGCTGGTGGACGCGGCTACCTGCCTGAAAACCTGATCGAATCCGCGCGCCTGATGCATGGATTTGGTTCGTTCGAGGCTGCGATGCAGCTTTATAGGGACCTGCCAAAAGGCGGGACCGCGATCATGATCGGCGGCGATATGGTCGGTATTGATCTGGCCCTGACCTTGCTTGAGACGGGCTATCACGTCTCACTGATTACCAATGCGCAGACGTTTTGGCCACATAAGATCACCCCTGATGAGCAAAGCGTGTTGCTGCGCGCACTTGAGGCCAAAGGCATGACGGTGTTTGAAGACCATCGCCCCGTCGGGGTCACGCGCGACAATGGCGGCCAGCCTGCAAGCCGTGTCATCCTCGAAGACGGATCCGAGATTGCCGGTGATGTGGTCATGTCATTTTGCGGTCTCACTTCATCGGTCGAGTTCATGCTTGGTGCTGATGTCGACATCGAACGCGGCCTGCTGGTGGACCCTGAATTGCGGACCTCAAACAATACTATCTGGGCGGCGGGCGACGTCTGCCAGATCTGGCATGACACGGAAAAAGCCTATAAGTTCTTCCATGGCTGGGAAAATGTCCGCGTCATGGGCAAGCTTGCTGCCCGCAACATGCTGGGCGAGCATGAGATTTTCGACGTCAATATCGAAGACCGGATTGAAATCGACGCTGACGGCCAGCTTAATTCAACATTCTGGGTACATAGATGATGATGGCGAAAACCGGGACAGATATTCAGATTGCCATTTGCGGTTCAGCCGGGGATGGGACCATCGCATCAGGCGACATCATGAAACGTGCAGCGGCGGCAATGGGGTTCAATGTCATCGCTTTTGATGTCTATCCGCCCGAAATCCGCGGCTTTGGCAAATGTATTTCGCGCATCAGGATATCAACCAAGCAAACCTATTCCCTAAAGCAGGAATCTGATGTCCTCATCTCTCTGAATGACGGTCATGCCATCCCGCATGTCGGTGAAGTTCGTGATTTCGGGGCCGTGATCTATGATGACAGCTTGGGTTCGCAGGTGGCCGAAGGGGGCCATATCAGCGCACATATTAGCCCGGCGCAAATCCCCTATGGCTTCGGTGTGCGCCAGATTTCTGAGCTGGCAACAAATTCGGCCCGCTCGCGCAATATCGTGGTTCTTGGCTACGCCGCCGGACTGTTCAATCTGCCAAGCGACGGTTTTCACGAGATTATAAGAAGCAAGTTTGCCACCAAGGCGCAGATCGTTATTGATAGTAACATCAAGGCCTTCGATGCGGGCTTGCAGGTTGGTCAGGCAGTGTTCAAGCTTGATGATGTCGAAGTTGGCAGCGATAGCAAGGAAACAAACGGTGCCGAGGCCGTGATGATGACCGGCAACGGTGCAGTGGCGCGCGGGTTCATGGAAGCGGGAATTGAAAGCTATTTTGGCTATCCAATTACCCCGGCCACCTCGATCATGGAACGTCTTGCGGTCGACATGCCTCCAACGGGCGGAAAATTCCTGCAAACCGAGGATGAGATTTCGGCTATCGCCGCCACTATCGGGGCGGGGTTCACAGGCTCGCGGGCGGCCACGGCCACCTCGGGACCGGGGCTGGCCCTGATGGCCGAGATGGTGGGGCTTGGGGTGATGGCCGAGGTGCCGGTTGTGATTGCGGTCAGCCAGCGGGGCGGCCCCTCGACGGGCCTGCCGACCAAGACCGAGCAATCTGATCTTAATCTCGCAGTCTTCGGCGGATCAGGCGATGCCCAGCGTATCGTTCTTGCACCAACCAATGTAGAGGGCTGTTACCGGTGTGCGGGCATGGCTTTTGATATCGCTGAAACCTATCAGACGCCGGTAATCCTGCTGATCGATCTGTATCTTTCAAACCGCTATGAAACCGTGATTCCAGCAAAGGAAAACACATTCGCCCCGAAGCCGCGCAAGAAGGTCAGCGTGAAGAAGGGCGAAGCCTTTAAGCGCTTCGAGATGACTGAAAACTTCATTTCACCGCGCGCCGTGCCGGGGGAAGCGGGGTTGATGCACACGGCCACAGGGCTGGAACATAACGAGCTTGGCAGGCCAAATGACGCCGTTCATATGGATATGAGCATCAAGCGTCACGAAAAACTGAAAAGCGCCGTTCATTTTCCCGGCCTGAACGTCAGCAAGCGGTTTGGCGATAAAGGCCCGGTGGATGTCGGCATTCTTGGCTGGGGTTCGACTTTTGGCGAAATACTGGAAACCATGTATCAGGCGCAGGCCGAGGGCATTTCCTGTTCGGCGATGAAAGTGGTGATGCTGTCGCCCCTGCCCTTGCAAAGCCTGCAGGAGTTTTTCGCTGATTGCCGCGAGATTTTGGTGCCGGAATTGAACTATGAGGGGCAGTTTGCCAATCTTATTTGCGGCGCTTTGGAAAAACCGGTGACACGTCTGAGCAGAGCCACTGGCACCCCGATGGAGGTTCAGGAAATTCTTGCCGAGGTAAGGCGATTGTCGGGGCAGGATCCGGCCCAAATTCAGATCGCTGGTGCCGAAGGAGCACAAACATGAACAAGCGCGTAAAACCCGTCTATCTTGAGGATAAGCTTGAGGAAATCCGCGCCGATGGCCATCAGGAATACCGCTCGAAATCGCTGCCTACCTGGTGCCCTGGCTGCGGTTACTTTTCAATGGCCGAGGGCCTGACATTTGCCCTTAAAAGACTTGGTATCGACTATAAGGACGTGGTGGTTGTGTCGGGTATAGGCTGTGCCTCGCGGTTTCCGTTTTTTGTCAATACTTACGGATTTCATACACTACATGGCCGGGTTCTTCCGGTCGCCACTGGTGTTAAGATCGGAAATGATGATTTGACAGTCGTTGCCGTCGGCGGCGACGGTGACGCCTTCGCAATTGGGGGCGGGCATATCCCTCATGCAGCGCGGCGCAACGTCAATCTGACATATCTGGTATTTGACAACGGCATTTACGGCCTGACCAAGGGCCAGACATCACCAACATCAGCGCTTGGCTTCAAAACCTCTTCGACGCCGTACGAAAACGGCGACGTACCCCTCAACCCCTTGATGATGTTGCTAAGTTACGGTGCAAGCTGGGTTGGGCAGGCCTATGCCGGGCACCAACATCATCTGGCAGATATGATCACGCAGGCAATGTCGCATCAGGGCTTTTCGTTTTTGCGTATTCTGTCACCCTGCGTCACATTCGATAAGACCAACAACACTTACAGCAACCTCAACATGCGGGTTCGTGATCTGCCCGAGGATCACGACAGCAGCAACGTGTTGGCGGCGATGGCCGAGGCCTCACGCAATGATCACCCCGCACTTGGTCTTTACTTCAAAGAGGATCGCCCGACCCTGGGGCAGGTAATGGATGCAACCATCCAACGGTCGCTTTCGTCCCATGGCGACAAGGGACCCGGACAGACCAAGGCGAAATAGGGTCAGCTCGGGCCATTTCCCGCGACTGGTAATTGAACAGAGGCGCGTTTGGAGCGGGCAGGTGCGGCGCGTTTCTAAGCCCGGATTTAATTCAGGCGCTCGCCGGTTTCCGGGACAAAATACGATACTTTTGACAGATCAAACGACAAATCAATCATCTGTCCGGTCTTGGCGCCTGTTTCCGCATGCAGGCGGGCAGTGACCATAGTCCCGCCCAGTTTTGAAACCACATATGTATCGGCCCCGGCCGGTTCCACCATATCCACCAGACAAGTTGCATCCTGGACGTTTGTTCCCGCACGAAATCCCTTTTCGGCGATGTCCTCGGGGCGCAGGCCCAGAACCACATTTTCAGGCAAGCCGGAATGTTCTTTGTCGGTCAGGATCAGAGTGTCGCCCCCTTCCCGCTCAATTTCGATACGCACGCCTTTGCCATTTGCCACAGCGCGCGCCGGCACCAGGTTCATCGCCGGTGAACCCATGAAATCGGCGACAAACAGATTGGCCGGGCGGTTATAGATCTCGGCCGGGCTGCCGATTTGCTGAACAATGCCACCCTTAAGTACAACAATTTTTGAGGCAAGCGTCATCGCCTCGATCTGGTCATGGGTGACATAAACCATGGTTGCGTCAAGGTTATGGTGTAACTTCTTGATTTCAGATCTCATTTCCACCCGCAACTTGGCGTCGAGGTTGGAAAGCGGTTCGTCAAACAGGAACAATTTCGGGTCACGCACCAAAGCACGCCCCATTGCCACCCGCTGCCTTTGTCCACCGGAAAGTTGGCCGGGGCGCCGGTTCAGCAGCTCTTCGATCTGCAACTGCGCGGCAACTTCGGCCAGTTTACGTTCCTGCGTTGCTTGATCCAACCCACGCACCTTCATGCCGAAGGTGATATTCTTTGCCACCGTCATGGTCGGGTAAAGCGCGTAGGACTGAAAAACCATGGCAATATTGCGGTCCTTGGGGCTGACATGGGTCATGTCCTGACCACCAATTTCAACCGAGCCTCCAGTGATCGGCTCAAGCCCGGCAATGCAGTTCAAAAGCGTGGATTTGCCGCAACCTGACGGGCCGACCAGAACCAGAAATTCACCCGGTTCAATGGCGATATTGATGTCTTTCAAAACTTCGGTCGCGCCAAAGTTTTTAACAAGGTTCTTTACCTCAAGAATAGGTGCCATGAGCTTACCCTTTTACCGAGCCAGCGGTCAGACCGCGGATGAAATATTTTCCAGCCACCACATAGACCAACAATGTGGGCAAGGCGGCGATGATTGCGGCGGCCATATCAACGTTGTATTCTTTCACACCGGTGGTGGAGTTGACGATGTTGTTGAGGGCCACGGTGATTGGTTGTGTTCCGGCTTGTGAGAACGACACCCCGAACAGGAAGTCGTTCCAGATCTGGGTAAACTGCCAGATTACCGTGACCACGATGATCGGCAGCGACAGAGGCAGGAAGATCGCCCAGAAGATGCGAAAGAACCCTGCCCCGTCGACTTTCGCGGCTTTCACCAGTTCAACCGGGATATTCACGTAATAATTACGGAAAAACAATGTTGTAAAACCGATGCCATAAATCACATGCACGAATACCAGACCGGAAATTGACCCCGCCAGCCCCAACATTCCCAAGACCCGCGCCATCGGCAGCAGCACCACCTGAAACGGAATGAAACAGCCAAAAAGCATCAGCGAGAAGATGATGTTGGCCCCTTTGAAACGCCACTGAGCGACCACATAGCCATTGATCGCCCCTAAAAGGGTCGAAATTGCCACAGCAGGCACTGCCAGCATCACCGAGTTCCAGAAATATGGCCGCAGACCTTCGCATTGGATACCGGTGCAGGCATGTGCCCAGGCGGTGCGCCATGGCTCAAAAGTGACGTCTCGCGGCAGGGCCACCAGCGACCCGGTACGAATTTCCTCAAGGCTTTTCAGTGAAGTTGTGACCATCACAAAAAGCGGCATCAGGTAATATAGCGCGAACAGTCCAAGCAGGATGTATAGCCCCCACCGCAAGGCGATGCGCCCAAGGCGGTTTTGGCGGTGTGGCATGGTCAAGGTCTCAGTCATTTTTGGCCCGCAATTCTGAGTAAAGGTAGGGAACCACAATGGCGAACACGACCAGCATCATCACCATAGCCGAGGCCGCCGCCTGCCCAATATCGCCGCGGCTGAACGCCATGGCATACATGTATGTGGCGGGCAGGTCGGTGGAATATCCCGGCCCGCCTCCAGTCAGGGCGATAACGAGGTCAAAGGCCTTGATCGCCAGATGCGCCAGAACGATGAAGGCCGACAGGAAAATAGGTGCCATCGATGGGATGATGATCGCGGAATAGATGCGCCAGGTGGGAATGCCGTCGATTTGTGCCGCCTTGATAATCTCTTCATCGACCGATCTGAGCCCGGCTAGAAACAACGCCATGACAAAGCCCGAGGCCTGCCAGACCCCGGCAATGACGACCGTGTAGATCGCCATATCCGGGTCCACCAGCCACCTGAAACTGAAATTTTCAAAGCCCCAGCCCTTGACCATCGCCTCGATCCCCAGTCCAGGATTGAGGATCCATTTCCAGGCTGTGCCGGTGACGATCATCGACAAGGCCATTGGGTAAAGGTAAATCGTGCGGATCACCCCTTCGGTGCGAATGCGCTGGTCCAAAAGGATTGCCAAAAGCAGACCCAGCAGCATCGAGATGATGATGAAAAGAGCGCCAAATACCGCCAGATTGAACATTGCCGTGTCCCACCGGGGCGAAACGAACAGGCGATCATATTGGATAGTGCCGACAATGTCGTATTTTGGTAGCAGACGCGAGCGTGTCAGCGAGACCCAGCCGGTCCAGACTATGAAGCCGTAGACAAAAACCAGCACCGCAAAGAACGACGGCGCAAGCACAATCTTCGGCAATTGACGTTCCAGCCATTCGATCATTTCAGGGTCTCCGCACAAAATTCTCCCGCCCCCGGAAAGTCACCGGAGGCGGGCATTTTCAATGACTTACATGCTGTTTTTTACAGCAGCTGCCAATTGAGCAACCGCGTCAGCCGAAGACATGTCCGAATTGAAGTGCGCTGTCACCACATCGGTGATCGCCCCCGATTGCGCCCCGCGCAGTGCCATCCCGTGGGCATAGCTTGGCAAAAGCGACCCGCCTTCGTTGCTGGCTGCCATGTCTGCGGAAGAGATATGGGCGCAGATATCGAACTCATCCAGCGACACGTCGATACGCGCAGGAATGGATCCCTTGTTCAGGTTGAACACTTTCTGGAAGTTTTGCCCCATGATCAACTCGGCCAGCAATGCCTGACCGGCTTGCTTGTCGTCGCCGTCAACCGCGAACATGGCAAAGCTGTCTACATTGTAAAGGAAGCCATCACCAGGGGTAGACTGACAAAGGAAATCCTCGCCGGGGACTTTGCCTGCGGCCAGGAATTCGCCCTTGGCCCAGTCACCCATGATTTGAAAGCCAGCTTCGCCGTTCATCACCATGGCTGTTGCCAGGTTCCAGTCACGTCCCGAGAAATTGTCGTCAACATAGCCACGCATTTTGCGCATCTGGTCAAAGACCGCGACCATCGTGTCCGAAGTCAGGGTTGCTTCGTCCAGTTCGACGAAAGCCTTGCGGAAGAAGTCCGCGCCGCCAATGCCAAGTGCAACGGCTTCAAACACGGTTGCGTCCTGCCAGGCCTGACCGCCATGCGCCAGCGGTGTGATACCGGCTGCGGCCAGCTTGTCAGCGGCGGCGTTAAACTCGTCCCAGGTGGTTGGCATGGTGATGCCATTGGCTTCAAGCACGCTGGCATTGGCCCAGATCCAGTCGATCCGGTGCACGTTTACAGGTGCCGCACACCATGTGCCTTCGCACATCATGTGACCAGCAATCGAAGCAGGCAACAACCCGGCCCAATTCTGAGCTTCAGCCACGGCCGAGATATCAGCCAGCACACCCTCTTCGTACCATTCCTGAATGGCGGGGCCTTTCAGCTGAACCGCAGTAGGCGCATTGCCAGACAACACACGCGCGCGCAAAGCCGTCATAGCCGCGTCACCGCCGCCACCTGCAACCGGCATATCGGTCCATGTGCCGCCGTTATCGGCAAATTCCTGTTGCAGGACGGCAACCGATTTGGCCTCGCCGCCCGATGTCCACCAATGCAGCACTTCTGCTTCAGGTCCGGCAATCGCCGCCCCCGAAACCAAAAACGACGCGACCACAGAAGCCTTGATGTAAGTTGTAAATTTCATTCTATCCTCCCAAACAAGCCGCATACCAGCGGCGATGCCCTATCTTAGCCCCTGCCCCCACAGGCCACGCAATCGTCTTGATGGCCTTTTTTCGGTCCGGATGCGGATTATCTGGCACTCTTGTTACACGATGTTACGATAGCGTTGAATTCGTTACCCAAAGCGCTTCGCAGTATTGTTGGATTTCGACTGTAGGGCGAAGCGTCCACTACATTTGAATGTCTCACGCGTTTCGGCTCTATACTGTAACCCAGCATAAACCCGAAACGCTTGGTGTTACATATGGGGCAGAGCGGAGGATAAAATGACAATACCACGGCTGCTGGTGATTGATGACGACGCCGAGATGCGCACGATGATGATCCAGTTTCTGCAACAAAACGGTTTTTGCGCCCTGCCCGCCCAATCCGAGGCCGGCATTCGCAAGCATCTTCAGACCGGGCGCATTGACCTTATGCTACTGGATGTGATGCTGGGGGACGAAAACGGGGTCAAGATCTGCCAGCGATTGCGCGGCGAACAGGATGTGCCGATCATTCTGGTGTCAGCCCTGTCGGCGGATCACCAGCGCATGGCGGGCTATGAGGTTGGGGCAGATGATTATATCGCCAAGCCATTTAATCCTCAGCTTTTGCTGGCCCGGGTGCGCGCGGTGCTGCGTCGGGTACGCCGGTCGCCTTCACTTGCTTACCGGCGCAACACTAAGCTCTTTCATTTCCGCGGCTGGACATATGACGGCAAGAAGGACGAGGTGCATGCACCGGACGGGTTTCAGGTAACCCTCTCACGACGCGAGACGGGATTGTTACGGGTGCTTTTGGCAAACCCGCATATCCCCTTAACCCGCGAAGAGATTGCCGCAGCCCTTGATGTCACACAAGAACAGGATGCCACCCATAGCGACACAACCGGGCGCGCCATAGACGTTCTGGTCGGGCGCCTGCGTTCAAAGATTGAGCGTGACCCGAAAGACCCTGAAATGCTGCGCACCGAGCGCGGGGTTGGCTATGTCTTCGGCGTCGATGTCATCGAAGCTGAAGCCTGAAATGAGGTTTTTGTCGTCGATCCGGGCACGTGGAACACTTTGGGTGCTGGCCGCCTGCCTGACCGGTGCCTTGGCAATGTGGCTTTGGATGTCGTCGGTATTGGCCTGGCAAAGCTATCTTGAGCACGCAGAACAGGCTGGGCGGGCACTTTTTTATGCGCTGCGCGATGAAACGCCATCGCCGCCGGGACTGCATTTGCAAAAACTGCCCTTTGATCAGTCTGAGCTGGCGGACAGCGGCGCTTTTGCCAATTTGGAGAACGCGCCCAAACCAGCCTTGTTAACCTATGTGACCCTTGCTGGTCTGGATGGGCCGGACGGGAATGGTGGACCGGACCTTACGGCCCCTGCCCTTTCGATAGCCATTCTTTCACAAAACCTGCGCTACCCGATCTCGGACATTCAGACGGCGGGCAACAGTAATTCAGCGCTGGCACTGGGATATTTGTCGCGCTCGATGGCAGCATTTTGTTCACCCGCACCTCTTGTGGTGGCAAATTATGGTGCCCGAGGCTGGCATCTGGTCGAGGGCAATCCGGTGTGGTCCTGCGCTGCCGCGCCAGACGACTTCAGGCTGGTCTCGGTTGGAATGGCTGCCGTCGCCCTGATCGCACTTTTAACCAGTGTCGCGGAAACCTCGGCCCATTTTCGCGCCTTTGCCCACAAGTTGCGCCACCGACACCGCACACAGGAGGCTACTGGGTATGAGTTAAGCGGCCCGTCCGAGTTGCGCGAAACCCAGGAAGCGGTAAACACCTATCTGGCTCGCGAACGGGCGGCCCTTGCTCAACGTGCGACAGTGCTTTCAGGCGTCAGCCACGATCTTGGCACCCCCGCCACCCGCTTGCGCCTGCGCGCCGCTTTGATTGAAAACGATGAGTTGCGCGAAAAGCTGGAAACCGACATCGACAAGATGACTGGCATGATCGAAAGCGTGCTGACCTATACACGCTCGGAACTAAACGCCGAAGCGCCAAGGCGGTTGTCCCTGCTGTCATTGGTCGAGGCCGTGGTGGCCGATTATCAGGATATGGGCGCGCCGGTCAGCCTGACGCCCTATGCCCCGGCCCCGATTGCCCGCGCCACTTCGGTCTTTGCGTCGCGCCGGACCGGTGGTTCGATTGACGGGCCGGAAACCCACCCGGTGCTGGTCAACGCCCGCCCGATAACCCTTGGCCGTGCCCTCTCGAACCTGATTGATAATGCGCTTAAATATGGCCGCCAGGCGCGGGTCAGCCTGACGGCCACCTCTGAACATGCGACGATCATGGTCGAGGATGAAGGCTCAAACCTCACCAGCGCTCAGGTTGCCGCCCTGATCGCGCCATTTCAGCGTGGAACAAATACGATTGAGGGGGATGGCTTTGGGCTGGGCCTGACCGTCGTTGCCGCCGTGGCCGAGCACCATGGCGGCAGCTTGAGTTTTGAGGATGCCGGAAACGGCACAAGGGCGGTTCTGACGATCGAGCGCGGCTAAAAGGCTATTGCGTCGCGCTTTCATTCAGACCCTTCAGCCAGTTCATTGCAGCTTTGGCGTCCTTCGCATAATCCCCTTTTGGCATTGGCGGGCGGGCTATCATTAGAACCGGGATGCGCAGTATTCGCGCAGCGTCTAGCTTGCTTGAAGACAACTTACCGCCGGCGTTTTTCACCACCAGCCAGTCCACGCCCAATGTTTTGAACAGATCAACCTCATCCTCCACCGAAAATGGTGGTCTGCCAATCAGGTATTCACCGTTATCAAACGGAAATGGCTTTTGCGGCGGATCAATTTGGCGACAGATCAGCCTTCGACCCCTGAGGTTTTCAAATTCCGCCAGCGTTTTACGCCCCGTGGCCAGGAAAACTGTTGCTCCTTCGGGAATAAAATCGGCCGCGTCCTGCCCCGAAGTGATGTCAGTCCATAGGTCATCCTTTACGGGTTTCCACGGGGGTCGGACAAGATGCAGACAAGGCAGGTTTAACCTTGACGCTATGCGGGCAGTACGGGTGCTGATCTGTGCGGCAAATGGATGTGTTGCATCAATAACCACGCTTATACCATTGTTAACAAAATATCTTTCCTGACTTGCCTCACCACCAAATCCACCCTGCCGCGTTGGCATCGGCAAGCTTAATGGCGTTCTGGTTTCCCCGGCAAGCGAGGCTACGGCGTCAAACCCGGCCTTGGCCAACAAACCGGCCAAAGCTCGCGCCTCGGCTGTTCCTGCCAACAACAAGACTTTCAAAACCCGGCCTGCGCAATTACTGCACCCATTCGGTCAATCATCACGGCATCAACCGTTATCGGCGCGTCCTTTAACAGTTTTTTTACGGTCTCCAGCGCCTTTTCAGCCACTAATCCAGCCATAACTTCCCCATGTTTTTCGTAAGCTTCCAAAGCCGTATTCATTTGGGAAACCTCCGGGTCTTTCAACCAGCCAGCCAGCCTCTTAAAATCCACCTGTGAACGCCCTGAATGCAAGTCGACCGCGCCCTGAGCCAGCTTTGTCAATTTGCCGATGCCACCCCCAACGGACAAGTGCGCCACTGGGTTGCGGCGCAGGTATTTCAGCAAACCTCCGGCAAAATCACCCATATCCAACATCGCGTGATCGGGCAGTTTGCAGAGCGCCTGCACTGCTGCCTCAGAAGTTGCCCCGGTTGTGGCACCAACATGGTTCAGCCCGGATGCACGCGCAACATCAATGCCGCGATGGATCGACGCGATCCAGGCCGAACACGAAAACGGCCGCACAATTCCGGTGGTTCCAAGTACCGAAAGGCCGCCCTGTATCCCCAACCTTGGGTTCCATGTCTTGGCGGCCAGAGCCTTGCCGCCCGGAATGGAAAGAGTAATCTTTACATTGGCTTGGCTTGCATACCTGATTGCCATTTCATTGACCACAGAGGTCATCATCTGGCGCGGCACCGGGTTTATCGCAGGCTCGCCCACCGCCACTGGCAGGCCCGGTCGCGTAACCGTTCCGACCCCATCACCGGCGAAAAACTGCACCCCCTGCCCACCGACCTCAACCCGTGCGATGATCAACGCACCGTGGGTCACGTCAGGATCATCGCCCGCATCTTTGGTAATGCCCGCTTCTGACCAACCATCACCTTCACCGCGATGCGCCAGAGCGAAAACCGGCCGTTCGCCGCGCGGCAGGGTGATCGTAACGTCGGCGGGAAATTCACCACCCCAAAGCCGGATCAAAGCCGCCTTGACCGCTGCAGTGGCGCAGGCTCCGGTGGTCCAGCCCCGGCGCAGGTTTTTGACGTCTGTCTCGCTCATGGTCGCGACTATAGGCGCGAATGGCGGCGCGGCAAGCCTGACGGCTTTTCTCACGCGGAACTTGGTTGCATAAGGGGGGATGAGCGATTCTTACACCCTTCCCAACCTTGCGGGCGACTGGCCGAAAATGCTGCCCGGTTGGGTCTGGCTTTGTGGCGCAGGTCCGGGTGATCCAGGGCTTTTGACCCTCCATGCCCTGAATGCCATACGCCAGGCCGAGGTGATTGTCTGCGATGCGCTGGTTGATCGGCAAGTGCTGGATTGGGCACACCCGCAGGCCGAGGTAGTTTTTGCCGGAAAGCGTGGCGGGCAGGCGTCGCCCAAGCAATCAGAAATTTCGGCACAACTTGTGGATCTGGCACGGGCGGGCAAAAAGGTTCTGCGCCTCAAGGGTGGCGACCCGTTTGTTTTTGGCCGCGGCGGCGAAGAGGCGCAAACACTGGCGCGCAGCGGCGTGCCGTTTCGCATCATTCCAGGCATCTCGGCGGGTATCGGCGGGCTGGCCTATGCCGGAATTCCTGTCACCCATAACGATATCGGCCAGTCGGTGACCTTTGTAACCGGGCATGATCCGCATGCTGTTGACTGGGCCGCGGTTTCGCGCGCCAGCGCGACCCTGGTAATATACATGGGCATGAAGCATATCGGACATATCTGTGATGCACTGATAGGTGCCGGGCGTGCCGGCGACGAACCGGTAGCCATCGTCGCAAATGCTTCTTTGCCCAAACAAAAGGTGCTGGAAACCACTTTGGCCACATGTGCGGTTGACGTGGTAACACAGAGCTTCAAAGCACCTGCCATCATCGCAATTGGCCGCGCAACCTTGCTCAGGCAGGCGCTGGACTGGCAGGCTTTGGTTGCGGATGGCGATTTGCGCGATCCAGACCCGGTTGACAATCCGCCCATCCGTGGCAAATCCGATGAATAGCGGCCTGATCATAGCCGCACCCGCCTCGGGCAGCGGCAAAACCACCCTGACATTGGGTATATTGCGCGCATTGCGTCGGCGGGGAATGAATGTGCGCGGGGCCAAATCAGGGCCGGACTATATTGATCCGCGCTTTCACGAGGCCGCCTGCGGCGCACCCTGCCTTAACCTTGACGCCTGGGCGATGGGGCCCGAGCGGATGAAATCTCTGGCGGCGGGCAATGGCATGCTGATCATCGAAGGCGCGATGGGATTGTTTGATGGCGCACCGCCCGCAGGCAAGGGCGCGACGGCAGATCTGGCGCGGCTTCTGGACCTGCCGGTGGTGTTGGTTATCGACGCGGCGCATATGGCGCAAAGCGTGGCCGCTTTGGTGGCTGGATTTGCGCGCCATGACGCTCAGGTTCGTATTGGCGGACTGATTCTAAACAAGGTCGGCAGCCCCCGGCATGAAAAGATGCTGCGCGTGGCCCTAAGCCCGCTTGGCCTGCCGGTATTGGGTGCCATGCAACGTCAATCGGGGTTGGAGCATCCGTCACGCCATCTGGGTCTGGTTCAGGCGGGCGAGCATCCGGATCTTGAAGGATTTCTTGAACGTGCAGCGGACGCGGCGCAAGAGGCCATAGACCTTGATGCGCTGACTGCCCTAGCAAGCCCCCTGCCCGCGCCCACAACTCCCCCACGTCTTACCCCACCCGGCCAGCGCATCGCTATTGCCCAGGACGCGGCCTTTGCCTTTGCCTATCCGCATATTTTGAACGATTGGCGCACCGGTGGAGCTGAAATTCTACCATTTTCCCCGTTGGCAGATCAGGCTCCCGATCCCGGCGCCGACTTTATCTTTCTGCCTGGCGGCTATCCTGAACTATATGCTGGTAAACTGGCGACGGCAGATGGATTTCGCAGTGCCATGCAGGTTGCCACCTGCCCCATATACGGTGAATGCGGTGGCTTCATGATGCTTGGCGATGGGCTGATCGATGCACAAGGCGCGCGTCATGAGATGCTGGGATTGCTGCGGCTGGAAACCTCATTTGCCAAACGTAAACTACATCTTGGATATCGCCAGCTAACGGCCCTTGCTGGACCCTTTGCCGGCCAGTGGAACGCACACGAGTTTCACTATGCAACGACGCTTAGTGCAAGGGGGGCCGCGCTTTTCACTGTGAAAGACGCCGAGGGTACCCAATTGGCTGACATGGGATTGCAGCAAGGCGTGGTTTCAGGCAGTTTTGCGCATCTTATCGCACCCGCACTTTAGCTCTGGTCAATCAGCGAAACCGGCGATACCCATGCGCCATGACGCGTGCAATCCCCACCCCCCAAACCGCTGCTAAATCCCGGCGCAATATCACCATATTGGTGCTGGCGCAGGCGATTTTGGGCGCGCAGATGCCGATGATCTTCACCATTGGCGGGCTGGCCGGGCAATCACTTGCCTCAAACGCCTGCTGGGCGACGCTGCCAATTTCACTGATCGTCATGGGCTCGATGGTGTGGGCGACACCGATGTCGGCGGTGATGCAGCGCTATGGCCGCCGGGTCGGGTTTTTCATCGGTACCGCCGCCGGGGCGACGGGGGCTGCAATCGGGGCATATGCGCTTTATCTGGGCAGCTTTCCCCTTTTTTTGCTAGGCAGCTTCATGACCGGCATTTACCAATCGGCGCATGGTTTTTATCGATTTGCCGCGGCTGACGCGGCTTCGGACGCCTTCAAACCCAAGGCGATATCATATGTCATGGCAGGCGGGCTGGCCGCGGCCGTGATTGGCCCGCAACTGATCAAGCTGACCTCAGAGGCGATGGTGGTGCCGTTTCTGGGTGCCTACCTGACAGTTATTGCCATCAACGTGGTCGGATCGGGATTGTTTTTG
>JAAEUB010000316.1 GCA_024227755.1 Paracoccaceae bacterium | reverse complement strand
GATCTGTAGCTTTTGGTGGTCTGACCGCAGGGGTGCTCGTGCAGCCGTGCAGGATGAGTAACATGAAGATGCCGATGCCGGTTGGGCGTATACGGGATGACATAATCGATTTCCTTTATAAGATCTATAATATAGTATATAAACAAATTAAATTAATTTTTACAATCCTTTTCTGGAAAATCGCATTATTGGGAGATAGGACCATGGGTGAACCCGTCACGCAGACAGAGACCACGAAAGGAAGCTACCGTAAAAATTTCACGCAACTGTACCAGCGTGCCTGTAAGGAACAGGGCCGTGACCGGATAGCCTTTTCTGATTTTGTGGACTGGTTAGAGAAGCGCCGCCCAGTGCTGGCGAAACGCACCTGGTGGGCCTACAAAGCGGCGTGTCTGTTTTGTCTGGATGAAATTCAGTCCACCACCCAGCAAAATCTGACCCCCGTCATCGACCGGTTGCAAGCGTTGACCGCTACGCCCTGTCCGGCCAAAACAACCCGCACGTCGGGTGCGAAGGCAAAACGGTTGTCGCAGCAGGATCTGCTGACCTTGTGTTTGTACCTTGAAGGTCGATCAGGGGTGTGGGGTGTGCGCACCTCACGCTGGCTACTGGCAGGCTTCGCCACCGGACTGCGTCCCATTGAATGGGTGGATTGCCAATGGGTGGTGATCGAGCGTGTCCGAGCGTTGCAAGTGAAAAATGCCAAGGCGACGAATGACCGAGCGCATGGTCGACACCGACATATCATTATGCCGGACTGGGATGATGACATCATCGACCTGATGGACACCCATAGACATGAGCTACAAACCTTTCACACGCAAGGCCGGTATTACACCTATTACGATAACTGCCGAACCACCTTATTTCGTGCGGCCCGCGCGTGCTTTCCAGGCCGCAAAGAATACCCTTCGCTGTATTCCGCCCGCCATCAGTTTGCCGCCGATATGAAACGCAAGCATCCCGCCCAAATGGCGGCTGCTCTGATGGGCCACAGCACCGACAAAACCGTTCAGCGCCAGTATGCCCAATCGCGCCACGGTGAACGGCGAGGTGCTCATGGGATACCGTCCTTGCCGCTGGCGCTGTATGGCGAGATCGCCCGCGTTGAAATCTCACAGGATGTTAAACAATTGCTGGCGCACCTGCAGCAAGCCAAGGTTGACCTAACCCCCTTCGTTGCGCCGAGGTCAGACCTTAGAAAAGAGAACCGCTAAACGTATCTTATGTGTGAGATGCGATTTTCAGCGAACCTGTACCTTACTGTGATAGCACCAACGTGTCGCACCAATTTGTAGCAACAACTTGTAACGGCAAGGCAGGATGTAAAGGCGATTTCACGGCTTATCAAAAGCGAAACAGGGGCTATTGTTTAGCAGACGATGGATGCTCAAGGCGTATTGGCAGCCTCTCAAGAGCAGGACAAAGGCATTGGCTTGGCAAAAAATGGGCGTTTGAAAGGCATAACAACCGCTCGCTCATCCCCTCTCTCTAGGAGTTCATGATATGAATAATCCGCTGAATATAGACACACCGAATATTAATGATAAAGCGACGACCCGCTCCGATCCCCGCCCTGGCAGCCGCTTTATCGAAGATGCCGATGGATCGAAAAGCGCGGCGCTGGGCCAGGCGCTAGAAGACCTGTTAGCGACCGGCATCGATAAGAAAAAATTATCGCCAACAGAGTTCTTGATGCCGCACCGCCAAGCGCTGTGCAAGCTGAAACAGAGCGGGGCGAGCTATACCGATATGGCCGAACAATTAAGTGCAAAAATGGGGTTTCCGATCAGCGCAAAAGCGGTGGCGAATGTGGTCGCCTCCGGGCGCTCAAAACAGCGTAAGCCGATCAAGGCCCAGACCAAAAACATGTCCGCTAAGAGTTCAACCAAGGGTCCTGACCTGAGTGACGACACAATAGCGGAGGAGCATTGAGACGCTAGGAGGTGGCACACCCATGAGCACTGGGTGCGCCGGTCAAAGGGTGGATTATGCGGCTTTTATAGTCTTTCCCCCAGCATGAGCATGACGGGTTTGCTGGATATAGGCGCTTACCCCGTCGATGATCGCCTGCATCACCTGCTCTTTATCGAGATTGGTTTCAATGGAAGCATCTAGGCGGCGCTCGATCTCCGCTTTAACGCTGCCCGAGGGGTATAGTTGCGCGAGTGCGGTGCGCGCTAGGCGCGGGCCGAACAGGGTATAGAGTTTGCGGCGGATATAACGATCTTCCGCCGTAGTCGCCAGCGCCCACATCTCAATGGGACCATTGGTCAGATACAGCAGTTGATAAATCTGGCCACGTTTGGTTTTCATGGAACACAAAAAGGGCGCGCCTTCAGCGGTGGGGCCATGGCCATAGGTGCGGAGTTGCTCCATCGCGGAGCGCGGCAGCGAGAACTTCTCGCGAGCTTCCTCGGCCATGTCATCGTTGCCGTACTCCATGATGTACACGGTTGAGGCCAGTTCGATCATTTCATCGGTGAAATCGGTCATGATCTGGCTGGCCAAATCCACATGGACATTGTTCTTCCGACCTTCCCGCTTATCGCGGATGATTTGCGCATTGACGGCCGCTATCGGGCCGCAGCGGTGCTTCTCGTCCATGCAAAACTTCTTCGGATAGGCTTGGTTTTCTTCAAATAGTCGCTGATGGTAGCGCTGGTATAGCGCGGGTGCATAGCGGGCGCTGTGCTCATCCAGGAATAAATCACGCGCTAGGATGTGGCGGGCGAGCATATAGACAATGGCGGTTTGCCGTTGACCGATAGCGGTCATGTCGCCGCATAGGCTGGCAATATCCAACGAAGCGATACGGGCATTACCAATGTCGAACTGGGTCGGGTAGGCGAGCACGGGGAATTCCCGTGTCGCGGCGGAGATCGTGCGACTGAACAGTTTGATGGGCGATTCGCCGGTGCCCATCAGGGTCATCGCCCCGTAAATATCCTGTACTTGCGGTAACTGAGCCACGGCGATCAAATCGCTCAGTATCGGGACGGCATAGCGCTGTGCGCGGGTCGCATTATCCCTATCGCCGGCCGCAAATAAACCATCCACCACTTCCCACCAGGTGGGTTCGCTGTCTAGGCTGAGTGGGTGTGTGCTCAGCGCCTGATCAACCTGCCGATCCGGATGTGGGGTATAGCGTGTCGGTGCGCCGTCATCCGCAAAATGCGCATAGGCGAGGTCCAGGATTAAACCGATCATATCCGAGACCCCATCGGGCGCTTCGGTATCGCCCGGCTTGGTC
>JAAEUB010000315.1 GCA_024227755.1 Paracoccaceae bacterium | reverse complement strand
TTCCACTTCCCAGCATAGCAAACGCGATAAGCAGCATTACAATGGCAGACATTAGCATGCTTTTTGGCGCCTTGCCGCGACTACTGCGCATCATACCCGCCAGCAGTACCACAGACACCAACAATACGGGTAAATACAACGACCAGTGGCTATCCAGTGCCATACCCAGCGAAACCAGCGACAGCGGAATCTGTACAAACAACAGGGTGATCATCATATGCAGCAGCATCACGCTGACATTCAGCCGCCATAGCTGTGACGAGGTAAACATGGCCCAGACCTGATCGCCACGCGGGAGGGTTTCAGCGCTTACCCGCTGCGGGCTGTTTGGTACGGCCCATTTCACTAAAGGCAGGCAGGCCAAAGCCAGAACGCCGGTTACCCAGAAGATGCCAGCAATACCCCAACTGTCGGCAATGACAGGGCCGATTAATACCGCTATGTAGAAAGAGAATCCGATAGCAATGCCGATGATCGCCATGACTTTGGCGCGCTGTTGTTCGCGAGCCACATCCGTCGCCAGCGCCATGATAGCCCCGGCAATCGCGCCTGCGCCTTGAAGCACGCGCCCGGCTATCATCCAGGCCATGGTGTCGGCCATCGCAGCAACAATACTGCCAAGGGCAAATACCGTAAGACCGAGCAATATTACAGGCTTGCGTCCCCAGCGATCAGACATCATCCCCATGGGAATTTGCAACGCGGCCTGGGTAAGTCCGTACCCACCAATGGCAATGCCTACCATCATGGGGGAATAATCAGGGAACTGCGTTGCGGCAACGGCCAGCACAGGCATGACCATAAACAACCCTAACATACGCAATACGTAAACCAGCGCTAGTGTACAAGCGGCCCGGACTTCTAAGGCATTCAAGGCAGTAGATTCTCTGTTGCTCGGTTAAAAGGGGCGCGCAGTGTAGCACATTTTGCTGCTGTGTACCTACCACCCGGCCTTTGTATACACAGACTGATCTGATTTCGGCAAAGTGGCATATTCAAGAGGTCGCCGACTATGGCATACTGTTTCTTTTGTCTCGC
>JAAEUB010000314.1 GCA_024227755.1 Paracoccaceae bacterium | reverse complement strand
CGAACCAAACTGTTTCAGGCATAATTCAATATCGCGGTTGTACTCAAAGACATGTCTCCAGAATATGGAGGCAAATCGGGAAAAGTATATTACAAGAGGCAGGGTTCGGGTTTGATCAACCAAAACAACACGCACAGCCGATGTAAATAATCCAGGGGGAACCGCATTCATGGGTGCTTCCATTTTTCTCGATCAATTGTTGAGAAAACATTGTTTCTTTATTCTCTTAATTTACTCTTTCCAGTCGGTCACAGGATAAGATTTTATGGTTAACCAAGGATGAACAGCAGGGTAATCTGTGTTTGATTTACTACCCGCTGGAACTTCATTCTGGTTTCACCAAGGATACAGTCATAACCTGTATAGCATGCGACATGATCTGACATTTCTGCGCCGTTTCCTGCCCTTTGACAGCGCTACACCGTCGCATGATCAGCTCGCAAACGTCTTTGCCGCTATTGATGAAAAGCAGTTTCAGCAATGCTGTATCGACTGGGTGAGGTGTCTACATCAATCCATAAAGGGCGTCGTTGCCATTGACGGCAAAACACTGCGCCGCTCGATCGACAAGGCTGGCAAAAAGGGCGCAATCCATATGGTTTCGGCTTGGTGTTGTGAGCAAAATCTGGTGCTTGGTCAGACCAAAGTGAACGAGAAATCCAACGAGATCACGACCATCGCGGAGCTGCTTGATCTTTTGCAGATCAAAGGCGCGATCATCACCATAGACGCTATGGGATGCCAGCGTGAAATAGCCCAGAAAATTCTTGATAAAAAGGCTCACTGCATCTTTTCACTGAAGGGCAGTCAGGGCAGGTTGCACGAGGATATCAAACGCCTCTTCAAACGCTCTATCAAGACAGACATCAAAGGAATAACAATAAGTTGCCATGAGAAAGTCGAAAAAAGTCATGGCCGCCGCCATCCGTGATCACCGGGGATAGAGAACTCTCTGCACTGGGTCATGGACATGATCTTGCGCGATGACCATTGCCGTATCCGAAAGAAAAACGCGTCGGCCAATTTCGCCACAATAAAACACGTGGCAAGCAACCTGTTACGCCTATCAAAAGGCAAAAACAGCATGCGCCAAAAACGCCACCTTGCTGCATGGAACGAGGACTATCTATTCGAGTTGATTGCCACCTGAAAATATCAGGCGATTCCCCTGGTGATCAAGGCAATCACAAAAACCACTTGATTCCTTCAAGCGATTCGCCTGCATACCACACGATACAGTTGCCAAGATGCCGGAGAACCAGATGAAATGGAGGATTCTGTCAACTAAAACGGGATCATCCAATGTCCTCAAAACTCCCCGACATCCTGATTTTCACATTTGTCACTCATCTTGACCTGTTGCAAAGACAGGTTCTTCTGACCGCGCTAATCAAGCGAAAAAATGGTGTCTGCAGATCGCGGATTCCCCTTGCACGAGCCTGGTCGTTATTGCATCACGATGCCGCTGGACGGCGGCGTTCACTCGCCAGTAGCCCACAAATCACGATGATTCCGGCACCGGTAAGTTCGCGCGGGGTCGCGACCTCGGCAAAGACCAGATATCCGATTGCCAGAGCAAAAAGGATGCGCGCATAGGGAAAAGGGGCAAGCCCCGACACCTCGCCAAATCGGTAGGCTTCAACCGTCAGCAGCATGCCCAGGGTGGCAAGCGTGCCTGCCGTCAGCAACAACAGGCCATCGCCAAGGCTCAAGCCCGTCCAGACTGCCAAGGCCCCTGGCAAGGTGCCTGCACTGGCCACCAATCCGATCCAGAACATGATCGTTGCAGTATGCTCGGTTCGCGCAAGCACCCGGTTCTGAAAGATCAAGACCGCTGCGGCAAAGGCCGAACCGAGCCCGAAAAGCACACCTGTTTCAACCGAAAAACTGGTTGCTCCGCTGGCCAGAACGACCCCAATGAACCCCAGAACCGTAGTTAGTCCGCGTCGCATTCCAATCTTTTCACCCAACACAAAAGGCGCCATAGCCACCACGAAAAGCGAGGTAGTGAAGGTGAGTGTCGAGGCCAGCGAAAGGTCCAATGTCCGAAAGCTTGCATAGTAGAACCACCAGCAGACCAGGCTGGTTAGCCCGCGTAGCATCAGCATCGGCCAACGTGATGAGCGTAGAAGTGCGGGGCGGCACAAGATAAGCCAAAGCGCGACGATCACCAGTTGGCAGAGCGAACGAAAAAAGACGATCAGCGCAAAGGGTACCTCGGAGCTGAGGAATCGCAACACCGATACATCGGCCGTGAAAACTGCCGCCGCCGCGAGAAGAAGAGCCGCACCGTAGCGGTTGTTGATAACGGTTTGGGCGGTCACGTGCGGCGGTAGGGGGCAAATGCTGCGGGATCAATCTTGGCAATATGCCGTATGATTTGGATCCAGGTGGCAAGGCCATCGGTGATCGAAGATAGTCTGAAAAACTCGTTTGGTGCGTGGAAATTCTCATCCGATAACGCAAAAGAAAACATCACTGTATCCAGCCCCATCACCCGCGACACGATCTCGGTCAGTGGGAGCGAGGCACCAATGCGGACTTTCAAGGGTGACTGCCCGGTCGTTTCTTCAAGTGCCGAAACAGCGGCGCCAAGCAGCGGGTGATCGGGTGGCACGGCATAGGCGCCGCACTGGCCTCGATCGCCGTAGACCTCCAGTTTCCCGCCGGGGGGCATCTGCGCATTGAGGTGATCAATGATCGCCTGCCTTGCGTTTTGCGGATTCTGTCCCGGCACCAGGCGCATCGTGATTTTGGCAAACGCCTCATTGGGGATCACGGTCTTGGATCCCGCGCCGGTGTAGCCTCCCCACATGCCGTTGACGTCCACGGTTGGCCGCATCCACAACCGCTCCAGTGTGGAATAGCCGGCCTCACCGTGTGGCTGCGCCGAGATGGCTATAAAAGCTTCATCTTCATCATAGGGGATAGCCGCGATTTCGTCGCGTTCGGCCTGCGTCGGCTCTGCTACGCCGTCATAGAACCCAGGTGCCGCGATGTGACCCCGCACGTCGTGCAGGCCTGCGATGAGCGTTGACAGCACGTGCAGTGGGTTGGCGACGATGCCACCGTACCGTCCCGAGTGCAAATCCTGGCTAGCGGTCTGCACTCGCAACTCAAAGCCAGCGTTTCCGCGCGAGCCGACGTTCAGCGTCACGAGGTCCGGCCGCCAGCGTGCCCCGTCGGCTGAAAGCACCGCATCGGCGGCCAGCAGGTCGCGGTGCGTCTCCAATATGCCGGGTAGGGAAGGGGATCCGGTTTCTTCTTCGCCTTCGATTAAAAACTTCACATTGACGGGCAAACGTCCTTCGACCTCAATAAAGGCGGCAAGCGTGTCGAGCGCGATCATCATCGGGCCCTTGTCGTCGGAGGTGCCGCGCCCATAAAGCCTGCCATCCCGTTCGACCGGTTCAAATGGGGGGGTGCCCCATTTATCCAGTGGGTCCGAAGGTTGCACATCATAATGGGCATAAACCAGGATCGTCGGCCTGCCGGGCGCGTCCATGCGTTCGGCAAAGATCGCAGGCTGGCCGCTTCTGTCCACCGGTGTCAGGCGTTGTCGATTTTGGAAGGCCATCGCGTCAAGGCGCGCCTCGATGATCCGGCGGGCGTCCTCCATTCCTTGAGCCATGGCTGGATCGGCCCCCACCGAAGGGCAGGCAACAAGGTTTTTCAGGGCCTCGATCAACTGAGGCTGTCGCTCAAGCGCAAGGGCAAGCACGGGGTCGGTCATGGGGTCTCTCTTCAGGTTATGCCGCCATCAACGCTGAGGATCTGGCCGGTGATCCATCCGGCCTCCTGCGAGGTCAGAAACGCGGCTGCGGTCGCGATGTCTTCGGGGGTGCCCAGCCTACGGGTGTGGATGCGACCCATCAGCTGCTCTTGCCCTTCCGGGCCAAGGGCAACCCACTGGCGGCGGGTGGCCGGGTTGGACAGGATAAAACCGGGGGCGATGGAATTCACAGTAATCCCGTGCTGGCCCAGCTCCAGGCTGAGCTGCCTGGTTAGCCCGACCAGCGCGTGTTTGGCGGCCGTATAGGCGTGGATACCTGTCAGACTGGGTCGTAGCCCCGCGCCCGAGCTGATCGTCACGATACGGCCCCAACCCGCGGTCTTCATCGCGGGTACCAGTGCCTGCGACAAATAAAGCGCGGCGTCGACATTGACGGCAAAGATACTGTGCCAGGCGTCTGGGTCAACATCTTCAAGCGGGGTGCCTACCTGATTGCGCACACCGCCTGCGGCATTGACCAGTATATCAGGGGTACCGTGGTCGGTTGATATCTGGTTCGTCAACGCCTGCACCGATGCGGGATTCCCCAGATCGGCACCTACCGCAGGCAATCCCAGTTGTTCCGCTGCATCCTGCAAGGCATCGCCGGGCAGGTCACTGACAACAACCTTGGCCCCATCCGCCGCCAGACGTGCGGCAATTGCCGCGCCGATACCGCCTACAACCCCGGTGACGAGAGCTACGTGGGCGGTCATGCCAGCACCTTGGTCAGCTCATGAAAGGTATCACCCGACATCTCGCGGCGGCCGTCTTCAATGTCGTGGATCAGTGTTACCAGTCGACGCAGCAGCGGGGTGTCGATGCCGTGAGCCTTCGCAATCTCGGCAACCGCACCGACCTGCGAGTCCACTTCGGTCCTGCGCGTGCGTACGGCCAGAT
>JAAEUB010000313.1 GCA_024227755.1 Paracoccaceae bacterium | reverse complement strand
GGGGAAGAAGGCGTTGATTTGGCCAAATTATATGATTACGACCTGATTTTACTGGATCTGAACCTGCCTGATATGAATGGGCTTGAGGTGCTGCGTCAGCTAAGGCTGGCCCGGATAGAAACCCCGATACTGATCCTGACCGGCTCTGATGATACCGAAAGCAAGATCAAGGGGTTTGGATTTGGTGCCGATGATTACATGACCAAACCATTTCACCGCGAAGAGTTGGTGGCGCGTATCCACGCAATTATCCGCAGATCAAAGGGGCATTCGCAATCGATCATCAAAACCGGCTCGGTAGCTGTCAACCTGGACGCGAAAACAGTCGAGGTGGAAGGGTCAATGGTTCATCTCACTGGTAAGGAATATCAGATTTTGGAGCTGCTTTCTTTGCGAAAAGGTACGACCCTGACCAAGGAAATGTTTCTTAACCACCTTTATGGCGGCATGGATGAACCGGAACTGAAAATCATCGATGTATTCATCTGTAAGCTGCGGAAAAAGCTGAACAATGCAACCAACGGCGAAAACTTCATCGAAACTGTCTGGGGCCGGGGTTATGTGCTGCGTGATCCCGAGCCAGTAGACCTGGAAGCGCAAATGGTTATGGGTGCCTGATCGCTGACATTTCGCACTCAATTCGGGTTCGAAGCACCCAAACCACCATATTGTGAATGCCTCGCCGTAATCTCTGATTCAAATGCACCGTAAAGCGTTCCGGCCTGGATTTTCCTGATAACTTTCCTGGTGACCCGGCCCCTGCATCTCTGTGGGGGTCGGGTTTTTTGTGTGTGCGGCACCAAGGGATCACGCAGTGGGCTGGACGAATGCGTTTGTGGTCAATAACACTTCTAGGGTGCAAACGGGGGATGCGATGAACGGCTCAGGCCCGCAAACAAAGGTCGAGGATCTGGACAGAGCTGAGGCAGTGGCCGAGGTTTCGCGGCTAACCTTGCTGCTGAAGAAGGCAAATATTGCCTATCACCAACAAGATGCCCCGCAAATTACTGATGCGGAATACGATCTGGCCAAGCGCCGTCTGGCCGCGATCGAAGTGCATTTTCCTGACATGGAACAGGATGACAGCCCGACATCGCAGGTTGGTGCCGCCCCGCGCGAGGGTTTTGGCAAGGTCCGCCACGCGGTAAAAATGCTTTCGCTGGGAAACGCATTTGATGATGCGGATGTAGTGGATTTTGACAAACGCATCCGGGCGTTTCTTGGAATGACCGACAGTGCCCTGTTGGGTTACACCGCCGAGCCGAAAATTGATGGCCTGTCGCTGTCCCTTCGCTATGAGCAAGGAAAACTGGTTCTGGCGGCAACCCGCGGTGATGGTGAAACCGGTGAAAATGTTACCCAAAATGCCCTTACTCTGGCTGATATTCCAACTAAGCTGACCGGTGCCCCGGATATTTTGGAGGTGCGCGGCGAGGTTTTCATGGGTCACGCGGATTTTGCTGAACTCAACAAAAAGCAAATGGCGAAAGGCGAAAAGCCTTTTGCCAATCCACGCAATGGTGCCGCCGGATCCATGCGTCAACTTGATGCTTCGGTCACTGCTGCCCGTCCCTTAAAGTTTTTTGCCTATGCCTGGGGCGAAATTTCAAGCGAGATTTCAGATACGCAGATCGGCGCGATCGCGCGGTTGGCAGAGCTGGGGTTTCAAACCAATCCGCTCACTAAAGCCTGCGAAAGCGTGACCGATATGCTTGGCCATTACGGTAAGATCGAGGCTTCTCGTGCTGATCTTGGTTATGACATTGACGGGGTGGTTTACAAGGTTAACGACCTTGCCCTGCAGGCGCGGTTGGGTTTTCGTTCAACCACGCCGCGATGGGCGATTGCCCACAAGTTTCCGGCCGAAACTGCCTGGACACGGCTTGAGGCGATCGACATTCAGGTCGGCCGTACCGGCGCACTTTCCCCGGTTGCCCGTTTGACCCCGGTCACTGTTGGCGGCGTCGTGGTCTCAAACGCCACCCTGCATAACGAAGATTACATCGCCGGATTAGACAATAAGGGCGAGGTGATACGCGGCGGCCCGGACAGCCCGGTTGATATCCGCGAAGGCGATCTGGTGCAGGTTTACCGCGCCGGTGACGTGATCCCGAAAATTCGCGATGTTGATCTGACAAAACGACCAGAAAATGCGAGACCATATGAGTTTCGCACCACCTGCCCTGAATGCGGCTCGGATGCGATTCGCGAAGACGGTGACGCCGTGCGTCGCTGTAGCGGCGGCATTATCTGCCCGGCGCAGGCCATTGAAAAGCTGAGACATTTCGTTTCGCGCGGGGCATTTGATATTGAAGGGCTGGGGGCCAGACAGGTTGAGGCATTTTATCAAAAAGACTGGATAAAAACCCCGGCTGACATTTTTTCGCTGGAGAAAGATCATGGCGATGAAATTCGCCGCCTTGATGGCTGGGGCGAGAAATCGGCCTTGAACCTTTTTGCCGCCATCAACGCCCGCCGCGACATTTCTCTGGCGCGGGTGATCTTTGCCTTGGGAATTCGCCATGTGGGCGCAAGTTCGGCCAGTTTGCTGGCGCGTTCCTACGGGTCTTGGGAGGCATTTGAGGAGGCAATCAGCAAGTCGGAAATCGGCACAGGTGCTGAGTGGGAAAATCTGGTGGCAATTGACGGTGTGGGTGCGGTCATGGCGGCGTCTTTAGTTGCGGCATTTCATCAAAAATCGGAACGCGAGGCGATTGACCGTCTGGTGAAGGCTTTGACAAACGTTGAGGATGCAAAAGCCGTGGCCTCGACCAGCCCGATTGCCGGAAAGATCGTGGTTTTCACCGGCACATTGGAACGCATGACGCGTGCTGAAGCCAAAGCGCGCGCCGAGGCGATGGGGGCCAAGGTCGCGGGCTCGGTCTCGAAAAAAACCGATCTGGTTGTTGCCGGGCCGGGGGCGGGATCAAAAGCAAGGAAAGCTGCCGAGCTGGGGGTGGAAGTGATCGACGAAGATGGCTGGTTCGAATTGGCCTCAGAGGCGGCAGGGCCATGAGTACACGACCGGAAATCCTGTTCCCGCTATTTGCCAGCTTAGAGACGCTAGGTGGCGTTGGCGCAAAAACCGCCAAGGCGTTTAACGGTCTTGGCATTGAGGCGCCGCGTGATCTGTTGTTTTCCCTGCCATATACCGGAACCGACCGCAGATTCCGCGCCAGTGTGGAAGAGGTGCGGGCACCCGCCACTGTCACGGTCGAGGTTGAGATTGGCCGCCATATCCCGCCTAAGGTCAGATCGCGGCCATACCGGGTTGAGGTGACGGACGCTTTAACCACGTTTCAGCTGGTGTTTTTTCATGCCAATGAGGCCTGGCTGACGCGCCACCTGCCAACCGGGCAGCGGCGTGTGATTTCGGGCAAGGTTGAATTGTTTGATGGCATCGCCCAGATGGTCCACCCCGATTATATCCTGCGCCCGGTCGAAGCTGGTCAGATCCCCGATTACGAACCGGGATACCACCTGACTGCGGGGATAAGCGCGCGGGCAATGGTAAAATCCATCGGCGAGGTACTTGCGCGCGCGCCCGTGCTGGGCGAGTGGATCGACCCGGAGTTCAAAAAGCGCGAACACTGGCCGGACTGGCAGGCGGCGCTGGCAATGGTGCATGCGCCAAAGGGCCCCGACGATCTGTCGCCTGCTTTTCCGGCCCGCCGGCGTCTGGCCTATGACGAATTTTTCGCCCACCAACTGACACTGGCTTTGGCGCGTGCAAAAGTGCGGCGTGGCAAAGGGCGGGTCAGTCGCGAAAGCGGGGATTTGCAGCAAAAAGTGCTTGCGGCATTACCCTATAAGCCGACCGGCGCTCAGCTTCGTACCGGGCGTGAAATCGCTGGCGATATGGCTTCGGGCAAGCGCATGAACCGGCTGTTACAGGGCGATGTGGGCTCGGGCAAAACGCTGGTTGCTTTCATGGCTCTGTTGATCGCGGTCGAGGCCGGCGGGCAGGGTGTAATGATGGCGCCGACGGAAATTCTGGCGCGTCAGCACCTTGAAAGCCTGCGACCATTGGCCGAGACGGCCGAGGTGGTGGTTGAAATTCTGACCGGGCGTGACAAAGGCTCTGAGCGCGCGGCGAAACTGGATGCGCTGAAACGCGGCGACATTCATGTTTTGGTTGGTACTCACGCTGTATTTCAAAAAGGCGTTGATTTTCATGATCTTCGTCTGGCTGTCGTCGATGAACAGCACCGTTTTGGTGTCGCGCAAAGGATGGAACTGGGGGCGAAGGGCACGGCCTCGGACGTGCTGGTAATGACCGCCACGCCGATCCCGCGCTCGCTGGCTTTGGCGCAATACGGCGATATGGACGTGTCGGTGCTGGACGAAAAGCCGCCCGGACGTTTACCTGTCAAGACCGCAAGTATGCCGGTTGCGCGGCTGGAAGAGGTGGTGGAGCATTTACGCCGCGCCATCAGTGAGGGGCGCCAGGCCTATTGGGTCTGTCCTTTGGTTGAGGAAAGTGAGGTCGTCGACAAGATCGCGGCCGAGGAACGATTTGCCTATTTGCGCGCCGAGTTGGGCGAGGGCGCTGTTGGGCTGGTGCATGGCCAGATGCAACCTGCAACCAAGGATGCGGGCATGGCTGATTTTCAGGCTGGCAAGATCAGGGTTTTGGTGGCCACAACGGTGATCGAGGTCGGGGTCGACGTACCAAATGCCTCGATCATGGTGATTGAACGCGCCGAGCATTTTGGCCTGGCGCAATTGCATCAATTGCGTGGTCGGGTCGGACGTGGGGCTGCCCAGTCGACCTGCCTTTTGCTTTATCAGCCGCCATTGACCGAAGGCGGAACGAAACGGCTGGCGGTTATGCGCGAAACCGAAGACGGTTTTCGCATTGCCGAAGAAGATCTTGAAATGCGCGGGGCGGGCGATGTCATCGGCACAACACAATCGGGCCTGCCCAAGTTCTGGGTCGGTGATCTGGAGCATCAGGCCGCATTGATGGAAGTGGCCCAGAAAGACGCGCGCAAATTACTGGTGGATGACCCGGAACTGACCAGCGACCGAGGGCGCGCTGCGAGAGTGCTGCTTTGGCTGATGCGACAGGACGAAGCGATTCGTTTGATTTCAGTGGGTTAGCGTTTAGTTCACAAATGTTCTTAAAAAGTTCTTTACATTTCGCGCCCCATATGAGAACAAAAGGGCAACAAGGCGGGATTGAAAAGAAAACCCGCCAGCAAGATTTTGAGAGCAGGAGACGAAGATGCTGAAAGAGATTCAAACCGTCATTTCGCGCGCCGAAACCACGATCTGGAAAGATTTTGCCGGCGGGATGGCGCTTATCGTAATGCTGGTTGGTGGTCTTTATATTCCCGGTCTCGCCTGACAAAGTTTTACTGCCTGCGGATTTTTCCGGGTCCCCCGCATCCTGTCCCCAAACTGATGCGCCTGTGGCTTGCCTGTCACCATACCGGGGTCTGCCTCATTCCCCCGGCCTACCGGAAAAATGATCCGCATTACTGCCGCCGCCTTCCATATGGAAGTGCGGCGGTTTTTTTTAACAGGCCTGCGCGGCGGCGGCCGTATCAAATGCTTCTAATGTTGCGTCAAATGCCAGCAATATGGATGCGTGGCGGTTTTTGAACTCGCTGGCCGGGCGCAAAACCTCAAGCCCTTCGAAAGGCGCGGTTGGGGTCGGGCCGTCCTCTTTCAACATCGCAGAAAGCTCGTCGCGGGCGCGGGCAATGGTGGCGCGGTCCTGACCTATAATAGCTGCACCCAACACCGAAGCCGCGGCCTGACCAAGCGCGCAGGCGCGTACATTTTGGGCAAATTCACCGATCCGACCGTCGACAACCACAAGATCAACGGTGACGGTTGATCCGCAAAGCGGCGCGCGTTTCTTGGCGCTGGCTTGTGGGTGGTCCAGGCGGCCAGCGTGGCGGATATCAGCAGCCAGTGCCAATATCTTTTTGGAATAGAGCCTGATCAGGTCGTTGTTATCGCTCATGGCTTTCCCTTACCGCCGGTTCGTCATAATTAGGGTCATGTGACCGGTTTGAAAAGGATGCGCAATGAAATTTGACCCCGAAAGCCTGACTTTTAGTGATGCGGGCCTTATCCCGGCCATCGCGCAAGAGGCTGAAAGCGGCGAAGTCCTGATGTTGGCATGGATGAACAGCGAGGCGATTTCACGCACGCTGGCAAGCGGGCAGGTAACTTATTGGAGCCGCTCGCGGCAGGAATTCTGGGTTAAGGGGGCGACATCAGGCAATGTTCAGGAACTGGTCGAGATGCGCTTTGATTGCGACCGTGATTGCCTGCTTGTACTGGTACGCCAAAAAGGCCCGGCCTGTCATACCGGGCGGCGATCTTGCTTTTACACCAGCGTCATTGATGGTGATGAGGTGGAAATTCAGAGCCCAATCTAGGCGCTTTACCGGTGTTCCAGCCCGACCTATGGTAATGGGGTATTATCAGGAGCATCTTATGTACGTTTTCAAATCAATTCTTTACGCCACTACCTGCACCGCGCTGTTGGCGGGATCTGCAAATGCAGCTGACGGGTTCGATCCCAGACAAAGCTGTTTTGAGATACTGAGCGACGCGACACCGGCGACCAAGATCATGGCGGCCTCGTGGGCTTTTGGATTTCTTGCGGCCAAGCAGTCTGACCCGCGTCCGGTGGATTTTGAAAACATTGATACGATGCTGAATAACCTGATCGGCGTTTGCAGCCAAAATCAGACGATGAGCCTGTTGGAAGTCGTCGACAAAAGCGCCAAGCCCACCGCAGATGTTGGCGGTTCAGCGGCGAATGCGCGTGAAATGCTGATGCAGTTTTATGCCCCTGGCGCTGACCATAATGCTCTGACCCAGGCGCTGATCCCCAGCGAGGCTGACATTCGCGCGGTTTACAACGAACCACTTGCGTCCAAGCTGGGGACATACATCGCCGAGCAATTTACCGCAGACGTTACCTTTCGGCCCAAGCCGGAACATAATGACCTGCTGATAGTGCATGCGACGACAACGAACCTGCGAAATGGCGACGCGGTTTTGCGTGAGTTTCCCGGGGGTTACAAGGAAGTTGTCCAGTACATGAATGAAGGTATTCCGATTGTGCGTTTCAAGTTCATAACCAGTGGCGAGGAACTGGGGCTTGCCTTTGATGGGCTGGTTTTTGTCAACGACCATTGGGCTATCATCCCAAAACCCTGGCGGTTGCTGGACTAAAGCCCGACCAGCGCGCGGATGTCATCAGGTGTGGCCCCGCCCGCACGCAAAGTCGACAATGCGCGCGCATCATCGCGTTTGGCCAGCCGTTTGCCAGCCTCGTCGCGGATCAGGCGGTGGTGGTGGTATATCGGTGTTGGCAGCTGCAACAGGTATTGCAGCAAAACGTGAACCTGGGTGGCGGTAAACAGATCCCTGCCGCGCACCACATGGGTAATCCCTTGCGCCGCGTCATCAACCACCACGGACAGGTGATAAGATGTGGCAATGTCGCGCCGTGCCAGCACGATGTCGCCAACACTTGTCAGCAATTCATGTGCCGTCACGTGGTGGGTGCCGCAGTGGCGTGGGCCTGTTTCGACAAACGTAAGCGTGCGCGCATCCAGTAATTCAGCCACAGCTTTAGTATTAAGGCGGATGGCGTCGCCGGATTTGCGGGTATCCATTGAACGATTTCTGCAGGTGCCGGGGTATAGCGGGCCGTCGGGGCCGATTATCGGTGCGCCTTCCTGTGGGGCTGAAAGGGCTGCACGGATGTCGCCCCGACTGCATGAACAGGGATAGGTCAGGCCCATATCGGTGAGCTGCATCAGGGCGCTAGCATACGCTGCCTGCCGTTCAGACTGGCGCATCACCGGCATCGGCCAATCAAGACCCAGCCATTTGAGGTCGTGGTAAATGGCTGCCTCAAAGGTGTCTCGGCTACGCGCGGTGTCAATATCCTCGATCCTCAGC
>JAAEUB010000312.1 GCA_024227755.1 Paracoccaceae bacterium | reverse complement strand
TGTTGCAAAATGGCAGGCCCGGTTTCCCGGTGTGACAGCCTGGGCGGCACCGGGGGTTCGTGAACGCGCGCTTAAATACAAAATGGACATTCAGTTTGACCATGACCTGACGCAGAAACCGCCAGATGCCTGGGCCGGACAGATTGACCAGATGATCGTGCGCGGCAGTAATATTCACCGCGAGGCGGTGTTTTTTCACCGGGCCAGCCGGACTTTGATCCTGACTGACCTGATCGAAAACTTCGAGACCTCGAAAGTGCCTTGGTATATGCGGCTGCCCATCAGGTTGGGCCGTATCCGGGACCCTGACGGGCAGACACCGATTGATCTGCGTCAAACTTTTCGCAGCGGCAAGGCCGAGGCGCGTCAGGATATTGAGCGCATGATTGCGTGGAACCCGGATCGGGTGATCATGGCGCATGGTCGTTGGTATGATACAAATGCGGTGGCCGAATTAAAGCGTGCGTTTCGCTGGATTGTATAGCCACCGGATAACCAGCGTTCGCAGCGGTTAATCGCGGTTAACCCTCCTTTGTTACACCTTTGCCCGTTCCGGGATATTTGCCCGGCATCCCGCGAGGCCAGCCGTTTGCGCGCGGCTAATAGGGGCGTTCATGCCCTGTGGCTCCGGGTTCCTGCATTTATGAGACCTGAAAGGGATTTGAATGAACAAGACAATTACCGAGGGGCTGATCTTGCTGCCGCCTCCGTTCGTTGATGGGTTGGCTGTTTGGTCCAGCGAAGATGGCACGCCGGGTTCGGCCACATATGACGGGGCAGCAAACGCGGCTTATGTCCCGGCAGATGCTGATTTCGCCGGCTGTCTTGAACTGGCCAAAACCCAAACCACGCAAAAACTGCGCTGGATGGGGCAAACACCGCTTGAGCCGGGGTGTTACTTGCGCATCACCGCGCGCGTGAAAGTGATCAGTGGGGCGTTTCCGGACGTCCGGATCGCTGCCTGGGCCGGTCAGTCTGGCGGGGCACATGCTGCCGGGTACACTGAAACCGGTCCTTCGGTGACGCTGGACACCTATGGCGAGATTGTTGAGGTCTCGGCCATTGTCGGGCAGGGCAATCGGGGCGGTGTTGATCTGGTCTGGGGGTCTGATGCGGTTTACGGTCATTTCGGCCTTGACCTTACCGGATCAAATGGTGGGATTATCCGGGTTGATGATTTCATCATAGAAGACATCACCAGCGCCTTCCTGCGCACCATGATGGACTGGGTCGATGTGCGTGACTACGGCGCTGTCGGGGACGGGGTGACAGACGATAGCGCTGCCTTCGAGGCCGCCGATGTCGCGGCGGACGGGCGAACGCTTGTAGTCAGCGATGGTACGTTTCACATCGCATCGAACCTGACGATCGACAGCCCGGTGCGATTTGAAGGTACCATGACGATGCCCGATGATGTGCGGCTGTCTTGTGTGCGAAACTTCGACTTGCCAACCTATATCGACGCTTTTGGTGATGAGGTTCTGGCCTTCAAAAAGGCCTTTCAGGCGCTTTTGAACTATTCGGACCATGACGCGCTGGACCTTGGTGGGCGGCGCATTGAGGTGGACGGTCCGATTGACATGCAGGCGGCTGTGGAAAACCAGACCTCGTATCTGATCCGCCGGGTGATCCGAAATGGGCAGTTTTATGTGCTCGACTCTACCAACTGGGACCCTGACGTGGTGACCAGCGATGGCAATTATAACCCTGCCAATCCGTACCAGATGACCGCAGTCACCAATATCGCGCAAATTCAGCCCGGATCGCTGGTGGAAGGCGCTGGTGTGGGGCGCGAGGTTTATGTGCAATATGTCAATGTGGGCGCCGGTTCTCTGACCCTGAGCCAGCCGCTTTATGGTCCTGCCGCAACCCAAAGCTATACCTTTACCCGCTACAAGTATGTGCTTGATTTTTCGGGTTTTACCCAGATGAACCGGATGACCATTTCGGATGTTGAGTTGCAGATGAACGGTTTTGCCAATGGCATTTTATTGCCACCAACCGGTTCGGTTTTTCAGCTCAAGGATTGTTTTCTGACCAAACCGGAACATCGCGGCATCACCTCTCATGGGCAGGGCTGTCAGGGTCTGCATATTGACCGAACCCAGTTCATTTCAAATGAACAGGCGCTGCCTGCAACCAGCCGGGTGTCGGTGGGTTTCAATGTCAACGCCAACGACGCCAAGATCCGCGATAACCGGTTTCAGCAATTGGGGCTGACGGCGGTCATGCATGGCTCCAGCCATCTGCTGGTTGGCAACCACTGGTTCCAGGGCGATACTGTACCGGACGGGCCAAGGGTGCCTGGGATGGTGTTTACGCTTGAAAACACTTCGACCGTGGTTACCGGAAATTACATCGACAACAGCATCCTTGAATGGACCAACGAGCATGATGCCTATCCCGATTTCTCAAGCGAGTATTCGTTTGGCGGGCTGACCATTACCGGCAACGTGTTTCGCGCCAATGATGTCGCCACTTACTTCAACTGGATCGTGGTAAAACCCTATGGTGCCGGGCATTTCATCTCGGGTCTGCATGTAAACGGCAATACGTTCAAGGCGATCAATGGTGCCATTGACCGGGTTGAAGGCGTCGATGACAGCATTGCCGGGCTGGATTACTTTCGCATGCGAAACCTGACCTTTGAGCGCAACACCTTCACCAACATTACCCAAAAAACCTTGTGCCCGGTGACATTGGAGTTTGACCAAAATACCGATGCGGCGACCTGGACGCTGGACCCGTCATCATATCTGCCCTTTGCGGGCAATGCCCGCACTGTGACTTCGGTCGTGACAGAGGGTGAAATCCTGAACGGCGCTGATGCGCGGGTGACGGCGATGCCATATGTGAATGTTAACGCCGGGGTGGACTACAAATATGTTCAGCTGGTCTGGCCCGAGGCCTGCCGTGGCACGGTGCAGGTGACAACGCGGGTCGACAAACCGATTTAGCCAATTCAAACAAGTAGTAAAACGCCCCGAACCATTTGGCTCTGGGCGTTTTTATTTGGGGGGCTTTGGTGTGAAGCCGGATCATCCAACCGATGGGGTGGCAAGTTTTTCCGGCAGAAGAATAATCAGAAATTCCCGGACCGCGAGAGCACCCATTATACTGACTAACCAAAAATCAAAACTAAATAACTCAGCCGCTTGCATTAAGTATTCCTTTGTTTTCCATTCCGGTGATCAATATCTTCAATAATAACGGCGCAAAAATGACCAGCAGCAGGTAAAAAACTGTTTGGGGTGAGTATCGCAACAATGGGCATCAAGGGGTAAGATTGTTGCCAATGTTGCAAGCATGGTGAGAATTTCTGTTTTTGAAAATCCTTGACGCGGATCAATGTCGCATATCCCTGGCCATGTTAACATGACTTGGAAAATTTAGGAGAGATGCGCATGGTAGCCCAAACACCACGGTCGAGGACCGTAAAAACACCCCAACCCGTCAAGCAAGTTGCGAAAACCGAGGTTGAAAGTGACAAAAGTGACGTTGCCGGTTTCCCCGAGGTTAAACGTGACAAGATCCGTCAAGCGTTTGAAAACGGCAAGTATCCTTATGAAATAAAGATGAAGCGGCGTGAATACGAAAAGCAGAAGGCCGCACTTCAGGCCGAGCTTTTGAAGGTGCAGAAATGGGTGGATGAAACCGGTCAAAAATATCTGCTGTTGTTTGAAGGCCGCGATGCGGCTGGCAAAGGCGGTACAATCAAACGGTTCATGGAGCACCTGAACCCGCGTAAGGCCCGCGTGGTTGCACTAAACAAGCCCACCGACGAAGAGCGCGGCCAGTGGTTCTTTCAACGCTATGTGTTGAACCTGCCCACCAGAGGCGAAATGGTGTTCTCGGACCGCTCATGGTACAACCGCGCCGGGGTTGAACGGGTGATGGGTTTTTGCCGGCCGAATGAGTATCTGGAGTTCATGCGCCAGACCCCGGAACTGGAGCGTATGTTTGTACGCTCGGGTATCAAGCTTTATAAATACTGGTTTTCGGTAACGCGCGAGGAACAGCAACGCCGTTTTGACAGCCGCGGGGAAGATCCCCTTAAGCGCTGGAAGCTAAGCCCGGTTGATATCGCGTCACTGTCGAAATGGGACGATTATACTGAAGCCAAGGAAGCGATGTTCTTTTACACTGATACCGCTGACGCGCCGTGGACCATCGTCAAATCCAATGACAAGAAACGGGCGCGACTTGAGACCATGCGTCATTTCCTGTCGACCATCGACTATCCCGACAAGGATTTGTCGATTGCCACGCAGCCCGATCCGCTGATCATTGGCCAGGCCAAACAGGTGATCCACGGTTCAGACCATATACTGGGCGCAAGCCTGCATCCCGATCACCGGCGCGCCGGAGGGTAAAGCAACGCTCTAGTGATCTGCAACGCGGGAAAGGCATTTCGAAATGCCTTGGAAAGCGGTTTCGAAACCGCTTTCCCGCTTTGCCGTTGATATATCACCATGCCGGTTGGAAGGGCGTTAAAAGTCCATTGAAAAAGAGAAGCCCATACTGTCTGGCGCGATGACCGGGATCAGCATGGAATTAAACTGTTCATCCCTGCGATCCTCGTAATTATTGAGGATGAGGGTGCCAATCCCGGTGCCAATAACCGCCCCTGCCACCATGTCTGAAACCCAATGGTGATGGCCTCTGACATTTGCCCCAATAACAAGTACGGCAGCCAGATAAGGGATGGTGTAATTGTCGTAGACCCCTGAATATATCCGGGCCATGGCGAAATACTGGGTGAAGTGAAATGACGGCATCGCGGTGGCATAAGCCCCGCCCAGAAAGGGTACAGGTGTGGGATTGCCGAAATCCCAGGGGTCTGTGGTGAAATCACCGGTGTCACCGGTGAAGGACGACAGGTCTTCGACAGGGCGCATGAGGCCAAACAGGGGTTTCAAAATAACCTGCGAGGTCAGATAGGAATAGGCAATGGCTTTGGTGGACAAAAGCGCCGCTGTTTGGGGGCGCTCATCGTTGAAGGCCAGTCCGGCGCCATAGGTCAGGCCGATTGTGGCCATCAGATACTGGCTTTCAGTTGACATCCAGTCGGGTCCGTCAAACAGGGTGGCGGGTTAATTCCATCAAAGGCGGGCTCGACATTATCCTGCCAGAAAATCGTGGTTTGGCGGTCCACGGCCACAAGTGCAGTAACCCCGAGCAGAAAAACCGCGGTGGTTTTGGGCTCGCGCAGTGGATTAGTCAGTAACTGACCCAACTCGCCGGGGATGCCAGACATGGAAAGCTGAAAAGGCCGGGCTGCCTTTTCGCCGCGCCTTTCGCCGAAATCTGCGTAAGTGAAGCGCCGATTGTCATCATCGGCAAGCAAACCAAAGGATGTTGCTGCGCCCTGCGAGGCGAAGGAAAGTTGGGGGGCGTTGTCACTGGCAAGGATGGTATCTGGAAATGTCAGCAACCAGAACCCAATGAGCAGAGCCGTGGTGCGGCGTGAGAAAGTTCTGCGTTGCATCGGATGCCTTGATTATTAGCGTGTAGTATGGTGAGGAGAATGGTTGTGTTGCAAGCATTCTTGGCGCGTTTGTTTTTATCCAATGGCGAAGTGTGACCTGCCAGCAATTGCTTGCCGGGTGGGAATGTTTGGCCTAAGGGAAAGTATGAGCCCCCCACAAAACACCAAAGCGCATTTGCGCGCCCTTCTTGTGCTTGGCCTGCCGCTGATCGGCAGCCATCTGGCGCAAATGGCGGTGCACATGATCGATACCCTGATGCTGGGCTGGTATGACGTCGAGGCCCTGGCGGGGGTGGTGCTGGGCAGCACTTTCTTTTTCATCCTGTTCATCGTCGGTTCGGGTTTTGCCTGGGCGGTGATGCCGATGGTGGCGGCGGCTTCGGAAGAGGGCGACGATCCGGGCCTGCGCCGGGTGACGCGTATGGGGATATGGATCAGCCTGATTGTGGCCGTTGCCTGCCTGCCGTTATTGCTGTTCTCAGCCCCAATATTGCGCCTGATCGGGCAAGAGGCTGAGCTGTCGCAGATTGCACAGGATTATTTGCGTATCGCCGGTTGGGGCCTGATCCCGGCGCTGTTGGTGATGGTGCTGAAAAGCTACCTTTCGGCATTAGAGCATACCCGGGTGGTATTATGGGCGACGCTGGCGGCGGCGATCCTCAACGCCTTCTTGAATTACGCGCTGATTTTCGGCAATTGGGGCGCGCCGGAACTGGGGGTACGGGGGGCGGCAATCGCTTCGGTCGTGCTGCAAAGTGCCACCCTTGTGGCCCTGGTGGTCTATGCCATGCGGGTTTTGCCTCAGCACCAGCTGTTCCACCGCTTCTGGCGGCCCGACTGGCAGGCTTTGGGATTGGTCGCGCGTATGGGCACACAAATCGGTCTGACGTCGCTGGCCGAGGCGGGGTTGTTTGCCGCCTCAACCGTGATCATGGGTTGGATCGGCACGCTTGAGCTGGTGGCGCACGGTATCGCCATCCAGATCGTCAGCCTGTTTTTCATGGTCCATGTAGGGCTGTCCAATGCCGCCACAGTGCGCGCAGGGCGTGCGCTGGGACGCAAGGACGAGGTCGGACTGAGGCGCGGTGCGGCGGTGGCGCAGGCCTTGTCGCTTGGCTTTGGCATCATTTCGGTTGTGGTCTTTCTGGCTGTGCCGGATGCAATGGTCGGGTTGTTTTTGGACCCTGAAGAAGCAAGGCGGGCGGATATTCTAACCATCGGCCGCGCCCTGCTGGTGGTGGCGGCGATATTCCAGATGGTCGATGCGGCGCAGGTTATGGCGCTGGGCCTTTTGCGCGGGGTACAGGACACCAAGGCACCGATGATTTACGCCATCCTTTCATACTGGGTGATCGGAATGCCAATGTCATATCTGATGGGGATAACCTGGCAGATGGGCGGCACCGGGGTCTGGATGGGGCTGGTGATTGGTCTGGCACTTGCGGCCTTGTTGATGAACGTACGGTTTTGGCAGCGCTCTTCCCGGATTGAGGCGCGTAGCCTATAGTCAGGTGAGTATTTGAAAAAAAAGCACGAGGCCGGGTTGTTTCCATTCTGTTTAAAATCTGTGCTGGCCTTGGCGCTGATGGCACTGCTTGGGGCTTGCCAGTTGGAAAATTCTGCGCCGCGCAAAGGCGGTGGCATCTGTTTGGCCGCACCGGTCTTTCAGGCACCACCGGTTAACACTTGTGCAGGACCTGAACGGCTGCGCCTGGCCATTGTCGGCGATGTCTTATTGCACTGGCAATTGCAGAAACTGGGATACGCCGTCGGGTTCTCAGGTGTCTGGGCCGAGGCCGCGCCTTTTCTTGCCAGCGCCGACATCGCCATTGCCAACCTTGAAGGACCGGTGGCTCCGGGGATTGACCGTGCAGGTAGCCGCCACCCGGATCCGGGGCCGGTATACGGCACCGGTATCTATACCGGATTTCCCACATTTAACTATCATCCGGTGATCCTGCGCGATCTTGCGCGTCTGGGCATCGATCTGGTCACGACGGCAAACAATCATACAATGGATCGCGGCTCGGCTGGTGCTGACCTAACCTTGTCAGAACTGGGCAAGGCAGGGATCGGTGCCGTTGGCAGCATAGAAAAAGGTGGCGCGCGTGATTTTGTTCTGCACCAGCGGTCAAACACCGGAACCATTGCGTTCATCGCCTGCAGTTTTTCGACCAATGGTATCGCTGATCCACACAGACAAGTGTTGATGTGTTACAGGGACCGCGCCGAGCTTCTGGCGCGGGTCCGCCGCGAGGCTGCCAATCCTGATGTTGCCGGGGTGATCGTGTGGCCGCATTGGGGGCAGGAATATCGTTCGCAACCGGATGCAAACCAGCAAGCATTAGCA
>JAAEUB010000311.1 GCA_024227755.1 Paracoccaceae bacterium | reverse complement strand
TTGCCCAGGCATGTGGAACCAGAGCCAAGACCGATGCCGTGGACGCACGTCTTCTGGCGCAGATGGGCTCAGCTCTGGATCTGGTTCCCGACGCACCTGCGGCTGAAGACCAAAACGATCTCAAAGAGTTGCAAGTCGCGCGAACCGCGCTGATCAAGGATCGCACCCGCCTCAAGAACCGCTTCAAGACCCAGACCCTGGCTTTTACCAGGCGCCAGACAAAGGCGCGCCTCGCCCAGATCGAACGCCAGCTCGAAGCGCTGCAAAGCGAAATGGCAAGCGTGATCAATGTTTGCCCGGTACGCAGACGGGCCTATGCTATCCTGCGCTCAATCTGCGGAATAGGTGACGTGGCCGCCGCGGCAATCCTCATCGAGTGCCCGGAGATCGGCACGTTGGGCCGAAAGCAGGCCGCTGCCCTTGCCGGCCTGGCGCCGATGACCAGACAATCCGGGACGTGGAAAGGCAGGGCTTTCATCCAGGGCGGGCGAAAATATCTGCGCGATGCGCTCTATATGCCCGCTCTCGTCGCAACCCGCTTCAATCCACAGATGCGAGATAAGTACCAAACCATGATCCACGCCGGAAAACCTGCAAAGCTCGCCCTGACAGCCATCATGCGAAAGCTCATCGAACTCGCAAACGCGTTGATCAGAGACGATAGAAAATGGAAACCAAAATTGGCTTGATTAATACGGATACTCTAGGGTCTGTGGAGATTCAGATTATGGCGCTGGTTTGGCCCGATTGGTTCAGGTTTAGGGGTATGAGGAGGAAGGACATGCTGGCATATTCGACGACGAATGCCCCTGAAGATGGGCCAATCAGGTCAAATCCCTCTCGGGACGAGGTCCATTTTGCCTGTGGACTTCACTTTGAGCAGCTTGAAGGGAGCGACCCTACGGCACTACTCAAAGCTAGCCACAAACAAAATGGACCTCGCCAACACCATAACCTGAATCCCCACAGACCCTAGACGGCGTGGATGAATTAACGGATCCATAACATGATTGCTGCGATTTGGCATTCTGCAAGGAAGGATGCGGCTGTTTTGGCGTATCGTGTTGCGATGGCGCGCCATTGTTTGAGTTTGAGAAAGGCGTTTTCGACGAGGTGACGCAGCTTGTAAAGATCCCTGTCATAGCGGCGCTGATCTTTTCGGTGACTTCTCGGCGGTATCACCGGCTCGGTATCATGCACTGCACACCATTCCAGTAAGGCATTGGTATCATAGGCTTTGTCTGCCATCAGACAGTCTGCCCAAAGACCGTCGATCAAGGCTTCGGCCTGTGTGCAGTCGGCTGTGTTGCCACACGTGACAATCATCTTGACCGGAAGCCCATGAGCGTCGACTGCCAGATGCAGTTTTGAGTTCAGGCCGCCCTTGGTGCGCGCAAGGCTTTGGTTCCCCCTTTTGCGCCGGCTGCATGCGGGTGCGCCTTGATATGGCTGGCGTCAATCATCAACCACTCAAGATCAGGCTCATCGGCAACAAGCTCAAGCAGTCTCTCCCACATGCCACGGTCACGCCAGGTTTTGAACCGCCGCCATGTGGTGTTCCACTTACCATAATCAGGAGGGAGATCACGCCACGGGCAGCCGGTTCGCAGCTTCCACAAAACAGCATTCAAAAACAACCGGTTATCATCGCCCCGGCGGCCCGGGTTCCCCTTTGATCCCAGCAAATGCGGCTTCAACCGCAGCCAAGCCTCTTCGCTTAAATCGTGACGGTGAATATCTGACATGGTAAAATCCTCCAAAGCCAGATAACAAAAGTAGCGTTAACAAACTCTAAACTCATCCACGCCGTCTAG
>JAAEUB010000310.1 GCA_024227755.1 Paracoccaceae bacterium | reverse complement strand
GTCAGCGAGATTATCAGAACCAGCGGTGACAGGTGCATGCTGTCGATCCACGACGCCAGCGCGCGTGGCAGCCCGGTGAAGCCCATGGACAGCGACAAAAAGAACGCCCCCATCAGGATCAGCGAAATCATCGCCGAGGTTCGCGTCGCCCCCATCAGCGAGGCCGCGAATGTGCGCCAGCTGAGCGAACCTTGCGCGGCTGCCAGCGACAGCGCGCCGATAACCCCGACCGCGGCTGCCTCAGTCGCGGTGGCGAAACCCATATACATCGACCCGATCACAACCCCGACCAGCATCAGAACCGGGATCAGAAACCGGCTTTCGGCGAACATTTCTGACAGCGTCATCGAAGGTTCAGGGTCAGGGCGCTGGCCTTTTGAGAAGAAATGCCAGCCCATGATGTAAAGCATGAACAGACCAGCCAGTATCAGGCCCGGTATGATCCCGGCCATGAACAGCTTGGTGATAGACTCGTTTATGGTGACCCCATAGACGATCAGCGTCAGTGAAGGCGGGATCATCAGGCCAAGGGTTGCAGCCCCGGCAAGGGTGCCGATGATCATGTGTTCAGGATAGCCACGCTTGCGCAATTCGGGGATCGACATCTTGCCGACCGTGGTCAGCGTCGCCGCAGATGAACCCGACACGGCAGCAAATATGGTGCAGCCGGCAATGTTTGTGTGCAGCAAGCCGCCCGGCAGCCATCGCATCCACGGTGCCAGACCGCGGAACATGTCTTCGGATAATCGGGTTCGATAAAGGATTTCGCCCATCCAGATAAACAGGGGCAAGGCGGTCAGCGTCCAGCTTGAAGCACCTGTCCAGATGGTTGTGATCATAGCATCCCCTGCGGGGCGCGTGGTGAAAAGCTCCATCCCGACCCAGGCCACGCCCATCAGGGCAAGGCCGATCCAGACCGAGCTGCCCAAAAGTGCGAATAGGACAAACAGGAAGATTACGGTTGCATAAAGTTCGTTCATTCGACCGCCTCCCCTACGATGCTACTTTCCCGGTTGACCAGCAGTCGGGTCAGATTATCCCAAAGCGCAACGGCCAGAAGCACGGCGCCGATCGACATTGGCAGTTGGGGCAGCCACATCGGTGTGTAGACCCATTCAGACCCGGTCTTTGCCCAGATCTCCCCCCACTTCGCCGGGGAATTGCCGAGCATTGAGATAAGCGAAACCACCCATTCGGGGACGAAGTCCTGCCCTTGGGTCCGGTCGTTGAGCATCCTTGACATGATATTGGTTTTGATCGCGTAGCGGGCGAAATAGGTCGCGGTGACTGATGCGATCAGCATCGCGAATGCGTCCAGCCACATCATGGTAAACCGGTTCATGTTCAGGAATATGGAAACCCGGATATGGGCGCCGCGCGTCAGTGCGTGGGCCAGCGCAAAAAACGATGTCGCCGCCATCGCATAGCCTGCGTATTCGGTTGAGCCCGGGAATGTTGACCCGGTCCAGCGGGCGATCATCTGGGCGACGATCAACATAAGGATCGTCACCATGAACACCGCCGCAAACATGCCCGAGATCAGATAGATCCTGTCAAGGATCCGCCAAAGGGGGCTTAGTATCCGGCCTGCTGTTTTGCCCTGAACAAGGCAGAACGCGGCCAGCAAAATTGGAAAAATGAATAGCCACACCCAAAGCGGCAGGCCTAGAAATGGTTGCCAGTCTCTCAATTGCCCGTCCCCGCTTTTCGTGATTGTGCCACGGCCTCACCCGGATTGTTGGGTGAGGCCGTGGTTATTAGTAAGCCTTGGTTGGCCCAGTTTTAGCTTGTCAGGCCTTAGTTGGCAGCATAGGCGTCAAGGATCGCCTGACCGTCCGGGCCAGC
>JAAEUB010000309.1 GCA_024227755.1 Paracoccaceae bacterium | reverse complement strand
TGGCATGCTGCGTGATGGCCTTGGCCCATGGCTGCCACAAGATGGCGCAGCGGCTTCTTGCCCCAATCTGCTATCAGCCCAAGATTCTTTCAATTTCTTGGAGCCTTCGATGAATGATGCCTTTCCGGTTGAAGGCGTTTTTATAGATGATAATCTGCAAGTTCTGCAATCGCTGGGGGCTAGCGCAACCGCGCTGACTGCCTGGGCGGGTACGGGTACTGCTCTAGGCAACACCATTCCGCTAGCCCCGACGCGGGTGACAGGCATTGCGGGATGGGATAATCGTCGGGGTGTCGACGCTATGAGTGCGACCATTCAGCGCGCCGCTGTACTCAACGAATGGTCCAGCAATCCAGGTGCCGGGGTACAAACGGACTGGGTGGTTACTTTCCCCACTAAGTACTTCTATGTCGATCAAGGCCCGGCGCGGCAATTTGCCATTATCACCGCTGACCGTCCGGAATCGGAGTATGCGACTGGCGGCGTGGGCGGCCCTGCCGTACATGTGCCTTATCCACCCTTTGCCGAGGCTTTTAGCACCGTGCAGGGTGGCAATCCCACGGACAATGGGACTCGGATTGGTGGCGAATCGTGTAATCGGGTATCCTTTGCTCGCTTTGACCGCAGCGAAAATTCTGCTGAAACGTCAGGCGGCGTCATCATCTCGCCGGCACCGGCGGCCGCCACGGATGACTTATGCTTCGAGGCCAATGTGCTAACCTTCAATGGAGGTGACGTATTAGGCGCAGCCGATCCGGTAGACGTGGACACCACGCCTATTCCTGGTGACGAGCCTTTTGGTTGGATGCAATTGCGTCTGGATGAAGACCCAGCGGCTAAGCCAGACACCATAGTTGTTCTTGACGATGATGTAGCCGCAGGAACGGTCATGATGTATGGTGGCCTGGGTGCCGGAACGATGCCAGGCGTGCCTATGCCTGGCGCTACCCCGGCTGCCGATGACTATTATGGTCTGCCCGTCATCGGTTATATGGTCAAGCAGCGTACCTTTGGTGCGGTAAATGCCAACTATGCCAGCTCCTTGGATCATGCCTACCAGCGGCGGGCTGATTATCGGCAAGTAAGAGGAGCTCCCTAGGGGCGGTGAGGTTCACAGCGCCTCCACCCAGCAAATAACGGCTTATGTACAAATACCCTAAATCAGGGTCTAGAGCCGGCGATTAGACAATCGCCGGTTTTTTTATGGGCTTTCTATGAAGACACACACGCTATGAGCGTTGCTGGTAGTGCGCTTACATGGAGAGCGCGCTATCCGGGTGAACTGGGCAAGGTTGACGGCCAATGGTGGCGCATTTAAAGTAAGGTTAGTTCTGAATGAGGAGTGAAGGGGTAGCATCCGAGCATGAACATGCTACAATTTTCGGATAGTCACTCATTAAAAAGAGCTTGATAATGAACAAATTCCTTAAATCACAACTAAATCTCGCCATTGGAGCAACGCTGCTGGCCTCAAACGCGGATGCCGTAAATCTCGCTACTG
>JAAEUB010000308.1 GCA_024227755.1 Paracoccaceae bacterium | reverse complement strand
CCAGGTGGGTATCAGCAGCGTGTGGTTTGAAGGCAACACCTGCAATATGCACCTGAACCAGCTGTCCGCAAAAGTCAAAGAAGGCGTTGATGCAGCAGGCCTGGTGGGGCTGCGCTTCAATACGATCGGGGTCAGCGACGGCATATCCATGGGTACGAAAGGCATGAGCTATTCCCTGCAATCCCGCGATCTGATTGCCGACTCCATCGAAACGGTCATGCAGGCGCACTGGTATGATGCCAATATTTCACTTCCAGGCTGTGATAAAAATATGCCCGGGTGTCTGATCGCCATGGGCCGGATCAACCGACCGTCACTGATGGTTTACGGCGGCACCATTCGTGCCGGACGGCTGGGCGATACAAAACTGGACATCGTCTCGGCTTTTCAAAGTTACGGCGAATATATTACAGGGTCCATCGATGAGAAGCGCCGCCAGGCCATTGTCAAGAAAAGCTGCCCAGGCGCCGGCGCCTGCGGTGGCATGTACACCGCCAATACGATGGCCTCAGCCATTGAAGCCATGGGAATGTCGCTGCCTTATAGCGCCAGTCTTCCGGCCGAATCCTCCCGCAAACTCGCAGAATGCAGCCGGGTCGGATCAGCCATTCGGCGGTTGTTGGAAGAAGACATCAAGCCGCGGGATATCATGACCCGTCAGGCCTTTGAAAATGCGATG
>JAAEUB010000307.1 GCA_024227755.1 Paracoccaceae bacterium | reverse complement strand
GTATTTTGCCTTAAATCAGAAGCTTACCGCCGAAAAGTCGCGTGGCTGGCAAGTAATCCCTGCATCTTTGACATCATTCTGTTGGTCGGGCCGGGGCGTGGCAATGCGCCCGCTGCAAGACGCTCAACCACCACTTCAACCGGGCAGGGCAAGCCCGCCACGGGGTCAAAATACCGCGGATAGGCGATCAGGGTCGCGTGTACTACTGCGCTCAGCGATGGCCGGACAATCCGGCGCTCAATCCATTTCCCAGGCACATCGCCCAGATCATTTGTCAGCCCCCATCCGCCGTAAAAGGGCATGCCCAAGATGGTCACCTTGCGCGCACGCAGCAATGCCTCGAACCCAAGTAGCGAAGTCATGGTCCAGACCTCGTCAACCGCGTCGATCAATGCCAAGGGGTCTGCACGGTCTGCAACCACATCGGCCAACTCTGACGCTTCGATACGGCCTGTCCTCAGCCCTGCCTCGACATCCGGGTGGGGTTTATAGACGATTACCGCCTCGGGGTTGGCGGCCCGTGTCGCCTGTAAAAGCCCCAGATTTGTCCGTACATTGCCACAGCCCAGCTGAATTGAAGCATCGTCTTCGACCTGTCCCGGCACCAAAATGCGCCTGCCTTGCGGCAGTTCCGGCAATCCGACCCACTCAAGATTATACTTGGTCAGTTTCGTTGCCTTCAGGCGCTCGATCAGCGCCTCGGCGCGGTCAATCGCATAGGCGGGCAGGGCGGTGCTTGCCCCAATCAGCCGCTCCAACCGGCTTGGCTGGCTTGGGTCGTAATAAATGCCCAGATCATCCGTTACCAGCGACAGCGGTGGGGTCAGTTCAGCCCCCAGACCGCGAGAGCGTAAAAAGCCGTCCTCAACCCGCAACGTCTTGATATCGGGCGACATATGCGCGTTGGTGGCCTTACCTGCCCAAACCATCAGGTGGCGTCCGCTCTCTTGCGCTTTTGCCACAGCCACCTTGGGTTTGTCAGCAAAAACCAGCCGTTTTTCTCGCCCGTAAAAGCGCTGTAAGGGGTCACGTTTCCACAGCCGCATACCGCTTGCCACATAACCATGGCGATCCTCGCGCCAGGCGCGCGCCTGCGCCTCAAGATTATCAAGCACGGTTTCAATTTCGCATAAAGCATCCGAATGCGGGTCGTGCCAGGTCGGATACAGGATCATCGCGGCTGCAAAAAGCTGCGCCCGGGTCAGTTTTCTTGTCCGTCTTGGCACCGGGTTTTCATCCTGCGTCAGACCCCAACCGGAGTAAAACGGCTGGCCAAATACGCGTGGGTTATGCCCGGCAATTATCGCCTCGAACCCCAGGCCCGAACTGACCGTATAGACCCCGGCGGCTCCTTCCAAAAGGTGCCACGGGGAATGCGGACCGGCGACCAGATTTACCCGCGCGGTCTCATCTTCAACCCCATAGTGACCTGGGCGCAGACCTGCATTGGCTTCTGGATGGGTTTTGATCAGCACCGGCAGGCCGGGATGCTCCTCCTGGGCGAAAACCAGCATTTCGCGAAAGGTACTGGCACGCGCGCCTGCGTGTTTGATGCTGGCGTCACCGCGTGTCTGGTCGATGACCAGCACGTAAGGCTTGCCTGCAAGCGGGTGCGTCAAAGCGGGATCAAAGGCGTTGTATTTTGACAGATGCAGCGCCTTCATGCGTGCCATGGCGACCCGCGCGCGATCAAGGATATTGGTCTCGTCCAGCCGCTCTGTGGCCAGAATTACCTCAAGCGCCGAAGGGGCCGAGCTGTCAAAGTGCACACCCTTTTTGTCAAGCAAAAGGCCCATAGGGGGTGAGCCTGCGCGTCCCGGATGGACTGAACGCAAAAAGGCATCTTCGACGCGTAAAAGCGGGACATCATGGCGCTTGGCGGCGGCTTCGCCGCGATGGGCGGTGGGGCTTTTTCCCCAAACCCCAACCCAATCATCCGGCCCGGGACGCCCAAGCCTTGTGGACCACCCGGCTAATTCCAG
>JAAEUB010000306.1 GCA_024227755.1 Paracoccaceae bacterium | reverse complement strand
TGGCCATTCGCCAGAGCGCGGCTGGAATATCCCGCTTAACCTTGGGCATCATCGTTGCTTTGTTTCCTATGATAGAGGCTAATATCTCGTTGATGTTAGCTTTGGCCGCCAGTTTTGTGTATCTCTCGCTCCCGATAGTCATCCTGTTTGGCTTTTTTCTACCGACCGAGGCTATGGTCAATAAGCTGCTGATGCAGTTTGTCAATGTCATTCTGCGCACCCTGGTGATCCACGGCATCGTTGCTGTTTTCATGCTGATCCTGATGGATAGCGCCTTGAGCGGGACGCTGATGTCCTATTTAGGGTTGGTTGGGGTGGGCCTGGTGGGGGGCTGGTGGATGATGCGCTTGGCCACAGCGACGATGAAGGAGTCGATGAATCAATCGATGGGCGCGGTCGGGTCTGTCTGGATGGGCACTTCTACGGGTTTACTGGGCCAATCTGCGGGCAATGCAGCGGCAACGGCAATGGGGGCAGCCAAGTTTGTTGGGGCTGGCGCTCTACTGGCGGGGGGCGGGGCAATGAATTTGCTTGATATAGGCGAAGCATCTTATGAGGCTGGTCGATCCGGTGAAAAAGATTTGAGGCGGGGGGCGGCTGGGGCTATGGGGCATTTGGATAAGCAGCTTGGGCAAATGCCCCCGGCCTTAGCAAGATTGGCCCAAAGCGGCAATGGTGAGGCCGAGAAGGAAAACGGGGGGCAGAAATCGACCAAAGGTGAGGCCCTCTTGCTGGATAAAATGGTCAGTGCGCCGCTGGCTATGCTGGGCCTGGCTGGTGATGAGCATGAGTTGGCAAAACAAGATCGGGCAGGGCTGGCTGATACACCGATCAGCGGTCGCAATGATAGGGTTGCCGGCAAGCGAGCGGGGCTGGCTGGCACATCAGCAAACGGTCGCAAGGGCAAGGTCAACGGCAAGCAAGCTGCCCGCTGGGGGACAGCGGGTCTGGCTGCGGCTGCTATGAGCGGAGGAGCAACCGGTAGCAAGCGGCAAGGGAAAATCGACAACTGGGTTGAGCAATCTTATCAGGCACAACGGTTCCAACGTGGTCAAAAGCAAGCGGGTCAGGCGGGGCGTGATTTGGTGGGAGAGGAGCTGGCCTGGAAGGCTGAGCGAGCGATGGCCCGGCGCAGCCCGGCAGAGACAAAGGCGGTGCTGGAAGCTACCCG
>JAAEUB010000305.1 GCA_024227755.1 Paracoccaceae bacterium | reverse complement strand
GCCCCACAATTCCGGGTTCTTTGCGGGAGAGAACCCATCAAGAAACCACGCATCCGCCGCCCCATTCCACTGCACAAGCATGTCGCGTGCATCTCCGGTGATAACTTCGACCGCAATCGCGCCAACCTGAAATTGCCGATCCCCGCGCGCCCAGCTTTGCAAAAAGGATGCGGCCAGTTCGGTCAGTTCCGAAAAACCTCTTAAGGCCGCCGCAATATCATCCGCGCGCATTGGGTAAGCCTCAAACGAGGTGAAACTGACCGACCCTGGTCCCTTCCAGGCATCCGCCAGTGCCAGCATGTTCAACCCGGTGCCAAAGCCCAACTCGGCCACGTGAAAATCCGGGCGCAACCGGGCAGGCAGGTCATTGCCATCCAGAAAAGTGTGCCTTGTTTCCGCCAGCCCGTTTTCCAGCGAAAAGTACGGATCATCAAAGCGATGAGACACCGGAACACCCCCATCGCGCCAGGATACTTCTGCTGTCTGGTCGTGCGTCATGCTTTGGCCTAAAAGGAGTGCGTTCTTACGGACAATGGGGAAAGGGCACCGCTTTGGCAATCACAGATGTAACCGTGCATGGCGCTGGAATTTTCGGTCTTTCAGTAGCCTGGGCATGCCAAAGCCGCGGTGCAAACGTGGTGCTGGTGGACCCGAACGGGCCGGGCAACGGGGCCAGTGGCGGGTTGGTCGGTGCCTTGGCCCCGCATACGCCCGAACGCTGGGACGACAAGAAACAGTTTCAGTTTGAAAGTCTGATTCTGGCCCAGGATTTCTGGCAAGAGGTCGAGGACGCTTCAAACCAGCCATCCGGTTATGCCCGCAATGGAAGGGTGCAGCCCTTGGCGGATGCCCGTGCGGTCGAATTTGCCCGCGAACGCGTGACAGCAGCGAAAGAACTGTGGCAGGGCAAGGCGATGTGGAATGTGCTGGATCAAAACCCGAGCCCCGATTGGGCACCCCGCAGTCCGTCGGGATATTGGGTGCACGATACGCTTAGTGCACAATTGGTGCCGCGGCTTGCTGTATCGGCGCTGGCGCGGGCATTTGAAACACGTGGCGGTCAGATAGTACCTGACGCCACGCCAAAAGGTGCTGTGGTCTGGGCCACAGGTGTCGACGGGTTGAATGAGTTGTCAAATGCGTTTGGCAAAGAGGTAGGGAATGGTGTGAAAGGTCAGTCGGCGCTTATCGCCTGCGATGCGCGCGGATTGCCACAGATTTTCGCTGACGGTGTGCATATTCTGGCGCAGTCAAACGGCACTGTCGCTGTCGGCTCGACCAGCGAGCGTTTTTATGACGCACCGGACACGACTGATGCACAACTGGACGCGGTGTTGGAGCGTGCTTGTGCCATTTGCCCAGCCCTAAAGGGTCTGAAAACTCTGGAGCATTGGGCTGGTCTGCGGCCCCGGGCCATGTCACGTGCGCCGATGCTGGGTCATTGGCCGGGCCGAAAGGGACATTTCATCGCCAATGGAGGTTTCAAAATCGGCTTTGGCATGGCCCCGAAAGTGGCCGAAATCATGGCTGATCTGGTCCTGGATGGCGTTGATGCTATCCCCGAGGGGTTCCGGGTCGAGGCAAGCATGTAGATCCTAGAAAACTGTTAGCTAAAACCTAACTCTGCCTTTGCCTTCATGCACAGCCTCCCATCTGGTCCTCGCACCCACAGCCTACCGGCTTCTCGACACAAAGCTGCTTGTTCCCAATGAAGAAGGGGTGCCGTAGCGCGAAAGCTGAACTTTGCCAGTGGCCCCATCTCACGCGTTGCTTTCAGCATCAAAAGCTGCGCCAACAATGGCCCGTGAACAACCAGCCCGGGATAGTTTTCAACCTCGCGGGCGTAGGCTTCGTCATGGTGAATACGGTGGCTGTTCATGGTCAGGGCCGAATAGCGAAATAGCAAAGTTGAACTGAATGTAACCGCCTCGGTATTTTGCGGGTCTTCAGGGGCCATTTTGGGCGCGGGCACAGGCGTTTGAGAGCTCGGATCCTGCCGATAAACAAGATCCTGCATTTCAGTCATCACACGCGCGCCTTCTTGATGGATTTCATGGCGCAGGGTGACAAAGGCCAGTGGCCCGGTGCGCCCGGTCTTTTGCACCACCTTGTCGACGAAACTTGTTTTCACCGCCACGAGGCCGGTGTGTAAAGGCGCGTGAAACTCGAGTTGTCCGCCAGCCCACATGCGTCGGGGCAATCCAAGGTCAGGGATCAGTCCGCCAAGTTTTTGGTGTCCGTCGCGGCCAAGATTGTCTGGCCCGGCAATATCCCAAAAGTAGATTTGGTGAAAGAACGGGGGTAGCGCGCGCTCTGAATCCGCCCGCTCCCCAAGGCCAAGCACCGCGTACAGGGCCTTTGCCCGCGCCGGGTCCATCTGATCGCGGATTGTCTGTCGGTTGTTGCTTTGCTTGCGCATGCCAGAACAATAGCAAGCGACCGGGCGGGTTCAATGGCCCATGCGCAATGGACAGCAGACAGAGGGTATGGAAAAGTGTCGCTGCAATTGCCAAGTCAACCGGTCAGAGTAAGGTGGGGATATGCGACCAACCGTGAACACTCTTGACCACTTTGTCCTGACCGTCCGTGATTTGGGTGCGAGTATCAGTTTTTATGTGTCGGTTTTGGGTATGAGCTTGCGCAGTTTTGACGCGTCCGATGGTTCCACCCGCTATGCAATGTATTTTGGCAGTCTCAAGATTAACCTGCATCAGGCTGGTGCTGAATTCAGACCGCACGCAACCCACCCGATGTTCGGCTCGGCGGACCTTTGCTTTTTGTCAGACACGCCGCTGGCAGACTGGCAGGAACATTTGAAATCGTCAGGCACTGAGGTTCTGGACGGACCGGTAAAACGAAATGGTGCAACGGGCGTGATCACCTCGCTTTATATTCACGATCCCGATGGCAATCTGATCGAGATTGCCAATCTGGGCGCGACCTAAAACTCAACCCCCACCTGCGCTTTAATGCCGGATCGAAACGGGTGCTTTACCAGCTCCATTTCGGTGACCAGATCGGCGATTTCTATCAGGTCGGCATGGGCGTTGCGGCCGGTCAGGATCACGTGGGTCATGGCCGGTTTTTCATCGCGCAGAAATGCCACCACATCGACGATGTCGATATATCCATAGCGCAGCGCAATGTTGATCTCGTCCAGCAAAACCATCTGGTTAGCTTCATCGCGGATCAGCGCTTTTGATTTCTCCCAAGCGGCCGCGGCCATCTCCGTATCACGTGTCTTGTCCTGGGTTTCCCAGGTAAAGCCCTCGCCCATAGTATGGAAGGCGCAAAGGTCGGAAAAATGATCCCGGATCAGGTTCCGCTCGCCGCATTCCATGCCGCCCTTGATGAACTGCACAACGGCGCTTGGCATCCCATGGGCAATAGCGCGAAAAATCATCCCGAACGCGGCCGAACTTTTTCCCTTGCCCTTGCCCGTGTGGACGATGATCAGACCCCTTTCACCGGTCTTGGTGGCCATGATCTTGTCACGTGCGGTTTTCTTCTTGGCCATCTTCATGGCGTGACGGTCATTGTTTTGTGTCATGTTATTTCCTTGGAAGACTGTCGCCCAGAGTTACCCATGGCACCATCTCGTCACTATGAACATGACAAGTAGCCTTAAAATGGCTCTGGTCGCTCAAAGTGGCGGCATAAAAGTGGATTTCATCGGGGTACTCTTCCGCAAGGTAAGCCATCTGGGTGCCACAGTTTCCGCAAAACAACCGTGTAACACCCGGAGATGAGGAGTATTCCTGCGGCGCCTTGCCGGTCCAGTGCCATTGGCCGTTCGCCACCCCGACAAAGCTGGTAAATGGTGATGCGGTGGCACGGCGGCAGCTTTCGCAGTGGCAATGGGCCATGAACCGTTCTTTGCCGTGATAGGCATAGGATGTGGCCCCACAAAGACAATGGCCGGTATGTTCAGTGCGCTGCTGCATTTCGTCCTCGTCGTCAGAACTAAAGCTTGCGCGCTGGCAAGCGTAAAGGCAAGAGGCGGGCATCCCGTCAGGAATGCCCGCCTTACTATCACGCCAATGATGATTTGTGTTTATTCAGCCGCCACAACCGCGGTCCGCACCTTTCTAAAATGCTGTCGGTTCAGGCGCAGGAGGGCCGCAACCATCGCAACTTGGAAGCCTATCGCGATTGAGGTGATAATCCAGTAAGTGACCGAAAACTTGTCAATGATGCCGGTGGCGACAAGGCCGGAGTTTAACAGGAACTGGATCATGACCGACAATGCCACACCGGGGCAGATCAAAGCATAGGAACCGGGTGAGGTGCCGCTTCCGAACAAGTAGTCTTTCCAATATCCCTGCCGTGCCAGAACAGTCAGACCTAGGCCCAGAAATACGAACTGAATGGAAAGGATGCGCGACAGGAACACCATAGTTTCCCCGGCCGAACCATGCACGTCAAATGTCACATGCAACCCGTGGTTTTGGCGCAGGAACATGATGCCAAGCGTAGTCAGAATCGGGATAACGATCATCAAGGTTGGGGCAGCTTCCTCGGAAGTACCGTAATGCAGCATCGAGTTGAATGCTGTGACCAGTGCCAGGGTGCCGTAGACCAGCGATGCGATGCCAAAGAAGGATGAACCAACCATGGAAACGCCAACGACGACCGTGTTGTGGCTCATGGCGGCGGGGGCGGCAAAACCAACCGCAACCATCGCCAGTGCAAAGGCAGGCAGAAGCTGTGCGAACGAATTGTGCGCGGTCACGTCGAAAACGCCACCCTTGGTCAGCACCCGGCCAAGGAAGTCGCCGATAAAGCTAAGCGCAATCACCCCGATTGCCAGGAACGAAGCCATGGCGAAGGGGAAAAGGTATTCAACGATTGTCCACAGGCTTGGCACGAAAACCAGACCAGCGATGAACAACACATTCACCGACATGGCCAATGCGAGCGGCATGGCGAGTATTGTGGTTTCCCCGTTTGAGTTCTTCAGGGTTTGATAGTTTTCGGTTTTACGAAAAGTAGCAAAGTTCGACAGGCTCCAGAACAGGTATTTCAGGTTCAGGAATGTCATGGCCGCAATGCCAAACACGCCAACGGCGATACCAAACTGAAGTGCGGTTGAGCCGGTGTTGAAGGCAGACAGGATGTCCTCAAAGATTGGTACCGGGCGGCCTTTATGAGGTACCCAGAACATCAGGTACATGAAGAAGGTGACGCTCAGACCGCCAGCGCCAACCGAGGCAAGGAAGTAGAGCGGCGAAAACGTGTTCGCTGGGCGGGAAGTATTCATTTTTGGGAGGCTCCGTTTATTCATTGTATTACATTCAAGATCATGAATGTAACTAATTGAACTCAGGATTCTTTCACCATGGCAGGTTGTCGCACCCGAATATCAGCCGACTTCCTGGCGGTAACGGATTGTTAACCAAGATCTTTCAAGTTGTTAGCGCATTTGGAGGGTTTGCTATGAGATGGATTATCAGGGCGCTGCCCGTCGTTTCCTTGGGGCTCATGTCAAGTTGTGACAGCCCATCTGTTGCCTTCATGGGGTCACCAAAAACCGTGGTTGTGATCGAAGAAAGCACATTTTCCGTGCACCGGCGCGATGACCGGGTGGAGGTTTATCGCACTTCGTTTGAGATGCTGCCAAATCGGTTGCAGGTGCTGGGCCGTGCCGAATTGGCGATTGAACAGGCAACCGGTTGTAAGGTTTGGAAAGGCACGTTGAATGGTGATCAGGCCCTGATCAAGGCGCGGTTGGCCTGTGGCGGGCAAGCGTCCCAGCCCCCGCTTGCCACTAATCTTCACTACGATTGCCAGATTGTCGACACCTGGGATCTTGAATCCCGCGATGTGAGTGTAGAGGCGATTGAATGCGATTTGGTGACGCAATAGCATTTTGAACTACGAACCATACTCAGACGCGACGTCCAGTTTTCGGCGCATTTCCAGGCAACAGCCCAGGCCGCATTCCCGTTTAGCGTCTCGTTTTCGCATTGCCGTAACCCAACATCAGGTGGCTATGTAATAGGTATAGTTGTGCCGAAAGGCCTCGGCACACTCCATGGGTGTTGATTACTTGCCTGATTCCGACGACACTGGAATCACTTTTTGATTTTTTTGAAAGGACAGTTTGTGGAAAACGGAGAACAACTAACCCTTATCCCCCCAATGGAAGAATACGATTTCAACCATGGTGAAACCGCCGCCTGGGTTTCGCAGGAGGTGGACGCATATCTGAAAGCGGATGACGAAAAGTACGCCGCTGAACAAGAACTGGAGGCAAAGCTGAACGCCCCTATTGCTGAGCAATTTCATACTTTCGGGTTTAAACCCGACATGCTGGATGAGACTTTGCTTGAGGGGCATTATAACGAACAGGTGCGTATACGTGATGATCTTATCAAGAAGGACGATGAGTTTGGGGTTCTGCGCCGGTCGTTGCCAGTTCCGGGCGGCACACCCTGTCGGCAAAAAAAGACCGCCCCCTACGCCATTGGCCATCCGACTGCCAGCGTTGATCGCTTTACCGGCAAGTATGCCCTGATTGCGGATGGCAACAATGCCCGCGATACCGGCAAAATCGGCACGGTCTTTCAGGTTAAAACCGGCGGCACGAAACTCCGCGCAAACTGCACCATTTTCAATCACGGCGTGTTGGGCCATGCTTGGGGCTTCTTCGTGTTCACGCATCTGCGGCTTGATCTTCACTTCTTTGTTTTCAACATGAACAGTAATAAGGTCTTTGCCTCGACAAAGAATGTCTACCATTACAAAAACTGGTGGGCAGGGGTGGTGGGCTTAAAGCAGGTATCAGGCTTCTTTAAGGCCGATGTGACAGGCACAGCGGCCAACGGTGACCGGCTGGTTGTCGCCGCTGTGCTGACGGCGCGTGTCTCGGCACCAGCCGGCGGTGGCAAAATCGACTATAGTGGCGAGTTGGTCAATTTGTGCATTGATCGTTAAAGGGCGCGCCCCTTTTTTGGCAATGTGGGTCGGGGTCCTCACTGCCCTACCTATGATCAGCTTAAACCCGTCCAGACTTGGCTACAAAAGCCCCTCGATCAACCCACGGGCCGAGTTCGACCTGGGCCGCCAAAGGCCGCGCGCAATCGCCTCGTTCAGCCTTTGTGCGATTTCTCGCAGGGCCGGGGCGTTGTGGGTCTCAATGAAGTCGCGGGTATCTTCATCCTCTAAGAACGCCGCATGAACCAGATCAAAATGGTGGCCCTTCACCGCGCCGGTCGTCGCTGAAAATGCAAACATATAATCCACAGTGGCCGCTATCTCGAAGGCTCCCTTATAGCCGTGTCGCTTTACGCCCTCGATCCATTTCGGATTGACAACGCGTGAGTGTACGACCCGGCCAATCTCGTCCTCCAAAGTGCGGATTACCGGTCGTTCAGGGCGTGAATGGTCGTTGTGATAGATCACCCTGTCACGACCCTGAATGGTTGAAACTGCTGCCGCCGCGCCACCTTCAAACTGGTAGTAATCGTCGCTGTCCAGAAGGTCATGCTCGCGGTTATCCTGATTTTGCACGATCGCCTCGACCTGACCCAGCCGTGCCTCAAATCCGGCCCGGTCTTTTGCCCCTTCGCTGCCCTGCCCATAGGCGTATCCGCCCCATTCAAGATAAGCTTCACCAAGGTCGGCCTTATCCGACCAAAGATGCTCGTCAATCATCGCTTGCAGCCCCGCACCGTAGGCGCCAGGTTTTGACCCATATACTCGCGACGTTGTCTCACCGGCGCGGGAACGGGCAGCGGCAGGGTTTTCGCTGTCTGGTTCATCCAGCGCCATGACAGTACGCGCGGCGGCATCCACAAGGTCGATCAGACCGGGAAACGCGTCGCGGAAAAACCCGGAAATTCGCAAGGTAACATCGACACGCGGCCGGCCCAGAGCACTGACAGGGATCACTTCAAAACCGGTAACACGACGATTTGCGATGTCCCAGCGTGGCTTAACACCCATCAGCGCCAATGCTTGCGCAATGTCATCGCCCCCGGTTCGCATATTGGCAGTGCCCCAGGCGGTCAGCAGCATGGTTCGTGGCCAGTCGCCATGGATCTGTAAATGCTTTTCAATCAATAACCCTGCGCTTTTCCAGCCCAGCGCCCATGCGGTTGGCGTTGGTACAGCGCGGGTATCGACCGAGTAGAAATTGCGCCCGGTTGGTAACGTATCCAACCGCCCGCGGGTGGGTGCGCCGGACGGCGCAGGGGCGACGAAGTGCCCTGAAAGGGCGGTGAGAAGGCCCTCACCTTCGCCCGGTCCGCAAGCCGCAACGCTTGGGCGGATGCGCGCCTCGATCTCACCCAGAACCATGGCGCTTGCTTCCCCCGGTGCCTCTTCACTGCCGTCAATAATCCTCGCCGCCAGAAGCTCCAGCCGCTCAACACAATCACCATTGCTGCGCCAGCTGTCTGTTGTAACATTCAGGGCTTGAGGTCGGGGGCCATCCCAACGGGCAGCCATGTCACAATCCAGCGGGTCAAAGTCCAGTTCAAGGTCATCCCCCAATGCCTGGATCAGCGATGCGTTCCCGTCATCGCCCGTGCCTCGCGGCACCCGAACCAGAGCCTGAACCAGATCACGTTCAAGCCGCCCGGTGGGCGATATACCAAATACATGCAGCCCGTCGCGTATCTGCGCTTCTTTGAGTTCACACAGATATGCGTCCAGTTTGGCCAGATCGCTTTCTTCGTCATCCCCGTTCAGCCCGGCGTCAACGTCCAGTCCAGTGGTCGAGGTTAGCGACAAAATCTCGCGTCGCAGATACTCAATACGGCGCGGGTCAATGCCCGCAGCTTCGTAATATTCATCAACCAAAGCCTCAAGATTCCTGAGCGGGCCATAGGTCTCGGCCCGTGTCAAAGGTGGCGTTAAGTGGTCGATAATTACCGCCTGTGATCGGCGCTTGGCCTGTGTGCCCTCGCCGGGGTCGTTGACGATGAACGGATAGATATGCGGCATCGGGCCAAGCACTGCTTCGGGCAGGCAGGTATCTGACAGGGCCAGCGCCTTGCCTGGCAGCCACTCCAGATTGCCGTGCTTGCCCATATGTACAATGGCATCGGCGCGAAACTGGTTTCGCAGCCAGAAATAAACGGCCAGGTAATTATGTGGCGGTGGCAGGTCCGGGCTGTGATAGGTCTCAGTCGGATCAATGTTGTAACCACGCGCTGGTTGCAGCCCAACAACAACGTTACCGAATTGCAAAACCGATAAGGCAAAATGCCCGCAATCCACAGAACCCGGCGTAAAGAATGGATCTTCCTCGGGTTTGCCCCAGCGCGTTTCGATTTTTTCACGCACCTCCCACGCAAGCTGGCCATAATCGATCTGGTAATCCGCCATCGACATCTGAACCCCGCCTGAGCGCTGGGCACGATCTGTCAGCCAGTTGGTTGGCCCGGCCATGATCGCCTGCATCAGATCATCCGCGCTTTCCGGCGCGCCGTAAACACGATACCCGGCTTCGGTCAAAAGCTCCAACACCCGCATGGTTGCGGCAGGGGTATCCAGACCCACGCCATTGGCCAGCCTGCCGTCCTTGTTGGGGTAGTTGGCCAGAACCAGGGCTACCCGGCGCTCGTTTTCAGGTTTTCCGCGCAGCCGCGCCCAGTTTGCTGCCAGATCAGCGACAAACTGCACCCTGTCGCCGCGTGCACGGTAGGTGGCAATGGGGCATTCTGTGGCCTCATCAAAAAAGGCCTCGCCCTTAAAGCTGATGGCGCGGCTAAGCACACGGCCATCGACCTCGGGCAGGGCGACATTCATTGCGATATCGCGCGCGTTCAGCCCCGCAAGGCCTTTTTCCCAGACGTCCTCGCTTGAAGAAGCAAGAACCACCTGAAACACCTGCGCGCCGCTCGCAGCAGGCATCTGAAAGGGGTTCAATGCCCCGCTCAGATGAGCCCTTTCCTGAGCAGTACCAACCGCGAAAGAGGTGCAATTCAGTATCACATCAGGGGGTGCCTGAGTGAACAAAGTCTCTAATGTTGCGGCCGAAACCGGGTCTTTGAGCGAGGCAACAAAAATGGGCAACGGGTTCAGGCCCTGGCGTAAAAGCGCGCGCACCAACCGGTTGATTGGGTTCAGGCCCGCGCCTTGCACAAGTGCGCGGTAAAACACCAAGGGCACCACCGGGGCATCTTTTTTCCAGCTCTCCTGCGCAGTTTGCAGATCGGCCACGCCCGCGCCCGGCCAATATACGCCCGAACGCAGCAACGGGCGTGCCGGACTAGGCTTCTCGCCGCCGGTCAGCATTGCGTGCGCATAGTTCAGAAAGCCCGTGGCATTCTCTCCTCCACCCTCAACCAGATAGGCCCAGAGGGCCGCATAGTCCTGTCCTGAAACGCTTGAAAGCTCGTGCAATCCCGGGTCGGGCTTGTCATCACCGGGCAAAAGCGCAAGCGGAATACCCGCCTGACGCAGCCGAGCCGCGTATTGCTCCACGCCGTATTTCCAATACCCTACACCGCCCAAAACGCGGGCAATGACCAGCCGGGATTTTTCCGCGCAGGTATCAATATGCAAGTCCACCGACATCGGGTGGATCAGATGGGTGAGGTTGGCAAGCCTCAGGCCCGGTGGTTTTTGCAATGCAGCCCGCGCCTCGCTGAGGGCGGCAAGTTCGGTATCTGCGGCTGAAATGAATACGATGTCAGCAGGGCTTTGGCCAAGGTCGACTGGTTCCTTGCCTTCATCAATTGATCCGGGGGTGGCTGCAAGCAGGTGCATAAGTTCTGGCCTTGTCTAAAAAAGAGGCTATGGGGAACTCCTTCCCGAATGACGCCGGGTTCAGCTTAGAAGTTTCTCCATGAACAGGCTTGAATTTGCCTCGGGGTAATTGCCAAAAGGACCGCGCACGCAAAAGCCGGCGCGGGCATAGAGCCTGAGGGCCGCCTCAAGCTTATTGCCTGTCTCTAACATCATGGCCGCATGGCCCTTAGTGCGTGCCTCATCTTCTAGGCGAACCAACAGCGCACCGCCCACTCCCAGACCGCGTGCATCGGGTGAAACGAACATGGACTTAATCTCGCCGTAACTGTCCATATCTGCAAGCGCTGCGGTTCCAAGGATCTCGCCCGCAACTTCGGCCACAAAAAAGGCGATATGCGGTGCGCAAAGCGCATCTAGATCGAGGTAGAAGTTGTCCTCGGGCGGAAACAGGCTCTCCATCAACGCATGACTTTGCTTGAGAAGCCCGGCCGCACCGGTGCTGTGCGGGTCACCTTTGCGGATAATGACACTCATGAGCTTAAAGCCGTGGTAATGGCGGTGCGATCAAGACCTGCCTGACCGATAACTACCAACCGGGTTTCGCGCAGTTTGCTGCCAAAAGGTTGGTCATAATATGTATCGACCCGCGGCCCGACTGCTTGCAATGTCAGGCGCATGGGCTTGCCTGAAACTGCAACAAAACCCTTTAGTCGCAAGATGTCATGATTGCGGATTACGCTGGACACCTGCTCGCCAAAACTGGCCGGGTCAGAGATCTCACCTCGGGTAACCACGAAGCTTTCAAAGTCGTCATGGTCGTGGTGATGGTGATCCTCGCCCTCGTCATCATCATGATGGTGATGGTGGATTTCATGGCGTGCCTCAAGGTCGTTTTCCGCCCCGGCACCTTGACCCAAAAGCACCTCAACCGGTAATTCACCATGGCTGGTGCGTACAACGTGAACACCTTTGCGGGCCTCATCCGTCAGGCGCTTAACCAACGCGTCAACCGCATCTGCATTCATCAGATCGGCCTTGTTTACAACGATCATATCGGCACTGGCGACCTGATCGGCAAAAAGCTCAGACAGCGGTGTCTCGTGATCCAGACCGGAATCCGCGCGGCGCTGGGCATCGACAGCGGCAAGGTTGGCGGCAAACTGACCGTCTGCCACGGCCTTGCCGTCAACCACTGCAACCACCCCGTCCACGGTAACGCGGGTTGAGATATCCGGCCAGCCAAAAGCGCGTACCAGCGGCTGTGGAAGCGCAAGCCCCGAGGTTTCTATCACGATATGGTCGGGCGGGTTTTCGCGGGAGATGAGCGCTTGCATGGTGGGGATGAAATCATCGGCCACAGTACAGCAGATACAACCGTTTGACAGCTCGACTATATCCTCGTCGGCGCAGGCTTCATCACCGCAGCCTTTAAGGATGTCACCATCCACGCCAAGGTCGCCGAACTCGTTGATAATCAGTGCAATGCGCTTGCCGTTGGCGTTATCCAGCATGTGCCGGATCAGTGTGGTTTTACCAGCTCCAAGAAAACCGGTGACGATAGTGGCGGGAATTTTGGCTTGCATGGAATGCTCCGGTGGTCAAACGCGAAAGCACCGGGGCGACAAGGCCCCGGCGCGGTTCTGATAAGCTTTGAGTACGTTCAGGCGGTGCGGAACAGGCGTGCGGTGACAAGGCTCGAGCCGTCAAGACCTTTGAGTGTTTTGGCAGCGGCCAGAACGGCAAGGTCAACAAGTGGTTCGATCAACACGACCATCATATAGGCCCCGCCGAATGTAGCGACGGCTTCCCATGCGGCAAATCCCTGACCATAAAAAGCCCAGAACGCAACCCAGGCAACCACGCCGCCTTGATAGGCTGTGGATAGCGCAAGTGTTTGAGAATACTTGAGGTTTACGTATGCTGTACCCGGCGCGATGATGCGGTTTGCCAGCGCCTGAAGCGCGAATAGGGGCACCAGAAGCGTGGTCAGGTTGACGCCGTATTGCGGCAGGTCGAAGGGTGCTAACATCAGGCCCTGCAACAACAGACCAAGCGCCAGACCGAACGCTGCCGGGGCTGCGCCGAGGATCAGGAACAGGGTTGAGCCGAGGATGAAGTGGACTTCGCTGACCCCGACGGGAAAATGCGGCAGGACCTGAAAGAAGGTAAAGACCGCCGCGGTTGCAGCAACTGAACGCACCGCCAGCGAACCAAGCCCGCGTTCCTTGACAGTTTCATAGGCCAGTTTCAGGCCATAGGCGCCAGCGGCGGCACCTGTTCCGTAAGAAAGCGCAATTTTTACGCCGTCAACAATTCCGGGTTCTATGTGCATGTTTTCGCTCCTTTTTCCGTCTCCCCGACGGGTGGGTTTCATTGGTGCAGGGCAGGTCTCCTGGCTTACGGCTTGACGCATCCCGTCGCCTTCCCGACCCTTTCAGGTCAGTGGCATTTGACGGGCGCTTGCCGCGTACAGTCGCGGGGGCGGCTGCGGCTTTGGGTCCCGGATTGGGTCGCCCATTTCCACATTCCCTATTCTCCCCAAGGCGCTTTGCACCAATTTCAGGGGAACCATGCAACTTCATTTGGCGTGAAATGGCGGGATTCGTCAAGGACGATAACGACATCCGGAAAGCGATTTGCGGCGGAAAATTTACAAATTCAGCCACGCGAAATCGGCGTTTTTGCAAATTCATCCGGTCAATATGGGCGATTTTACAAATCTTTCATCCCAAAAGGGTGAGGTTAGAGCCCATTGACGATGTGGGGAAACCCCCCACCATATCCTCCAAGCACTCTCGATATCTTGTGGATAACTCGCCTAAATCCCCTACATACGGGGTTACGCGTTGACTCTGGGCGCGTGGACCGGGAAAATTGCAGACTAACGAGAATCATTAACCACTTCCAAGAGGCACCCGCTTGCGGTTTTCAAAACTCAGGCTCAATGGCTTTAAAAGCTTTGTCGACCCGACCGATCTGGTGATCGCGGACGGGCTGACCGGCGTGGTCGGGCCAAATGGCTGTGGCAAGTCAAATCTTCTGGAAGCTTTGCGTTGGGTGATGGGGGAAAACCGCCCCAAGGCAATGCGTGGCGGCGGTATGGAGGACGTGATCTTTGCCGGTGCCGCCACCCGTCCGGCACGCAACTTTGGCGAGGTCTCAATCCAGCTTGATAACAGCGACCGGCTGGCACCATCAGGTTTCAATGATCAAGACAACCTTGAGATCGTGCGCCGCATCACCCGCGACGCGGGCTCGGCTTTCAAAGTTAACGGTAAGGATGTGCGCGCGCGCGATGTGCAGATGCTGTTTGCCGATGCCTCAACTGGTGCCCACAGCCCGGCCTTGGTCCGTCAGGGACAGATTGCCGAGCTGATCAATGCCAGACCAAAGGCACGTCGCCGGGTTCTGGAAGAAGCGGCGGGTATCTCGGGGCTGTATCAGCGCCGCCACGAGGCTGAGTTGAAACTGCGCGGTACTGAAACCAACCTGGCGCGCATTGAAGACGTCATAGAAGCGCTGGCCAGTCAGTTGGCACAGCTGGCGCGACAGGCAAGGCAAGCGGCGCGTTACCGAGCAATCGGCGACGAGTTACGCAAATCCGAAGGGCTGCTTTTATTTCGCCGCTGGCAAGAAGCCGACGAGGCGCGATTGGCTGCCGAGACCCAGTTGCGCGAGCGGCTGACAGCGGCAGCAGCGGCCGAGGGTGCGGCGCGCGACGCGGCCAAAGCCCGGGCAAAGGCCGAGGATATTCTGCCGGGCCTGCGCGAGGAAGAAGCGATAGCTGCGGCGGTACTTCAGCGCCTGCAGGTGCAGCGCGATACGCTCAAAGACCAAGAAGCACAGGCGGCGGCGCGCATCGAAACCCTGACCGCACGGATCGGCCAACTTGCGGCGGATATCGAGCGCGAGGCTGGGTTGAATCGCGATGCGGGCGAGACCATAGAGCGGCTTGAGTGGGAGCAGAGCCAGCTTGCCAAAGCTGGTGAGGGACATGAAGATCGGGTCGAAGAGGCCAGCAGTATTGCCCACGAAGCGGCGGGGGTATTGTCCGGGCGCGAAGAGGCATTATCGCAACTTACCGAAGATGTGGCGCGCCTGTCGGCAAGGCATCAATCAGCGCAAAGGCTGCTTGAAGATAACCGTAAGATATTGGCAAAAAGCGAGGCTGAGGCAGTGCGGGCGCATGATGCGGTTGGCGAAGCAAATGCAGCTTTGGAAAGTGCAAAAGCAGCCTTTGCGGTCGCCGAGATTGCGCAGGAACAAGCAATTGCGCAGGCCGAGGCGGCCGAGGACGCTTTGAGAGAAGCCGACGAGGCGCGCGCGCTTGCCGGGTCACGTGAAGCTGATGCACGCGCCGGACGCAGCGAAGCCGAGGGCGAGGTTAATGCACTAAGCGCCGAGGTCGGGGCGTTGGCGCGGCTGTTAGAACGCGACACCGCCGAGGGCGGTCAGGTGCTTGATATTGTGCGCGTCGCGCCGGGCTTTGAAAAGGCCCTTGGGGCGGCGTTGGCTGATGACCTGCGCGCGCCGGTCATCGCCGGGGACGGTGCTTCGGGTTGGGTGGCTTTGACGGGCTACGCGAACCCTCAGACCTTGCCCGAGGGCGTCCTCGCGCTGACGAACCACGTTACTGTGCCCGAGGTTCTGGCCCGGCGTATGGCGCAGGTCGGGCTGGTCGATGCCAGAGACGGCGCGCGGTTGCAGGCTGAACTTAAGCCCGGCCAGCGACTTGTCTCGGTCGAAGGTGATCTGTGGCGCTGGGACGGGTTTCGTGCAGGTGCAGAAGACGCGCCATCGGCGGCGGCACTTAGGCTTGAACAGCTTAACCGGCTTGAGGGGCTGAAGCAGGATCTGGTTGGTGCCACTGCAAAGGCAGAAGGTGCCGCACAAGCGCATGAGCATTTGCGAGGGGAACTGACCCGTCTGACTGAAGCCGATCGCAATGCCCGTGAGGCTCGCAAAGATGCGGATCGTGCAATGTCCGAGGCCAATAGGGCACTCAGCCGGTCCGAGGCTGATCGAAACATCTCTGCGGGCAAGTTGGAGAATATGGGGCTGGCTGTTAGCCGCCATGAAGAAGAGGCAATGTCAGCGCGCAGTCGCATGTCCGAGGCACAAAAGGCGGTGGCTGATCTGGGCGATCTGGACAAAGCGCGGGCCGAGGTTGAGGACGTCAAGCTGAACGTCGAGGCTGCCCGCGTGACGATGCTGTCGCGCCGGTCTGCCCATGACGAATTGAAGCGCGAGGGCGATGCCCGCCTTCGGCGCAGTCAGGAAGTTGTCAAGGAATTGTCCGGCTGGCGGTTGCGGCTGGAAAATGCTGGCAAACGCATTGGCGAACTGGAACAGCGCAAGGCAGATTCCGAGACCGAGTTGAAAGTGGCAAGCACCACACCGGGCGAGTTGGCCGCGAAACGCGACGAACTGGCGGGTGCAATCAGCGACGGTGAGGGACGCCGCGCCCAGGCGTCTGACGCGCTGAGCGGGGCCGAGGGGATTTTACGCGAAGCGGTGGCGAATGAACGCGGCGCCGAACGCAACGCTGGCGAGGCACGCGAGGCGCGTGCGCGGGCAGATGCCCGCAGTGAGGCCGCACGCGAGACCGTCACCCATGCTGCTGCGCGTATTGAGGACGAGCAGGAAACCACGCCCGAGGGATTGCTGGAAAACCTGGGCGATGACCCCGACAAAATGCCTTCCTCCGAGAAAATTGAACACGACGTGAACCGTTTGAAGCGTCAGCGCGACGCCTTGGGTGCCGTTAATTTGCGCGCCGAGGAAGATGCCCGCGACGTTCAGGAAGAACATGACCATCTGGCACATGAAGTGGCTGATCTTAAAGAGGCGATCAAGAAGCTGCGCCACGGTATCGCCAGTCTGAACCGCGAAGGGCGCGAACGTCTGCTGACGGCGTTTGAGCAAGTAAACTCAAACTTCTCGATGCTGTTCACCCACCTTTTTGGCGGCGGTGAGGCCAAGCTGATACTGGTGGAAAGCGATGATCCATTGGAGGCCGGACTTGAGATCATGTGCCAGCCACCGGGCAAAAAGCTTTCGACGCTTTCCCTTCTATCGGGCGGTGAACAGACCCTGACCGCGCTGGCGCTGATCTTTGCCGTGTTCCTTGCAAACCCGGCCCCCATCTGTGTGCTGGACGAGGTTGACGCACCACTGGATGACGCCAATGTCACCCGCTTTTGCGACCTGCTGGATGAAATGACCCGACGCACCGAAACCCGTTTTCTGATCATCACCCACCATGCGGTGACGATGAGCAGGGTTGACCGGCTTTTTGGCGTCACCATGGCCGAACAGGGCGTGAGCCAGCTGGTTTCAGTCGACCTCAAAAAGGCCGAGGCGTTGGTCGCCTGAAACAAAGGCCTCAGCAAAGTATTGCGATAAGTGATTGGATTTGTGTAAGGTCTTTGAGAGAAAACTATTTAGGGAGAAGGAAATGAAACATATTTCAGCAATCACCGGTCTTGTTTTGGCGATGGGTATGGCCGCTCCGGCAACTGCCCAACAGGTGCTGGCATCAAACCCGCAAAGCCTGATGGACTATTTCTTCAGCAATGGTGTCCCGGCGCAATTGACGACCGACTCGGTTGGTGATCCGCTGGTTGAGTTTCGGGTAGACAGCGACACAATGCAGGTGTTTTTCTACGATTGCACCGACAATCAAGGCTGTCTGGCATTGCAGTTTTATGCTGGATACAAAGTTGACGGTGGCGTTGACGTTTACACCATCAATGGCTGGAATACCGACCGTCGTTTTGTGCGTTCTTACCTGACTGATGAGGGTGCGGCGCGGATCGAAATGGATATTGCCACCAGCTATGACGGGATTAGCCATACGGACTTTACCGAGCTTTATAGCCTGTGGCTGGAAAGTGTTGGCCTTTTTGAAGAGCGGATCGGCTGGTAAGTACCCGGCTTTACGCCACCTTGACAGAGCTGTTCACCGCCGCGGTAATCGCGGTGGTGACAGCTGAATAAAGCGCCTCGGACAGGGCAGCATAGCGGGTCCAGAGATCCGCAGAAAAGTCCTGATCTTTCCACAGCCCCAAATTGTCAAAAGTCCAGCCCCGTTGCCCGGCAAAAAGCAGACGGCGCGCGGTGGGTTCCAGCGTGTCTGCTGGCCCGGGTGGGCGCGGAACTGATAGTGGATCAGGCCCACCCTCCAGCAGTCGCAAAGCCGAGGCGAAAATTTCGGTGACCTGACTAAAGTGGTGCTTTTCGGCGAAAGATTTGCTACTGCTCAGGGCATCTTGAAGGGTGGCTGTTGCCGCTCCGACATCTGGGCCTGCCTCAGCGCCAGTGCAGGGTTGGGCCATGTAATTTGCCTCCCAGATACGGCCGTCTTTGGCGGTGGGAAAGGCGGCGCGCCACCCCGGCTGCCAGCATAACGCCCCACCGTCGCCGGTTTCGGTCGCCATGGTCCACAGGCTGCCGCCACCGGCAAAGCCCGCGGCAATCCGGTCCGGCAGGGTTTCGCCAGGGATTACCGCGTCGTCCTGGCGTGTGCACGACATCACCACCCGCGCCACGCCGGAACCTGTTAAAAGCTCCAGCCAATGCGCAGGGGTATCAGCCACTGGCACATGGCGCGGTTTACCAAACCGCCGCCTTGTGGGGGCCCGAAACCCAATGCGCCCACAAGAAGCAAAGGCGCGCTGATCCTCGAACCACGGCATGGGATCGCCAGGATAGGCAAGCCGGTGATTGGCGGAAATCACCAGGGCCGCAAGTTGTGCAACTTCTCCGTCCACATTCGCTCCTTGCCTGGGGCGTTCATCAGCCCGGTGGGATCCTCGCTTTCGCTTGATCTATCCTTACAGCGCGTTCAGCAAATCCCGGGTTGGCCAGGCGTCTGCAGGCAGGCCAAGGCGGATCTGTTCGGCCTGCACGGCGGCGCGGGTCATGGCCCCCAAGATACCG
>JAAEUB010000304.1 GCA_024227755.1 Paracoccaceae bacterium | reverse complement strand
TTGAACATCGAGGCTGAATCAATGGTGATCCTCTGCCCCATATCCCAATTTGGGTGGCTGGATGCCTCGGCCAGGGTCGCCCCCGCAAGCTTGTCCAGCGGCCAACCACGAAATGCCCCACCGCTCCCGGCGATAATTATCCGCTCGACAGCCTCCATTTCTTCGCCAACCAGAGCCTGAAAGACCGCCGAGTGTTCGCTGTCTACCGGCATGATCCGGGCATTATGTTTCTTTGCACTCGCCATGATCAGCGCCCCGGCAGTGACCAGACTTTCCTTGTTGGCAAGCGCCAGAGTCGCGCCTTGCTCCAAAGCCTTCAGCCCTGGTGCCAACCCGGCAGCACCGACAATGGCGCTCATCACAATTTCGACAGGTCGCGACCCGGCCTCGGCAATTGCCGCTTCACCGGCGGCGACCTCAATCCCCGACCCTGCCAACGCCTGTTTCAACGCGTCGTATTGTTCTTCAAAGGCGGTAACGGCAATCTCGGCGCCAAATTCGCGCGCCTGCCATGCCAACAGGTCGACATTGGCACCCCCGGTCAGCGCTGTGATCGTGTATGCGTCCCGGTCACGTCCAACCAGATCAAGCGTATTTTGCCCGACCGAGCCGGTTGAACCAAAGACCGAGATGCGTCGCATCATCCGCCCACCGCGACGATAACCCCATGTAAATACATAATAGTAAGCACCAAAGCCGCCCCCATCATCGCGTCAAAGCGGTCAAAAACGCCGCCGTGACCGGGAATGAGGTTTGAGCTGTCTTTGATACCGGTGTGGCGCTTCAGGGCGCTTTCAGCCGCGTCGCCCATTTGGCTGGCAAACGACATCAGCACCGAGATCAACATCAGTAAGACCCCACCAAAAGCCAGCCCAACCAAGCCCGCCGCAATCCAGCCCGCAATGGTGCCGGACCAGGTTTTCTTGGGCGAGACTTTTGGCCAGAACTTTGGCCCGCCAATGGTTTTTCCAGCAAAATATCCTGCCGTATCGGTGGCGATAACCACGGCGACAAGCCACAAGATCACCATCAATCCGCCCTCAAGGCGCATGGCTGTCAGGCCATAGCCCGCCATCATCACCCAGATTGCATAAAGTCCAAAGCGTACACGGTCGCGGCCCGCACCCAGGGCGCCGACACCAACCAGGGCGACACCCCACAAGATCAGCAAGGCATAAAAACCCGACAGAAAACCGGCCAAAAAGATTGCGACACCGGTAAGCGCGCCCATCCCGGTGGCCAGTACATTGCTGCCCGCCCCCTCGGAAGGTGCCAGCATCCGCGTAACTTCCCAAATGATCAGACCCGAAACTAAAGCGACCAAAGCCGCAAAGACAACTCCGCCAGCCCAGATCGCGGCGATGCCAATTGCGGCCATAACAACCGCCGAACCGATGCGCGGTGCTAGATCCGCCCAGTTAGAGCCGCCTTTCGCGCCCTTGCTCACCTGGTCACCGCACCATAAGAGCGTGTCCTGCCCGCGTAATTGCCAACGATACGGGTGAAAATCTTGTCGGTGAAATCAGGCCATAACGTATCGATAAACTCGTATTCCGCATAAGCCGATTGCCATAGCAGAAAATTTGAAATCCGCGCCTCGCCGGACGTGCGGATAACCAGATCAGGATCCGGTAAAACATAAGTATCCAAATACCTTGGCAGGGTTTCTTCATCCACGTCTTTTGGCTGAACAGCCCCTTGGGCCACATCGTAGGCCAGCCGCTTCGCCGCCCGCGCAACCTCATCGCGGCCGCCATAATTCAACGCGATGGTCAGGTGCACCCGATCATTACCCGCCGTCATCAGTTCCAATTCATCCATCAGATCGACCAGTTTGTCATCCAGTTTGACCCGGTCACCGATGAAACGAACCCGCACGCCGCGATCACGCAGATCCTGCGCCTCTTTTTTGATGTAGCGGCGAAACAGTCCCATCAGCCCGGAAACTTCCGCCTGAGTACGTTTCCAGTTTTCCGTCGAAAATGCGAAAATGGTCAGGTATTTGACACCAATCTCCGGGCAGGCCTCGACAATCTCGCGCACCCTTTTGGCACCTGCATGATGGCCAAACAGTCGCGGCTTACCGCGCGCCTGGGCCCAACGTCCATTACCATCCATGATAATTGCCACATGAACCGGGCCTTTACCCTTGTCCCCACGTGGTTCTTTTGCCTGCTCTGACATGTTTTTTCCCCTGCTCAATGCCGCTGCCCATAACACACTTAACTGGCAATACTTAACCGGTCCTCAAACTTGCATGATCTCTTCTTGCTTATTCTCCAGCGCCTTGTCGACATTTGTCACATACTTATCTGTCAGTTCCTGCACCTCATCATGCCACATTTTATTGTCGTCTTCACCCATTCCGTCCGCCAGCGCTTTTTTAAGCGTATCCATGCCGTGATGGCGTACATTGCGAATGGCAATGCGCGCACTTTCCGCATATTGCGCAGCCACTTTGGTCAGTTCCTGGCGACGTTCTTCGTTCAGATCCGGAATTGGCAACATGATGATGGTACCGTTAAGCTGTGGATTGATCCCCAGCCCGGAATTGCGAATGGCTTTCTCGGCCGGGCCGACCAGTGATTTATCCCAGATGTTAACCGTCAGCATGCGCGATTCGGGAACATTCACCGTACCGATCTGATTGATCGGCGTTTTCTGCCCGTAAGCCTCGACCATGATCGGGTCCAGCATCGAGGCCGAAGCGCGCCCGGTACGTAAGCTCGCAAACTCGGTCCTGAGGGCGGTTATTGCCCCCTCCATCCGCCGCTCAAGATCGTCCAGATCAACCTCAGTTATCTCAGTCATATCAAACCTCTTTCATGTGCATGCGCGCGGGGCGATTATAAGTCAGCCCTCGACCCGTGTATAGGTACCCTCGCCCGCCAGAATGCCTTTGAACCCGCCGGGCTCGTCCAGTGAAAAAACGATGATCGGCAGGTTATTGTCGCGCGCCAGTGCAATGGCGCTGGCATCCATCACCCCCAACCGCTTGGTCAGAACATCGTCATAGCTAACCCGGTCATAGCGCACCGCATCGGGAAACTTAACCGGATCCTTATCATAAACCCCATCAACCTTGGTGCCTTTAAAGATCGCCTCGCAGGCCATTTCATTGGCGCGCAGGGTGGCAGCGGTATCGGTGGTGAAGTAAGGATTGCCTGTGCCGGCGGCAAAAATGCAGACCCGTCCCTTTTCAAGATGGCGCACGGCACGGCGGCGAATATAAGGCTCGCAGACCTGATCCATCGGAATTGCTGAAATGACGCGGGTGAAAACCCCAAGCTCTTCCAACGCCGATTGCATCGCCAGCGCATTCATCACCGTCGCCAGCATCCCCATATAATCGGCGGTGGTGCGTTCCATCCCCTGCGCGCTGCCCTGCAACCCGCGAAAGATGTTTCCGCCGCCAATGACCATGCAAATCTCGACACCCATGGCGTGAACCCGGCGCACCTCTTCTGCAATGCGCGCCACCGTTGGCGGATGCAGGCCATAGCCCTGATCGCCCATCAATGCCTCGCCCGAGATTTTCAGCATCACACGATTATAGGCCGGACTTGGCTTGTCCTGATCGCTTTGCCTGTCGTCACTCATATCTGCCATTTGCCCCCTTAGCTTTCTTTTCGTCGGAAAATGTCGCAAAACGCTCTTGGGTTCAATGCTGGATTGACCAGCCTGGGCAGAAATGGGCAAAAATAGCCACAAAATTGTACATATATTGAGGCCAGACCGGTTTGAAACACATCATCCGCGATATCTCTGCCGAGCTGCCGGTGCTGATTGCTGGCCCGACCGCGTCGGGAAAATCTGCTTTGGCGCTTGAGATTGCCGCGGCCAGCGGTGGGGTGATCGTCAATGCCGATGCGCTTCAGGTATATGCCAATTGGAGCATACTGACCGCCCGGCCCAGCCCATCCGAACAGGCACAGGCAGAACACGCGCTATATGGCCATGTGCCCGGTGATGCCCAGTATTCTGTTGGCCTTTGGCTGCGTGACCTGACCCCCTTTCTGGGCACTGACAAACGCCTGATCATCGTTGGTGGAACCGGGCTGAATTTCAGCGCACTGACCAGGGGTCTTGCCGAAATTCCACCTACCGCACCAAAGCATCGCGCCGCTGGCGAGGCGCTGCTTCAGGATCACGGGCTTGGCGCGATGCTGGCCGAACTGGACGCTGAAACCAAGGCGCAGATTGACACCCACAACCCGGCTCGTGTGGCGCGTGCATGGGAGGTGCTGCAAAGCACCGGGCGCGGGCTGGCCAGTTGGCAGGCAGACACCGCACCGCCGCTGTTAGCACTCGAAAACACCCGGGCGCTGGTTTTGAATTCGGATCGTGACTGGCTGCGTGAACGCATTGCCCGACGGTTCGAACAGATGCTTGGTGCAGGCGCGCTTGAGGAAGCACGCGCCAATCTGCCCAACTGGGACCCCGGTGCGCCCTCATCCAAGGCAATCGGAGCGCGCGATCTGATCGCGCATCTGAAGGGTGGAATATCACTGGATCAAGCAGCCAGTCAGGCCATTATCGCCAGCCAGCAATATGCCAAACGCCAGCGCAGTTGGTTTCGCAGCCAGATGCAGGACTGGCAGCAGGTTGAATTGCCCTAGGCGCCCTCAACCCGGGTGGCGACATACCAAAACCCCTATGTGGTAGAATCGATCCTTGGAACCCATATTTTCCCTCAAAGGCACAACCGGTTTTTTCGCCTGACCTGTCACAAAACTGCATCACCACACCCGGCGTCCCGGTCCGCTGCAACATCCTCATTTTTCAGTAATTCAAGCGAGTTCCGCCTGTTGAAGAAGCCATGACGCATTAAAGTTGTTCAAAAAAATCTCTTCGCGCCTGTCTTTTGCGGGGCGACACTCGGTAACTTTTACGCTACCGATTAGTTGACCGCACAATTGCCTGCCATATCTGCCGAAAAAAATAAGAACAATGAATCAACCTAAACCGCTGCCATCACCGTTTCGTATTATCCCGCTGGCCAGGTTGGCCAAGGGTGGCCGCTGGCGTACGGAAGCGATGCGCAGCTACGGCGCGCCGGTGCTTTATTGGTTCACCCGTGGTCAGGGCCGAATCACAATTGCCGGACAAACTGCGGGCTATGGTCCTCATAACGCGGTGTTTTTGCCAGCAGGCACCATGCACGGCTTTGAGATGTCGAGCCATGTCCACGGTCAGATTGTGGTATTTCCGGCAGGTATAGAGGACCAGATCGAACTGCCAGAAGCGTCCCTGCATCTGCGTCTGCGCGAAGCCGACCAGCATGGCGAGCTGAACCGGATGGTTGAAAACCTGGCTGCCGAGATGCACAGCGACGGCGACGAGGCCCCAAGCGCACTTATGTGCCATGCCGGTCTGCTTGCAATCTGGCTGCGTCGCCAGATTGTCGCCTCGGAGCTGAGTGACGAACGCGCGCCGGTCAATGCCGCAGGGCGGTTGGCAGCAGCCTTTACATCTCTGGTTGAAACCGATTTCCACTCTGCCAAATCCGTGCGTGACTACGCCGCCGATCTGGGGGTGACACCAACCCACCTTAGCCGCGTTTGCAACAAGGCTTGCGGACGACCCGCCTCGGCCATTCTGGCGGACCGGGTGCATTACGAAGCACGGCGTATGTTGTCGGAAACCCATATGCCGATCAAGGACATTGCGTCGGCTCTGGGATTTGCCTCACCGGCCTATTTCACCCGGGCATTTTCCAATCACACCGGCCGCACCCCATCAGATTTTCGCCGCGGCTCCTGACTCCTGAAATAGTTTGCGTTTTACAGCAATGTCGCTTTTAATCGAGCGACGTGTCGCTTTTGCGACACTAAATGACGAACTTGGCCATTGACCTGAGGCATGAAACAGGGCGCTATGGCTGCAAGGGGGGCGAACCAGGAAGCCTAAATCAGAATATCTTGAAATACCCGGTCTCGCAACCGGGGCCAGACGCTTCGCTGGCGTCGGCACTCTGAGAATTAAAAAAACGTCTAACGTCACAGGGAGAAAATGATGACGCACCAAAACCTTAACGAAACCAAAATGCATCCGGGCGCCGAAATGTACGCGCAGGAAGTACGCGACGGCAAACTTAGCCGCCGCGAGTTCATGACCCGCGCCACCGCTTTGGGGGTGACTACCGCAGGCGCTTACGGCCTTCTGGGTATGGACGCGCCGGCAATGGCGGCAAGCCATGCCAAAGACGGCGGCACATTGCGTATGCAAATGGAAGTACGCGCCATGAAGGACCCGCGCACATATGACTGGACCCAAATCGCCGCATATACAGCTGGCTGGCTGGAATATCTGGTTGAGTATAACTCGGACGGTTCCTTCCGCGGCATGCTGGTCGAAAGCTGGGACGTCAATGACGACGCTACCGAGTTCACTTTGAATGTTCGTAAAGGCGTCAAATGGAACAACGGCGACGATTTCACCGCCGATGACGTAGCCCGCAACATCACCGGCTGGTGTGATAAATCGGTCGAAGGCAACTCGATGGCTGGTCGCATGGCATCGCTTATTGATGCCGATACCGGTCAGGCCCGTGACGGTGCCATCACGGTTGTCGACAGTCATACTGTCAAGCTGACCACATTGGCCCCTGATATCACGATCATCCCCGGGATGGCGGACTATCCCGGTGCGATTGTGCATTCGTCGCATAATCCCGATGACATGATAGGCACCGCAGTCGGCACCGGCGCATACATGCCCGAAAGCCTTGAAGTTGGCGTCAAAGGCGTTGTCGTTAAAAATCCCAACCACACATGGTGGGGCCATGACGCCTTGGAAGGCGGCGGGTCTTTTCTGGACCGCATGGAGTTTATCGATTACGGCACCGATCCTTCCGCATGGGTGGCAGCGGCAGAGGCCGACGAGATTGACATGCTTTGGCAGACCGTTGGCGACTTTGTCGACGTGATGAGCGGGCTTGGCTGGGAAGAAAGCGCTGTTTCTTCGGGCGCAACCATCGTTATTCGTCCCAATCAGTTGGCCGAAGTGGATGGCATGAAGCCTTACGCTGACAAACGCGTACGTCAGGCCATCGCCATGGCCGTAGACAACGCGATTTGTCTGGAACTGGGCTATGCGGGTCGCGGCACCGCTGCCGACAACCACCATGCTGGCCCACCGCACCCGGAATGGGACAGCTCGGTTGGTCGTCTGCCCCATGACCCTGCCAAAGCGCTTGAGCTGATGACCGAAGCGGGTATGGCGGATTATGAGCACGAACTGCTCTCGATCGACGATGACTGGCGCAAAAACACCACCGACGCGGTGGCGGCACAAATGCGTGATGCGGGCATTAAGGTCAAACGCACCATCCTGCCCGGCAGCACATTCTGGAACGACTGGGCGAAATACCCGTTCAGCTCGACCAACTGGAACCACCGTCCGCTGGCCACCCAGGTTTGGGGTCTGGCTTATCGTTCGGGCGAGGCATGGAACGAGTTTGGCTGGGCAAATGACGAATTTGACGCCCTGCTGGCCGAGGCAAACTCGATCGCTGACGCTGATGCACGTCGGGTTGTCGCCGGTAAATGTCAGGCTTTAATCGCCGAGGAAGGTGTGACCATTCAGCCTTACTTCCAGTCGATCTATCGCCACACCAATGGCAACGTGGTCGGAGGCGATATGCATATCGCCTTCCTGCCACAGGTCTACAAATGGGGCCTCAAGGCCTGATTTAGCTTAAATGACAAAGGGTTGCGCGGGTATTGTCATCCGCGCAACCTACCAAACCCGGACGGGCCGTTTAAGAGCCTGCCGCACCTGACCAACAGGGATCGATATGGGAAAGTTTATTCTGCGCCGGGTCG
>JAAEUB010000303.1 GCA_024227755.1 Paracoccaceae bacterium | reverse complement strand
TGGCCTGAAATCGGCCCGCCAGTGGCACCCATATTGCCGCATATCTCGGCAATTGACATAGGTTCAAACTCACCTGCATTGGGTCCGGCGGGCTTGGCAAATCCATCTTCCCACTCGACTGCGTCCTCGTCGATGCCCCAATTGGCCGCGGCGCGCGCGCAAAGTTTGGCCCTGGCGTCGCGGGTTGCCTTGATAACCGCCAGACCCGAGGCATAGGTGACACGTGAGCCGTGGCTAATCTCGTTATATCCCAGCGAGGCCGTGTCAGCGATTGTGACGCGGATGTCTTCGTATGGAATGCCCAGTTCTTCCGCCGCCATCATCGCCATTGAGGCACGCGAACCGCCAATATCGGGCGTGCCGACAGCAATCTGCGCGGTGCCATCCTCGCTGAGCGCCAAAGTCACCGAGGTTTCACCACCGTGATTGAACCAAAAACCACATGAAATGCCGCGCCCCTGTCCTTTTTTCAGCGGGGCAGTGAAATGCGGATGGGCCTTTGCGGCCTCCAGCGTCTCCACCAGCCCGATACGCTGGAACCGGGGTCCATAGCTGGCTTTGGTGCCTTCATGGCTGGCGTTTTTCAGCCGTGTTTCAATCGGATCAAGTCCGAGTTCATTACACAATTCATCCACAACGCTTTCAACGGCAAATGCTGCCATCGGCGAACCGGGTGCGCGATATGCGGCCTGTTTGGGGCGGTTGGTCATCACGTCATAGCCTACCTGACGCACGGCCGCGAGATTGTAACAGGCAAACGCGCACATGGCGGAAAACTCCATTGGCGCCATAGGAAAGGCACCGCCTTGAAGGCGAAACGTGCCTTCTGCCGCAGTCATGGTGCCGTCTTTCTTCATGCCGATTTTTATGTCCATTGAAGCTGAGGAGGTTGGCCCAGAGGCGCGGAAAACTTCGGAGCGGCTCATCACCAGTTTCACCGGGCGGTTTGCCTTGCGGCTTAGAGCCAGCGCCACAGGTTCAATGAAGATTGTGGTTTTACCGCCAAAGCCGCCACCGATTTCCGAAGCCGTGACGCGGATCTGGCTGGTTTCAGTGCCCAAGAGCGCTGCGCACAGCTTTTGCACATTCCAGTGGCCCTGAGTGGTGCACCAAAGCTCGCCTTTTCCGTCACCGCCCATGGTGGCAAGGCAGGCATGGGGTTCGATATACCCCTGATGAGTAGCGGCTGTGGTAAAGCTTTCCTCGATCACCAAATCAGCCTCGCCAAACCCATCGGCCACGTTACCATGGCCGCTTTCGTGGTAACGCACGACGTTGGGGTGCAGGCCGACGGGCACCGAGCTGTCGGCGGTACCCGCACGGATCACCGGAGCGTCCGGTTTCATTGCTTCGTCCACATCTGTGACATGTGGCAACTGCGCATATTCCACATCGATCAGTTTGATCGCGTCACGGGCGATCAGGGATGAGGTCGCGGCGACTGCTGCCACTGCGTGACCGTCATAAAATGCGGTGTCACTTGCCATGACGTTTTCAAGCACATTCCACGCCTCACCATCCAGCCCGGTGGCGAAATCCTCGCGCGTAACCACGGCTTTGACTCCGTCCAGCCCTAACGCTTTGGAAGCGTCGATACTGACGATCTTTGCGTGCGCATGGGGTGAACGTACAATTGCGGCGAACAACATGCCCGGTGCGGTGGCGTCAGCCCCAAAGCGGGCGCGACCGGTGACCTTGTCGATACCATCTGGCCTGTCAGGGCGGGTGCCCACAACCTTGAAGCTGCCTTTGACTTCTTCCGCGCCGCCTGATTGCGGTTTGTATTCGTCCAATGCCATTACGCTGCCCCCCGCATTTCTGCTGCCGCGTCCTGGATGGCGCGGATAATTTTGTCGTATCCTGTACAGCGGCACAGATTGCCAGCCAGCCAGAAACGTACTTCGCTTTCCGTAGGGTCCGGGTTTTTCTTCAATAGCGCCTTGGCTGCGATCAAAATGCCGGGGCTGCATATACCACACTGAAGTGCGGCGTGTTCGATCAGCTTGCGTTGCAATGGATGCAGGACCTCGCCGTTGGCCATGCCTTCGACCGTTTCGATCGACTTGCCTTCGGCCTCGGCCCCCAAAACCAGACAAGACGACACTAGCCGCCCGTCCAGAAGGACGCTGCATGCACCGCAATCACCGGTGCCGCAGCCTTCTTTGGCGCCAGTCAGCGTTAGTCTGTCGCGCAGCACGTCCAGAAGGGTTTCACGCGGATCACACAGAAATTCGACCGCGTCGCCGTTTACTGTGGTTGTGACGTGGATGTTGTTCATGATGTTCCTCCTGCGCGGGCATAGGCCTCAAGCGCGACGCGGCGCGCCAGCACGCCTGCGATGTGTTTGCGAAATTTGATAGTGCCGCGTTTGTCGTCAATCGGGTTGCAGGCGGCAATAGAGGCAGCGCTGAGGGCCACCAAGGCTTCTTCGTCCAGCGAGGTGCCGATGATTGCCCGCGCCGCTTCTTTAACCAAAAGGGCGGTGGGAGCGACCGCGCCCAAGGCAACGCGGGCCTCGGTGATGGTATTGCCGTCCAGTCGCAGGTTTATCCCGCAGCCAACCACGGCAATGTCCATTTCTGTGCGGGGAATAAAGCGCAGGTAGGCGTCGCCGCCATTTGTTCCGCGCGCGGGGATATGCACAGCCGTTATCAGCTCGCCCTTCGCAAGCGAGGTCTGGCCCGGTCCTGTCGCGATGTTCTCAACTTTTTCGCGTCGCGTGCCGCCCGGCCCTATGATGCTGACCTCGACCCCGGCTGCGATCATGGCGGGCACTGCGTCGGCTGCAGGTGAAGCATTGCAAAGGTTGCCGACCATTGTGGCGCGTCCCTGAACCTGAGTTGAACCGATCAGGTCGACGGCCTCGACCAGCCCCGGCCAGTCGCGACCAAGTGCTTGGTGTTCGCGCAATACAGCGCCGGGAACAGCAACGCCAGTGGTCCAACTGCCGTCTGCCTCTTGAGTAATATCCGCAACACCGGGAATGTGCTTTAGGTCTATCAGAATATCGGGCGTGAAGATGTCGGCGCGCATTTGAACCAGCACATCGGTGCCACCGGCCAGAAAGCGCGAGGTACCCTTGGCCCCCGCCGCCAGCGCACTGGCATCTTTGAAAGAGGTTGGCGTGAGATATTGCATGGCTGCTCCTGCGGCTGCTGATGCGTTGAATTGCGATACCGGCTAAGCTTATTGAAACTGAAGAATTTGTCTAACGCAAAATGCGACGTTTGAAGGCAGAATCCTCCTGCACGCAAAATTTGATCAACTTTTACGTTTCCTACAGCGGCGTGGGCGTAATCCCGGCACCTTCCAAGCGGGCGCGCAGCACAGCTGCCATTTCTACCGCCTCAGGTGTGTCGCCATGCAGGCAGATCGTGTCAATGCGGGTGGGAATGCGTTTGCCGCTTTCGGCGATAATCGCCCCTTCTTGCAGCATCTTTAGAATTCGGGTGGCAGCTATGTCCGCGTCATGCAGCACCGCGCCAGGCTTGGTGCGGTCAAATAGTGATGCGTCGTCTTCATATGCACGGTCAGCGAAAATCTCACCTGCCCATGCACAGCCAAGATCGCGCACTACAGCCTCCATCGGGGTTGCCGCCAGCACCATGATGACAATGTCTGGTTGGACTTTTAGCGCCGCCTTATAACAGGTCCGGGCGATATCAGCGTCTTCGGTCGCCATATTTGACAACGCGCCGTGCAGTTTAAGGTGACGAACTTCACCGCCCGCCACCCGCGCCATCGCTTGCGCGGCCCCCAATTGATATGTCACCAGATTGGCCAGTTCTTCGGCAGATAGGTTCATCCGGCGTCGGCCAAAGCCCTTTAGGTCATGAAATCCGGGATGCGCACCAATACCAACACCGTTTTTTACCGCAATTCGCATGGTGTCAGCCATTACATCCGCATCACCGGCATGAAAACCGCAAGCGATATTGGCCGAGGTGACGATATCCAGAAGGGCTGCGTCATCTCCCATACGCCAGCGGCCAAAGCCCTCGCCCATGTCCGAATTGAGATCAACCTTGGTTTGCATGCTTCCCCCTCCTAGTCCTCGTCCCCGACGACAACACCACTGATCAACTGGTAGCTCAGCAAATCCTGAATGTCATGCGGTGTGCGTACTAGTGGCTGAACAGACTTGCGTATGGTCGCAATCTGGCTGGTTTCCGGGCGGTAAATCGCATCGGCTTCTTCAAGCGTCACCATCGTAAAGCTGACATTCGCTCCGGGTGGGGCCTGTGCGATCAACGGTTGGTCAGCCTCTAAAACCGTTCCGATACGCGGATACCCCCCGGTGGTCTGGCATTCGCTTAGCAGTACGTAAGGCACCCCGTCGCCGGTCATCTGGATATCACCCGGAGTTATCAGGTCCGAGGCCTGACCGCTGAGCTTAGCCGCAAAAGGTGCCCCGTCATGATCCAGCCGCACACCCTGACGGTTGCCGGTGGGCGAGCGGGTGAAAACTGTGCCCAGGAATGCCGCCAGTGTATCCGAGCTGAACAGATCGGTTTGGGGGCCAGGCATCATGCGTATTTGGCCTCCGGAAAACCTGTTACGTACCTGTAGGATGTTTGCGGGACGTTCGGGGGTTTTGTCCGCACCAGTGGCCAAGATTTCCCCCGCCGCCAAAGGTGCGCCGATCCCTACTGCCAGATGCGCCGCGTGACTGCCAAGGATTGTGGGATTTTGGACCCCTCCTGCTGGGGTCAGGTAACCGAACACTCCGGCCTTGGCGCCGCCGATATTTAACACTTGCCCCGGTTCAATGTGGTGACTTGCCTGCCACAGCAAAGGCTTACCATCCAGACTGGCGTGCATTGGCGCACCTGTCAGCGCGATGCGGGTGGGGATACTGAAAGAGAAATTCCCTCCCATCCCGGCCATCTCGATCCCTGCCAGAATCCTGGCCTCTCCCAGCAAAGCAGCGGCCTCGTGCAACGCCAGCCTGTCGGCCGCGCCGCCGCGTGAAAGACCGGTTGCTAGGCGTCCGGGGCGGCCAAGATCCTGCACGGTTATGCCCGGCCCGGCACTAAGGATATTTATCCGGCCATTCACGATAACACCTCGCAATGGGCAACATCGGCACCGGCGTTTTCCCCTGCCAGAAGCGCGCGGTACTCGGTGTCAGATATCTGCTCAAACCGGACTTCATCGCCGTTTCGAAGAGGAAACGGATCGACCTTTTCGGGCTGGAAGGGGCGAAAGGCGGTCTGGCCTACCCAACGCCAGCCGGTGGCTGAGGGGTTGGCAAACAGCACCACCTGACGCACCGCAACCACCAATGCGCCTGCGGGCACTTGCGGGGTCAGCGTCGATTGACGCGGGAAATTCCAAACGTCAGGCAAGAGGCCGAGAAAGGGCTGACCGGGGGCAAAGCCTATCGCCAATACCTGCAAGGGCGTTTGGGTAAGGGTGGTCAAGGCCTGTTCTCTGCTCAGCCCGGCGCATGCAGCGGCTTCATCTATCTGCGGTCCGGTTTCGCCGCCAAAAACCGCAGGTATGGTCCAGCGTCTTGTCGGTGGCGGTGCATCAACCTGGGTCCAGTCGGTGCCCTGCAATAGTTGCGAGAGCTCATTGATCACCTGGCCGCGTTTCACCTGCGCCAAGTCAAAGCGGACCATAACTGAAGCCAGCGAGGGTACGACCTCGATCAGCCCCTGGTGCCGGGATTGCTCGACCAACTGGCTGAAAACCTGCGCGGCTGCGTTCGCACCGGGGTCCGGGGTCAAAGAAAACCGCACGATAACAGCGTCCGGCCCAAACGCCAGCAATTGGGGGGCTGGAGCTGTCAACGTGGCTTTGGGTGGCATTTCAGGGCCTTTGGTTGGCGGGTTCTTTCCCCGAAACGATAACAAATTGCATGGATTTACAAGGGCAGCCCGAGAATTTTGCGCGCCTGATCCGAGGTTGCAACCGGACGGTCATATTTTTTGCATAGCTCAGCCGCCCTTGCGACCAGCGCAGCATTGGACGGCGCAAGAGTGTCACGATCCAGTCGCATATTGTCCTCAAGTCCCGTGCGGGTATGGCCACCTGACGCTATTGACCATTCGTTTACGAGTATTTGTCCCGCTCCAATCCCCGCACCGCACCATTGGGCGTCTGGCGCAAGGCGGGACAGGGTCTTGACATAAAAGTCGAACACATCCCGGTCCACTGGCATGGCATTTTTTACCCCCATGACAAATTGAACATATAGAGGTGAGGTCAGACGCCCGTCACCGGCCATTTTTGCCGCTTGAAAGATGTGGCTGAGGTCAAAGGCTTCAATCTCGGGCTTGATATCGTATTTCAACATCTCACCCGCCAGCCAATCCACCAGATCGGGGCTGTTTTCATAAACCCGAGAAGGAAAATTGTTCGACCCGACCGTAAGCGATGCCATGTCCGGTTTAAGCGGCAACATGCCGCCACGCTCGGTCCCTGCGCCAGATCGGCCACCGGTGGAAAACTGCACGATCATGCCAGGGCAGTGGGCGCGGATGCCTTCCATCAGGTGGCCAAACTTTTCGGGGTCCGAGGTCGTTGTGCCATCGTCGTTACGCACATGAAGATGAGCGATCGTGGCCCCGGCCTCAAAAGCCGCTTGTGTGCTTTCAACCTGTTCGGGGATGGTGATGGGTACGGCGGCATTGTTGGCCTTTTGTGGTACTGAACCGGTAATGGCGACGCAAATGATACAGGGTTTGGTCATGTGGTTTTCGCAATTCTGTCAAGGATCAGCGCCAGCCTATCCGGTGCAGTGAAAAAGGGCGAGTGGGAAGTTTCCATTTCGTATACGTTTTCCGGCGGCAATTTTGCTGCCATCCGGCGCTGAAGTTCGGGAGGAATGGCACGGTCATCGTTGCAGATGATATATGAGCGCGGCAAAGTCAGGGTGTGGTGCAGATCTACCGGTGTTTCCATCGGACGAATACCCTGCGGGGTCAGACGGGGCAGGGCATAATCAAGTGTGCCGGGCGGGCAATCGTGATAAAACTTGGCCTTGACCATCTCCGGGTCAAAACTCATGCTTCGACCGTCTGGCGCCACCCGTATTGCCTCGCGCAAGGGCTGTGTTTTGGCAAGCTTGCGCATTTGCACCATCCCGAGACCGGGCCACGGAGTATAGGCGCAAAGATACACCATACCAGCGACCTTATCCGGTGCCATCTCTGCCGCACGTGCAATTGGATACCCCGCCATCGAATGGCCGACCACAATGGTTGGACCTTTGAGCGCTGCAAGAATGGCATTGGCGTAGTCATCAAGCGTTACCTTCTCAGCCGGGGTCGGGTCATCCCCGTGCGACGGCAGGTCAATGGCGCGTGCTTTGTGGCCTAAAAGTTGCAGGGAAGGTAACACATCGCGCCAGCACCACGCCCCGTGGGCAGCTCCGTGGATCAGCACAAACCGCGCCATCAGATATGGCCAATCTCACGCAGGAACCCAGATATAAGCCCGGCGTATTCCTTGGGCTTTTCAACCGGCGGCAAATGGCCTGCGCCACGGATCAGCTCAAATCGCGCACCTTTGACCAGTTCGGTCGTCTCACGCACCAGATCGGCTGGGGTCGAGCCATCTTCGCTACCGCCGATCCCCAGTGTCGGCAAGGTCAGGCGCGCGGTGCTTTCATAGAGATCGGTCTCGGCAATTGCGGCCGAGGCACCCAGATAACCCTGAACCGGTGTGCGTATCATCATGTTCATCCAGGCTTCGACCTGACCCGGGTTTTCGCCCCTAAACTGGCGCGAAAACCAGCGTTGCAAGGTGGCAAAGGCGATTGCCTCGATGCCGCCGTTGCGCACATCGGCCATTCGTTCTTCCCATATCGCAGGGGTACCGATTTTACTGGCTGTGTTTGACAGCACCATGGCACGTACAAGGTCCAGCCGCTCGGCCGCTAATCCTTGCGCGATCATGCCGCCAATAGAAAGCCCGACAAAAACGCACTCGGACACTTTCAGGTAATCCAAAAGCGCCGCCGCGTCGGCCACAAGATCGCCCATGAAATAGGGGCCGTCCGGGCATGAGGTCAGGCCATGTCCACGCATGTCATAACGGATGATGCGCAGGCCTTCAGGCAGGTATGGCAAAAGCGCATCCCACAGACGAAAATCCGTTCCCAAAGAATTGGAGAACACCAGCGCCGGGGCATCCTGCGGCCCTTGGTCGTCAAAATGCAGGCGGATGTTTCCACCGATATCAGCCATGTTCATCGCGTTTTCCCTCCTCGTCCCCTCAACCGAAAATGAGCCATGATCTGGCCATGGTCCGAAGCCAGTTTGTTGTATGGTGCTTCGGGGTGGGATCCGTCGGTAATATGGTCATTCAAGGTGGAAAAGTATAACATTTCCGCGAATTTCTCTGCATTATCCGGGTGGAAATGTCGTGAAAGGAGAATCTGGTCAATCGACTCAAACACCCCACCAAAGGCCGAAGTATAGACCATGTCGCGCAGGGATTTTCGCACAAACATCGCTTCGGCTGAGGTCAGTTTGACCGCTTCAACAGCATCGCAGATCGCCTCGGCGTCTTCGTTAGAGTAACGGTCATCGCGGGTTTTTGCGTCATGTCTGCGCATCCATGCGTAATTGCGAAAAGGCTTCTCGCCCGAGATTATTTCACTGGAAACTGCGTGTTCGCCGTCATTCAAATCACCCAGTACCACGACCGGATTGCCGAGCTTGATCTCGGCCACAACCTCACGGCGCAAAACCCACGCTTCAGCCATCCGCCTTAGGCCTGCGCGCAAAGACCCCATGGCCCGGCCAACCGGGTCGTAATGCACAAGGTCGGCCTCGGGCGCGAAATCAGCACCTGATAGAGTGATATGTTCGCCCAGTTTGCTTTTTAGGTGGACATTGAACAGCGTGATGACCTGTCCCTTCACCTGTATCCGCACTTTCAGGATAGGGCGTGAAAGCCGGGTCAGGGTAATGCCCCCTGCCGCGCCGCCACCAAGTTCCTGAAAAGGGATTTCAAGCGGTGGGTTGAGGTCTTGAATAATCTCGGGCTGGCCGGCAAAGCCCAGCCGCGACAGCACTGCCAGTCCCGGTCGTCGTTTTCCCGGTGGGCCGTCATTTGCGTTGGGTGCGAAGGTCAGGGAAGCGTCCTTGTATGGCGTATAGGAAAGCTTGCGAAAAATGGCTTTCTTTCGGTAGCTTTTTGAGCGGTCGGGCAATGCGGCCTCGTTTGAGGCCTTGCCGATCTTGTCTGCCGCGTCCACGACCTGACGCAAGGCTTCTTCCTCAAACACCTCTTGAAAGGCTACGATATCGGCATCCAGCGTCACCAACTGCTCGGCCATCCATGCCTCTTTCCAGGCATATTCTTCGTCCGTGTATTGTTCGAATTTGTAGTATTCCCGGCCTGGTCCGATCAGATTCTTGACATTGAAAGTCGCAATGGTGAAATCAGTCATTTGACCCAAACCTCTCTAACACGTCTGCGAAGAGCGCCGGGTCGACGTTGCCGCCCGAGGTTACGCTTATGACGGCATCACCTTCAATGTTTTCGCCGTGGAACAGTGCTGCTGCCAAAGCGACTGCCCCGCCCGGCTCAACGACAATCTTCAGGCGGGTAAAGGCCAGCGCCATAGCGTGTAAGGCCTCATCTTCGCTGACCACTATGCCCGTCCCGCACAATTGCTTCATGATCGGAAATGTCAATTTGCCGAGGCTGGGGGTGATGATAGCGTCGCAAAGCGAGCCCGAGGTTTTCGCGTTTACTTCGATTTGGCCGGAGACCAACGAACGGGTAGCATCATCAAACCCTTCTGGTTCCACCGGACGTACCCGCATCCCAGGTGCCTCAGTCGCCAATGCCAGAGCGATGCCCGAGGTCAGGCCACCACCCCCACAGGGCACAAGAACGTCGCCTGAGAATTCCTTAGCCTGCGCCGCAATCTCCAACCCGGTCGTACCTTGCCCGGCAATTACATGCGGATTATCAAACGGTTTAACCAATGTCAGCCCGCGCTCCTTGGCAAGCTTGTCGCCGATCTTATCGCGGTCTTCATTGGCGCGGTCATATAGTATAACTTCGGCCCCCAACGCGCGGGTGTTTTCGATTTTCTGCATCGGTGCATCGCCCGGCATGATGATCACCGCCGAGGTGCCAAAGTCACGCGCCGCCAGCGCCACGCCTTGTGCGTGGTTGCCACTGGAAAAAGCGATGATCCCCCCTGCGCGCGCGGCATCGTCCATGGCCGAAATTGCTGATCGCGCACCGCGATACTTGAAACTGCCAGTATGTTGCAGACACTCAGCTTTGACCAACACCCGCCTTCCGGCAATCGCATCCAGAAAGGGTGATGAAAGGATAGGGGTGCGCCGGGCGTGGCCTTGAAGGCGTTGGGCCGCAGCGCGGATCATCTCGCTGTTCATTTTAGCATTTCCAGCCAATTGTGGATAACGGTAAGTGCTTCGGGTTCATCCAGAAAGGGTGTATGGCCACGACCCGGCACGCTGGCAACCAGCATTTGGGGGTTCACTTCGCGCATTTTCGTAACGGTCTCGGCGGTTAACAGATTTGAGTTCAGCCCGTGGATAAGCGCACAGGGCAGGGCTGACAACGCACGGAAAACCGGCCACAAATCAGGTAGGCCGCCAGCATCTGCATTCGCAATTGTGTCGCGTAAAGCCGGATCATAGGTCAGCTCCAACCCGTCTTGGGTCTGGGTGAACATATGGGTGACTTCCCGGTCCCAACGATCCTGCGGAACGCCATCAAAACCTTGCATGAAACCGGCGCGTGCGCCTGCAGCCTCAGCCAGGGTTTTGGCGGCAGGCTTGCGCCCCAGATAGGTCATGATCACCTCAAGGCCCGACATGTCCAGCTCAGGCCCAATGTCATTCAGGCACACCCCTAACAGGCGACCCGGAGCCATGGCTGCAAGCGCCATCGCAATCAGGCCACCACGCGAGGTGCCGAGGATCGCAAAGCGTTCCAGCCCCAGATGATCCATCAGCGCCAATACATCGCCCGCTTCCTGTGCCACGTTGTACGTCGCCGGATCAGCCCAATCTGACGCCCCGCGCCCGCGATAATCCATGCGGATCAGGCGGGTATCGGTTAGGTGAGGGGCGACGAAATCGAAATCTTTTGAATTTCGCGTCAGCCCCGCCAGACAGAGGACGGGTAGCCCTTTACCGTCGTCGTGATATGCCAGCTTGGTTCCATCTTCAGTTTGGAAAAACTGCATCAAAATACCCTCGCCAATTCGGGAATACGGGTAAGGTCGCTGAGCACCTCGCGCGGTTTATGGCCCAAACGATCCAGGGGTTCGCCCGTCCGGTTTACCCAGACCGTGTTAAAACCAAACCCCGCCGCCGCCAATCCGTCCCAGCAATTAGACGACACAAAAAGCACCTCATCAAGTGTGCAGCCAAAGCGTTCGGTGACCAGTTCATAGACTTGCGGTGCGGGTTTGAAAATGCCCACGCTTTCAACCGATAAAACATCGTCTAACACGTCGCCAATACCGGCAAAGCTTACCGCGCCCTCCAGCATGTCGGGTGATCCGTTGGACAGAATCGCCGTATTCAGCCCGGCCGTTTTTAACGCATTCAGCATGACGGGGACTTCTTGATATGCCGAAAGCTCCCAATAAAGCTGGAGCAGACGCGCGCGCAGTTCACTATCACCCTCCAACCCATTTGCTTCTAACGCCCAGTCAAGCCCATCCTGGGTGACCTGCCAGAACGCGGTGTATTCACCGGTCAGCGCCCTGAGCCAGGTATATTGCAATTGCTTGGCGCGCCAATCGGCTGAAAGCTTTGACCAGCAGGCCGCCAGCGCCTCGTACCCCGGTTCCGCTGCCGCCTGCCGGGCGGCTGCGTTGACGTCGAACAAGGTGCCGTATGCATCGAAAATGCAGGTCGTGATTGCCATGCGCTCCCCCTTGGTTAGTGTGAGAGTGTCACATGCGTTGAGGCGGGGAAAGCCCGGTCGGTTCAAATTGACGTTGGTTGCGACAGCCTTAATCGAATGTCCCGGTCACCCGGCCCAACAGCATGAAGGCGCGGGCGGTTCGGGTGTCAGCCATTGCGGCGATGTCACTGTCCGAGGCACCGTGTTCGAAGCCGGAATAGATTTGGTCAAACCGGCGTAGAAAATGATGCGCTGCGTCGCGAAACACAGGATCTTTACGCATACGCCCGGCAGTTAATGCCAGTGACGAGCGATCGCGTATTCCGCCCAGCGGGGCAATGGCCCGACCCCGTTCTCCCGCTGCAAATTTGCGCCAGAACTCAGGCCGCGCCATATCGGGGCGCATGTCGTCCATATAGATGCCGTCTTGCGACAACAGGGTCAGAACATCTTGCGCTGCGCGAACCAATCCGGCGACCTTGTGGTCTTGCAAGGCCCGCCGCAGGGCCCGAAAACCTTCCTGATCGTCTGCGTTTTCAGGAAAATGCATGGCGCGGATAAAGTCGGAAACCTGAAGCGGTGGGGCAAGCTCTTCAGCGCGCGTGCCAAGTTCGAATGCCGGTTGATTGTCATCGGGCAGGGATGGCGGTGAGGTTGGCGCAGGCTCTGGATTGGGGGCATGCGTGACCTTCACAAAAGACTGAGCTTCGGGGCGCGATGAGGTGAATGTGGCTATTGCGCTTTCGGTTTGTCGTTGAGCCTGAGCGATCTGATCAAGCTTTCGTTCAACATTTGCACTACGCTGTCCCAAGCCTGCACCTTGTTGCTGTTGCAGATAGGTGTGGCGCATGCCGTCAATGGCGGCTTGCAGACGCGCACTTTCCTCACGCATTATCCGTGCTGAACGCGTAGCCGCGGCTGCCACCCATATGATTGCCACCGGCATGAACACCGCCATGGCGGTCATTACCAACTGAAGCGGGTCGGCCGTCAGGCCTTGATTGCCTTCAAGGTCAGTACCGCCGCCAAGCACAAAGAAGAAAATGGCGCAGCCCCCCAGCCAAATGAGAGACATGATCAGGGCGATAACCTCGCCGCCGCTTATTCCCCTGCCTTTGCCGCCGCTTTGAAAAACGCCGAGGCCAGATGGTTGGTCATTTCTGGTTTCAGTCATCTCAGGTTTCCTGCACCCCTTTAGACGAACTTGACGGTTACGATCTCATAAGCTTTTTCTCCCCCCGGCGTGCGCACTTCAACGCTGTCGCCTTCCTCTTTGCCGATCAGAGCGCGCGACAATGGGGACTTGAGGTTTAGTTTTCCGGATTCGATATCAGCCTCGGGTTCGCCGACAATCTGATAAGTTTTTTCTTCATCCGTGTCTTCATCGACAATTGTCACTGTAGCACCAAATTTGATATTGCCCGAAAGGCTGGCCGGGTCGATCACTTCTGCAAGCGAAAGGATACCTTCAAGCTCTTTCACCCGACCTTCGATGAAACTCTGCTTTTCGCGTGCCGCATGGTATTCGGCATTTTCTGACAGGTCGCCATGTTCGCGTGCTTCGGCGATAGCCCGGATCACCGCCGGTCGCTCAACGCTTTTCAATTGCTTCAACTCGCTGTCCAGCGCGGTATATCCCACGCGGGTAAGGGGGATCTTGTCCATGTTTTCCAGTGCCCGTTCTGTGCCCGTTTTAAACCATGGCGGATCTCAGGGTGTTTGCGTCCGCCTTTCCCTCACCTGACCCAATGGGCAGGGGAAATGCAAGGAAAAGCTGGCAAAATTGGTACTGATACGCGGCTTTTGGCCCTATGGTGACGCATATGTGCCGCGTTACGTCGTGTCGTGATTGACCCTTGTGCAAGCGGGGGCTATCGCTTTTTGGGAAACGCAGGAATGGCGGGGGGAAATCAATGGCCGAGATAGAACGCGAAGCAATGGACATGGACGTGGTGATCGTTGGGGCAGGTCCGGCGGGTCTGTCGGCCGCGATCAGGCTTAAGCAACTAGATAGTGATCTCAATGTGGTTGTCCTTGAAAAGGGCTCGGAAGTCGGCGCGCATATCCTGTCAGGTGCGGTTCTGGATACTTCGGGACTGGACGCATTGATGCCCGACTGGGCGCAAAAAGGCGCGCCCATTTCAGTGCCGGTTAAGCGCGATCAGTTTTATATGCTTGGCGCGGGTGGTGGCCTTCGTATTCCCAATTTCCTGATGCCCCCACTGATGACTAATCACGGAAAATATATCGTCAGCATGGGCAATGTCTGCCGCTGGATGGCCGAGCAGGCCGAGGCGCTAGGGGTCGAGATTTACCCCGGCATGGCGTGCTCCGAACTGCTTTACCGCGAGGATGGCAGCGTTCGTGGCGTAGTCGCCGGAGAGTTCGGCAAGAACCCCGACGGCACACCCGGAGACGCCTATGAGCCGGGGATGGAGCTGAACGGCAAATACGTATTCCTCAGCGAAGGCGCGCGTGGGTCGCTGTCAAAACAGGTCATTGGCAAATTTGGTCTGGACAAGGAAGCTGACCATTCCAAGTTTGGGCTGGGCATGAAAGAGATCTGGGAAGTGAAGCCCGAAAAGCACCGCGAGGGCACCGTGACCCATACGATGGGCTGGCCACTGGGGTGGAAAAACGGCGGCGGTTCCTTCCTCTATCACCTTGAAAATAATCAGGTATATGTGGGCCTGATCGTAGACCTGAGTTATAAAAACCCGCATCTTTACCCCTATATGGAATTCCAGCGCCTCAAGCATCACCCGATGATTGCCGAACTTTTGGAGGGCGGCAAGCGGGTTGCTTATGGCGCGCGGGTGGTAACCAAGGGCGGTATTCAGTCGGTGCCAGATGTGGCGTTTCCGGGCGGTGCTTTGCTGGGTTGTACTGCGGGGCTGGTCAACCTGCCGCGCATCAAAGGCAACCACAATGCCATGCATTCCGGCATGCAAGCGGCCGAAGCAGCGGTTGAAGCGATCAAGGCTGACCGCGAAGGCGATACGCTGGAAGCATATGACAGCGCGCTGCGGGAAGGCCCGGTCGGTAAGGACCTGAAACCTGTGCGCAATGTGGCGCCGATGAACGGGCGCTGGGGTATGCTGGCAGGGCTGGCAATGGGCGGCTTTGACATGTGGTTTCAGACCATTTTCCGGTTTTCTCTGTTTGGGACGATGAAACACGGAAAAGACGATGCTCAGGCGACCGGCAAGGCGGCGGATTACCCGATTATCACTTATCCAAAACCAGATGGTAAACTCAGCTTTGATCGGCTGACCAATGTTAGTTTCGCTGCCACCAATCATGAAGAACAGCAGCCCTGTCACCTGCAACTGGCAGATCCTGATCTTCCGATCCGGGTGAACTTGCCTGAATATGCGGAACCGGCACAGCGCTACTGCCCGGCCGGGGTTTATGAGGTCATCGAAGAAGAAGGCAAAGAGGCGCGTTTTGTGATCAACTTCCAAAACTGCGTGCATTGCAAAACCTGCGATATCAAAGATCCGACCAGCAATATCACCTGGAACGTGCCGCAAGGGGGTGAGGGGCCGAATTATCCGAATATGTGATTGCTTTTGCTCCAAACCAAGGGACTATTGCTAAAACTTGCGTCATCTGCGCATCCCGGCCAAGCCCCCGCATTGCACCTAGGCCTCGGGCGCACTAGGTTCGGGTCAAACATCTGAATTACGAGGCCCCTTTGCCCTTTCCCCATACCTATCGCATTCTGCCCATCCTTGCCTTTTCCCTGAACGCGGCGCTTGCCCTTACAGCCCCTGCGAATGCGGAAGGCTTTGCCGGACCCTATCTGGCTGCCCGACAAGCCGATATTGCTGGAGATTATTCCGCCAATGTTGAATATGGCATCCGCGCCTTGGCCCGTGATCCGGACAATATGGATTTGATGGAGGGGCTTATTGTCGCCGAAATCGGACTGGGTGAGTTTGGTGAAGCGGTGCCGGTGGCGCGTCGGCTTCAGGGGCTTTCACACGACAATCAGATCGCCGGGCTGGTCCTGCTGGCGGATGCTATCAGGGCTGAAAACTGGGCCAAGGTGTTGGCGGCGCTGGATGACGGTACCACAATTGGGGGATTGTTGGATCTGGTGATCCGAGGCTGGGCGCAGGTCGGGTCAGGTAAAGTGACGCAGGGGCTTAAGACTTTTGCTTCGCTTGAAGATGAACAGGATCCCGGCCGATTTTCCCTTTATCACAGTGGGCTTGCCATGGCGCTTGCCGGAGATTTTGAAGGGGCTGTCAAAGTTTTTTCCGGCGAGGCGGGTGGAGCTCTTCAACTGGACCGCCAGGGGTTGATCGCTTACGCCCAGATCCTCAGCCAACTGGAACGAAACCAAGCTGCAGTCGAGTTATTGGACAAAGCTTTTCCAGGTGGCGGTGATGGCGAAATAGCCCTCCTTCGCCGCGAACTGGCAGCCGGTAAACCCATTGCCTTCTCGGCCATCGCTTCGCCGCGTGACGGGCTGGCCGATGTGTTTTTTTCGGTCGCGCAATCACTGGCCCGCGATCTTGAGCCAAACATAGTTTTACTCTATAGCCGTACCGCAGAGTTTCTGAAGCCAGAGCTTTATGAAGCAACGCTTCTTTCCGCTACCCTGCTGGAGATGCTCGAGCGTTTCGAACTAGCCGTTCCAGCTTATGCAAAGGTGCCTGAATCCCACAGGTTATACCTTACCGCCAGCCTTTCGCGGGCCGAAGCTTTACGCCGCTGGGGCGATTCGGGCCAAGCGATTGCCGTGCTCGAGGCGCTTGCTAAAAGTCATCCTGATGCACCCAAAGTACACAAGACACTTGGTGATACACTCAGGTTTCTAGGCCGTTGTGATGAGGCCACGAATGCCTATGACAAGGCGGTGCAGTCCTATGAAACGCCAGCGCGCGAGCAATGGGGACTGATTTTTGCCCGCGGCATTTGCCACGAACAGCTAGATAACTGGCCCGAAGCCGAGGCAGATTTTCGCCTGGCGCTGGAACTCAATCCTGAACAGCCATCAGTATTGAACTATCTTGGTTATTCTTTTGTTGAGCAAAAACAGAACCTTGATGAAGCTCTGGATATGATTGAACGTGCTGTAGCCGCGCGCCCCGCAGATGGCTTCATCACAGATAGCCTTGGCTGGGTTTATTACCGTCTTGGCCGCTATGGCGAGGCGGTGGTGCAGATGGAACGCGCGGTCGAGCTTGTTCCCGTAGACCCGATCATCAATGATCATCTGGGAGATGTATACTGGGCCGTTGGTCGCCGTCTTGAGGCCGAGTTTCAATGGCACCGCGCCCTTTCCTTCATTTCGGATGACACGGACCCGGACGAGATTGATCCTGACCGCATCCGCCGCAAGTTGGAGGTTGGTCTGGACGTTGTGCTGGAAGAAGAGGGCGCTGATCCGCTTATCCGGTCTGATGAAGACGGTTAAGGTTTTCGCCCCGGCCAAGGTCAATCTGACCTTACATGTGACCGGGCAACGCCCGGATGGTTATCACCTGATTGATAGTCTGGTGATGTTTGCCGATGTGGGTGACCGGGTGACTGTCACCATTGCCAATAAGACAAACCTGAACGTTACCGGGCCGATGGCCAATGGTGTGCCGGAGGGTGCGGATAACCTTGTTCTGCGCGCTGCTGCATTGTTTGAAACACCAGTTTCGATAACCTTGTCAAAGCACCTGCCCTCTGCGGCGGGAATTGGCGGTGGGTCGGCAGATGCTGCAGCCACTGCTCTGGCGATGTGTGAATTGACCGGGCAACGTAATATTCCACGTGGTTTAACAGCTCTGGGGGCGGATATTCGCGTCTGTCTGATGCGCCGGGCGGCGCGGATGCAGGGCATCGGCGAGAGAATTACGCCAATGCCTGACCTGCCTCCCCTGTGGGCAGTGCTGGCCAACCCAGGAGTTGAAGTGGCGACACCGGCGGTATTTTCAGCCCTAAGCGCGAAACAAGGCAATGCCATGCCAAATCGCCTGCCAAAGAAGCTGGATACCGGCGGTTTCATCAAATGGCTGGCAACACAGCGCAACGATCTGGAGGCCCCAGCATGCACGCTTCAGCCGCTCATTAGCGAGGTGCTTGGCGCACTTGGCGCCCAAGATGGTGCAAAAATGACCCGAATGTCGGGATCAGGCGCAACCTGCTTTGCGTTGTTTGCCTCACTGGAAAAAGCGAAAACTGCTGCGGTTAAGCTGGCACAAGCGCATCCGACTTGGTGGGTGCGGCCAGTAAGTCTGGCGTGAACCCCTCGGACTATCTCAGCCGTGCCACCACGTAATCAGCAATATCCCTTAACATATACCGCAGGGGATTATCGGGCAGGATTTCAAGCGCTTTCTTAGCTTTGTCAGCCCAGTTAACCGCTTCTGTTCGGGTGTCTTCAAGCGCATTGTGAAGCTCTAAAAGCTCCAGCGCATGTTCCAGATCACCGTCGCCCTGTTTGCCCTTTTCGATCACCCGTTCCCAAAATGCGCGCTCGTCCCCGTCGGCACTGGCCACCGCCTTGATCAATGGCAGGGTCAGCTTGCACTCACGAAAATCGTCACCGATGTTTTTGCCGGTCGCCTCGCCACCCCAGTAATCCAGAAGGTCGTCGGCTATTTGAAACGCAATTCCCAGCGCATCGCCGTATTCGCGTAAGGCATTCACCATTTTCTCATCCGCCCCGGCGATTACACCGCCGACTTCGGTCGCAGCGGCGAATAATGCTGCAGTTTTTCCGCGCACCACTTGCAGGTAAACACCCTCACTTGTTGCCAGGTCCTGAGCCGCAGTCAGTTGCAACACCTCACCCTCGGCGATGGTGGCTGAGGCGTTTGAGAGGATATCCAGCACCTTGATTGAACCGGTTTCAGTCATCAACTGGAACGAACGGGCAAACAGATAATCACCGACCAGAACGCTGGACTTATTGTCCCACAAAAGATTTGCTGTGGGACGCCCGCGCCGTTGGCTGCTTTCATCAACCACATCGTCATGCAACAGCGTTGCGGTATGGATAAACTCGACCGTTGCGGCCAGATGCACATGATAGGGGCCATCGTAGCCGCAAAGGCGTGCCGCAGCGAGCGTCAGCATGGGCCTAAGGCGCTTGCCCCCAGCCCCGACCAGATGTGCGGTCACTTCAGGGATACGCGGCGCATGCTCAGATGCCATACGGGTGCGAATCAGTTCGCCAACTGCATCAAGGTCCGGGGCCAGGTATTTGGCCATGGCCTCATGCGGTTTAGATGTCACATCGCTATCTTTGTTCACTATCCCGTCACCCATTGCCCAGCAACTCGACAAATGGCATCTATGTGTTTAAGTCCTTGAGTATGAAAGAACTTATCCGCACAAATGACCCCGCCACCCTGGCTTTTGCCACCGCTCTTCTTGATGGCGAGGGTATAGATCACTTTGTTATGGACGTCCATATGAGCGTTTTGGATGGATCAATAGGAATTTTACCTCGTCGCCTTATGGTCCCTGATCAGGATGTTGCGCAGGCCCGCCGGGCGATGCGCGACAATGGTATACTGGTGGAGAAGTAAGCATGGGTTTTGCACGCGATGCAATCTCGGTTGACAAGTTCCTTGGCGGGCGGCTGATGCTGATGCAGCCACGCAAGGGGTACCGCGCAGGGGTCGATCCGGTTTTTCTGGCGGCTTCGGTCAATGCCCAGGAAGGCGAATCGGTGCTTGAACTTGGGTGCGGTGCCGGTGCTGCCATCCTGTCTTTGGGAACACGCTTGAAGGGCCTGCGTCTGGTGGGGGTCGAAAAGCAAGGAAACTACGCCGAGTTGGCGCGCCGTAATGCGTTTGAAAATGACATTGCGCTTGAAGTGCATGAGGCAGATATCGCAGCCTTGCCAAAAGCGGTGCGGGGGGAAAACTTTAACCATGTCATCATGAACCCGCCTTATCATCTGCGCGCAAGCGGCTCGTTGGCCCCGGATGTGGGGCGCGAGGCTTCGGTTGGGGAACAAACGCCGCTAAGTGACTGGATAGCGGCGGCAACCAAACGGCTGAAACCGCGCGGATACCTGACGATGATCCAGAAGGCCGAGCGTTTGCCGGAAATTCTGGCAGCATTTGATCAGCGCATGGGAACAATCTTGGTAAAACCGTTATGTGCGCGTGAAGGGCGGGCGGCAACACTGGTACTTTTGCATGCGCGAAAGGGCGGGCGTGGCGCATTTCGCCTGGCAGCCCCATTGATTTTACACGACGGGGCTGAACATGTGGGCGATGTGGAAAGCTACCGGCAGGAAGTAAGTGCAATTTTACGCGATGGCGTGGCGCTTCCCCTTTGGTAATCGCATCGGTTTTGGTGTTTTCTTAACGATTGCGGTGCGAATTTGATTGCTGAAAGTAGGCATCAAACGCGTGACAAATGCCGTGTTTTGTGGTGCACTATGATTAATGTGGCAAACAGGAGGATGACCATGGACGTAAACTCGCATGTGCAGCAACTTCGCAAAAAGCATGAAGCCCTCTCAAACGAAGTGAAAGAGGCGCAACGGTCACCAGGCAGCGACGATTTGCACATCTCCGAGCTGAAAAAACAAAAACTCAGGCTGAAGGAAGAGATTGAGCGACTTAGCGCCTGATAAGCGCTGAAATCGAAAAACTAGCGGTTCTGGCTGATGCGGGCTGAACTTCGCGCGGCGATGGCGGCACCTGCGGTTATCAGTATAGCTGCACCTGCCAATACCAAGCTGGGCTTGGCAATGCCCGCCAGAACCAAGACAAGCGTGGACAGTAACGGTGCCGCATATGCGCTGGTGCCCAACAATTGTATATCACCGCGTTTCACCCCGATATCCCAGACATAAAAAGCCAGCCCGACAGGGCCAAGGCCAAGGGCCACGATTGCACCCCAGCCTATCAGGTGGGCGGGCCAGATTGTTTCCTCAAAAACCAGATGCAATGGTAAAGACAGGGCGGAGGTTGCCAGGCAAAATACTGCGACAGCCGCCGTTGGCACCTGCCCCATCCTTCGCGACAAAACCGAATAGCCCGCCCAGGTTAGTGCGCAGAGAAGCGCCAGCCCAAAACCGGGCAGGGCATTGGTGCTGAAATCAACCCCAGAACCCGTAACTATCAAAGCCGCCCCGCTAAAGCTGATTGCGGCCCCGGCGATGTGCCCTGCGCGCAAATGTTCGCTTGGCAGCAGGCCGGAAAACAATACGATCAGCAAGGGCCAGAGGTAGGCAATCAGCCCGGCCTCGGCCGCCGGGGCCAGACGCAAGGCGCTGAAGTAAAGCAGGTGATAGCCGAAAAGTCCCGCAGTTCCAAAGGCATAAACCCTCCAGCTGACCCCCCGTAATTGACTCAGACCGCCAGTGCGAATGATCCAGACAGAACCGGCAAAGCCGCCAATGGCAAACGCCATCGCGTTAAGCTGTAACGGCGGCACCGGCAGCGTCCCCACGGTAAAGAGGGCCAACAATGACCACAAAACCACGGCGACAAAGCCTATCGCAGTGGCCCGGCCTTTCGTCACTTCATCTTAACCTCAGACAAAAAACTGCCCGCCATTGGCGGTAATGGTCGAGCCGTTAATGAACTCTGCATCGTCCGAGGCCAGAAAGGTCACACAGCGGGCAATTTCTTCCGGTTCGCCAAGGCGCCCAGCAGGGATTTGCCCAATTATGCTTTCACGCACTTTTTCCGGTACTGCCATAACCATTTCGGTGGCGATATAGCCCGGGCATATGGCATTTGCGGTGATGCCAAAGCGTGCGCCTTCCTGCGCCAGACTTTTTGTCAGGCCCAGGTCCCCAGCTTTTGAGGCGGCATAATTCACCTGCCCGAACTGACCCTTTTGGCCGTTTATCGAACTGATGGTGATAATCCGGCCAAACTTGCGTTCCCGCATGCCTGGCCAAATTGGATGGGTCATGTTGAAAACGCCGGATAAATTGGTATCAATCACCTCTTTCCATTGGGCCTGCGTCATCCGGTGGAAAGGCGCATCGCGGGTGATGCCGGCATTGTTCACCAGAACGTCGATGGGGCCAAGTGCTGCCTCGACCTCGGCCACGCCCGCGGCGCAAGCGTCGTAATCGGCAACCGACCACTTGAAGGTTGGAATGCCCGTTTCGGCGGTGAAAGCAGCGGCCGCCTCGTCGTTTCCAGCATAGCTGGCGGCGACGTTATAACCCGCTTCTTTCAGACCAGTAGAAATGGCCGCGCCAATACCGCGCGTGCCCCCAGTAACTAATGCGACCCGTGTCATATTTTTCTCCGTTTACCGATTCGTGTTCGCAATGGAATTACCGAAACCCAAAGGAATACGCAACATTATTGCGCGATGGATTTTGAAAAACTGCCCATTAGGGTTGTTCAAGGCACATGGCCACGCCCATACCGCCCCCGATGCAGAGCGTCGCCAGTCCCTTTTTAGCCTCGCGGCGTTTCATTTCGAACAAGAGCGTGTTGAGGATGCGCGCCCCGGAGGCGCCGATCGGGTGACCAATGGCGATTGCGCCACCGTTCACATTGACCTTTTCAGGGTCCCAATCCATGTCCTTGTTGACCGCGCATGCCTGTGCGGCAAAAGCCTCGTTTGCCACGACAAGGTCTAGCTCTCCGGCTTTCCAACCGGCTTTGTCCAGTGCCTTGCGGCTGGCATATATCGGCCCAACGCCCATGATTGATGGGTCCAATCCGGCGGTCGCATAGGATGCGATGCGTGCCAGTGGTTCCAGCCCACGCTTTTCGGCCTCTTCGGCGCTCATCAGCAGAACCCCTGCCGCACCGTCATTGATGCCCGAGGCATTGGCCGCCGTCACCGTGCCACCGTCACGCATGAATGCCGGGCGTAGTTTTTGCATGGCTTCCATGGTGGCGCCATGGCGAATGTATTCGTCCTTGTCGATGATGACGTCACCCTTGCGGGTCTTAACGGTGAAGGGAACAACCTCGTCATCAAAGCGCCCAGCCTTTTGTGCAGCCTCGGCTTTGTTTTGGCTGGCAACGGCAAACGCGTCTTGTTCATCGCGGGAAATCTGCCACTTTGCTGCAACATTTTCAGCAGTTTGACCCATGTGGTAGCCATTAAAGGCGTCCCAAAGTCCATCGCGAATCATCAGATCGATAAACTTGACGTCGCCCATTTTGTGCCCGGCGCGCAGATGCGCGACATGCGGGGAAAGTGACATATTTTCCTGTCCGCCCGCAGCAACGACGGCGGCGTCACCCAACATGATATGCTGGGCACCAAGCGCAACAGCGCGCAAACCCGAACCACAGACCTGATTGATGCCCCAAGCCGAGCTTTCAACGGGCAGACCCGCGTTAATATGCGCCTGTCGCGCCGGGTTTTGCCCCTGACCTGCACTTAGCACCTGACCCAAAATGGTTTCGGATACTTCACTTTTGTCGATACCGGCGCGTTCTACGATCGCCTCTAGAACCGCCCTTCCAAGGTCATGTGCTGGCGTACCGGCAAAGCCGCCGGAAAATGAGCCGACTGCGGTGCGTGCGGCGGAAACGATTACTATATTGGTCATATCTGGCCTCCCTGGTCCAAGTTTTGACGCCCCCGAATATCGGTTTGGTTCCGTGCCAAAGGGCTTGGAGGTCAGACGCCTGAATATATACGAAAGGCTTATGCTGCATTGCAGAAAAAATCAAGCACCGTAGCTAGAGAGAAATTCGGTCGGTTATCCAACCCGACGCCGTGGATCGGTCTTTTGCCAATGGGGTGTTATGGTCGGCATGCCAAAAAAATAACCCTGCATGCAATCGACACCCAGTTTGGTCAATACTTCGGCCTCCGCAGCAGTTTCCACATTGGCTGCTATTGTGAACATCTCCATATCACGGGCCATCGACATTATGGCCCTGGTAATCGCCTGATTGTCTGTGTTGTTGTCGATGGCGCGGATATACTCCCGATCAATCTTGAGAATGTCGAAATAGAATTCCTTGAGGTATTTGAACGAGGTAAAGCCGGACCCAAAGTCGTCCAACGTAAAGGAAATCCCCTTCATCTGCAGATCATTCATGAAGACCTGCACAATCTCGGGAATGGCGATGGCAGTGCGTTCAGTAATTTCCAGTATAAGTCTTTCGCCAATTGTCGGGTCTTTTTCCAGCCCTGCCTGCAAAACCCGGTTCCAGCGCGGATAGCCGATTGAACGCGCCGACATGTTAATTGCTAGGCGCAGCCCCGGTTCCATTTCCAACGCGTCTAGGCCTTTTTCCAGCGCCAACGCATCGATCATTCGCCCCAACTCGGTGTTTTCCACGACGTCGATAAAATCTTTCGCCGGTATGATACGCCCATTACGGTCCATCACGCGGATTAGTCCCTCATAGAATACTACCTTTTCAGGCAGTACGGTTTGCACCACCGGTTGATAAGCCAGTAATACGCGTTTTTCGTTCAGTGCTTCGCGCACCAAATCCAGTGTGTCGCTGTCCTGCGCCGACACAGCCATCGACAACGGGCTTGAAAGGGCGGCAGCAGGGTCACTTAGGGTCGGGTCGCCCATCTTATTTTTCCTTCCAACTTTCCGAACATCCTTGCGCCTTAGCTGCTAACAATATGTAAATAACTGACTTTGTCGAAAATTGTACATGCAGGCGCAAACGCGGGTAACAGATTGAAAAGAGGACAAAATGAGTGACAGGTGTGGCTGGGCGGGGGGTGAAGAGATTTACACCTCATACCATGACAACGAATGGGGCGTGCCGGAATACGACGGCCGCGCATTGTGGGAGAAACTGATTCTCGACGGATTTCAAGCTGGCTTGAGTTGGATTACAATTCTAAAAAAACGCGACAATTTCCGCGCTGCGTTCCAGGGATTTAACCCCGAGGTAATTGCGGGCTGGGGTGAAGATGAGGTGATGCGCTTGCTGGCAGACAAAGGCATCATTCGCCACAGGGGCAAGATCGAAGCCACAATTGGAAATGCGCATGCCTATCTTCAAATGGGTGGGGCGGATGCTTTTGCTTCGGAGATGTGGGAATATGTGGGCGGAGCGCCTTTGGTGAACCACTTTGAACATCTCTCGGATGTGCCTGCTTTTACACCGCTGTCCGTGCAGATATCTAAAGACCTTAAAAAAGCAGGCTTCAAGTTCTGCGGGCCAACCATTGTCTATGCCTGGATGCAGGCCTGCGGGCTGGTTAATGACCATCTGACCGGCTGTCCACGCCATGGCGAGGTGCA